>DASXVK010000051.1:0-16986 GCA_036504295.1 Polyangia bacterium
AGCTTGGGGTCAAGTTTCTCGAGGGGGGTTTCGCTATTCCATCGCCGAACGTGGGCGCGGAAACGGAGTCAAGCCATCAGGCAGCGTGGCGGCGCTGACAGGTGTCGCTCATGCGGTCTTCTCCACAGCGCGGCGGCAACCCGCCGCCTCAGTACCCCTCGCCCGACCCGGGCACGCGGCCGACTACGAGCTCGATCGCGCGGTAGAGCTCGCTCCAGTCGGTGGTGTATTCCCACGCGCCGCGCCGCAAGCACTCGCGCCGGTTCCGGGCGAGCAGATCGGCGTCGAGGGGCGCGGCGAACACGATCACCGGTGGACGTTCCTTCCAGCGGCCGACGGTCTCCAGTAGCCGGAACGCGAGCCCGTCGTGGTGGCCGAAGCTCGTCAGGAGCACGTCGGCCCCCGCGTGCCGGCCCTCGTCCAGCTCCGCCGGGCCGCTGAGGTCCTCGATCTTCGCCGCCGCATGAAGCTGATCGTGGCCGAGCTGGTTGTTCGCCGAGTGGTTGGGGTCCACCCAGACGATGTGCTTGTTCCGCAGCAGGTGTCCGAGCCGACCGCCGAGGGACGTGCGGGCGGCGATCACCTCGAGCCAGCGGTCAAAGTCCGAGTGGTCGTCGGCGTCGGACCGGAGCACCTCGATGCCCTCGACCTCCTCGAGGAAGTCCTGGAACAGCTTGGTCGGCTGGTGCACGATGGCTACCCCCACCGGCGCGGCGCCTGGTCGAAGTGCACGAGGTGCAGCACCTCGGAGCGCAGCTCGTTGAGGTAGGCGTCCGTGAACGACACCCCGAGGAACAGCACCGTGTACTCGGCGAACACGGACCGGACGAAGTTCGCGTAGTTGCGGTCCCCGTACACGCGGCGTCGGTACTCGGACCGCCCGAGGACGAGCGGGAGGGTATCCGGCTTGCCATTGGCATCGCCGTGGAGCTTCAAGATCGGGGTCGGACGCGTGTGCCGGCCGGGGCTCGGCGGCGCGTCCCACCACCGCACCCGCTCTTCGCGGAGCACCTCGCTGTACACCGGGGGGCCGAGCACCTCGCGCGTGCTCGTCAGGCAGGGGTCGAAATTCGTGGTCAGGATGGCCTTGAAGGGGATGTCGACCAAATGCTTGCGGCGCAGCTCCAGGCGCGCTCGCTGCGCCGGTGTCGCCAACGCGACCTGCTCGTCGAGCACCTGCTTCACGAGCGCCTCCCACCGGTCCCCGGCTCGCTTGTGGAGCTGTTCGCCCACGGCCTCGAGCAGGAGCGCGTTGCCGGCCTCGGGCGGCTCGAAGGGCACCTCCAGCCGTGCGGCGAGGCACCCGAGGAGGCGGGCCCAGCTCGGCACGACGGCAGCCGAGAATCCCGCGCCGACGAAGGCGACGCAGCGGCCGTTGCGGATCGACGCGATGAGATCGTGGGGCGGATCGAAGCGTACGGGCTGCCGGGTGGATGCCATGGTCCCCTCCAGTCCAGCGCCACCACGACGAGTGGCCTTTGCACTTCTACCACGATCCGGGCGCGGGCGAACGAGCGGCCAGCGTGCGCTCGCGCGGCCCTCAAGGACTTACATCGCGGCCGGCTCGAGCGGTGACCTCGTGGAGGGGCGACGGACCCGCCTGTGCGGGCTCGTGACCGGGCGCTACGACTACCACGACAGCGGGGGCGGCACCGGGCACGCGGTGCAGGTGGTCGGGATGTTCGACCTGCCGGAGAACCGGCCCGCGGCGGCGGTGAAGGTCAGGTAGGCGGGAGGTGCGCCGGGGCCGCTCGTCGGTCTCGCCGAACGTCATGATGATGATGTGCGACAATCGAACGGCGCTCACGCCACGCTGCGATCGGTCTCCGTCAACGAACACCGCCTTCTCTTCCCGCCAGACCGGCAGTAACGTGGACGCACAGGAGGCCCGCCGTGCCGCACCTTCGCCTGATCGTCGCATTGCTGACCCTCAGCCTCGTCGCGTGCGGCGGCCGCGCCGGCACCGGCGCCAGCCTTCCGGATGGCGGCGCCGCGAGCGACGGCCCCGCGGATGGCATCACCCCCGGCGACGCCGCCGTCTGCCCCTCGCCGGCGCCCGCCGAGGGGGCGAGCTGCAGCTTCGACTCGGCGCAGACCTGCCCGTACTACCTGCCGGGACCGTGTCCGGGCGCGGTGGATTACTGCCGGTGCATGAATGGCAGCTGGCACTGCCGGGTCTCGGTCCTCGACGGCGGGCCCTGCGGGAACCCCGTCGACGCCGCCCCCGACTCCGCGCTCCCGGCCTTCTGCACCGGCAGCTTCAACCACATGATCGTCAACGGCAACGAGTCCAACCCTGCGGTCCAGGGGACGGTGCTGCCGCTCAACTGCTGCGACGCCGCCGAGCTCGTGGTCGTGACGCAGACGGTGCCGTACAGCATGGTCCCCATCGTCGTCATGTGGCGTGCCCAGGTCGGCCAGGCGGCGCTCCCGGCGACCATCGATCTGGCGAACCCGCCGCCCGGCTGGGGCGTGCAAGTGGACGTCGGCTGCGACCCGGCTCAGGGTAACTGCAATCCCGCGCCCGACAGCTACACGATGGGCCTCGCCGGGACGTTGCAGGTCTCGCGCACCGCCGGCGGCGGCTACGACATGAGCCTGTGCCTGTCCGTGGCGGAGCCCGCGGGCAGCCCGCACCCGCTCGTGCACACGCTGGAGCTGTACGCGCCGCATGTGACGGCGGCATACTGATGGCTGGAATGGAGCCCGTATCGATCCGCGCCGCGAGCGACCCGACGTGGTGATCCCGAAGCGGAAGCGGGACTGACATTGCCGTCAGCAGTCGAACACCGACCAGCAGACGTCGTTTCGCAACCGCTGATCCTCCAGGACGAGCTCGCGAATCCCATCCGGGAGCTGTTCGCGCTGCCACCGGCACTCGCGGCGGCCGGCGCGCTCACCCGCGCCTGCGGGGGCGGCCGCGCGCGCGGACTTGATCGCGTAGGCCGCCGCGCCGAGCTCGTGTGCGGCAGAGGTACGCGATCGCGCTGTCCCGCGCCGGCGGCGGGGTCGGGACCGTGCGCCTGCGACCAGAAGCCCGCGTAGCCAAAGACCTCGCGGGTGTGGGGCATGCGATCAGCCTGGGGCGCGGGTCTGACACGAGACGGGGGTCCTGCGGGCCGCGCACGGCGGCCCCCGGGCTCAGCCTCAGCTGAGCGCGCTGCACTCGCGCTCCTCGTGTCGCTGCAGGGCCGCCCGGATCGTTGCCAGGCTGGGGTTCTGCACGCGGACGTACCGGTCGTCGGTCTTGACGAAGACCGCCGGGACCGTCGCGACCCCGAGCTCATCGGCGAGGCGGCCGCCGGCGCTCGAGTCGACGTCCACCACCTTGAACGGCAGCTGCGCCGCCTTGAGCCTGGCCTTGAGCTGCTGGCACGGCTGGCACCACGACGCGGACACGACGACGAGCTTCGCCAGCAGCGCTACCTCCCCCGAGTGATATCGACCAGCGTACCGTCCTCGGCCCGGTGCACCGTGAACCGCCCCGCTGGCAGCTCCAGCATCCCGAAGGTCCCGCCGCCCGCACTTGGCGCGGGCACGAACTGCTGCGACTCCGGGTCGTAGAGCAGCGCGCCCTCGGCCATGGGGTGCGCGGGATGTCGCAGCAGCGCGCCGGGGCTGACGATCGCGCGGCCGCCGCTGACCAGGATCTCGAGCGGGATGTGCGTGTGCCCGACGACCAGGATGTCCGCATCGGCCCGCGCGAGCAGCCGCTCCGCCTCGATCGCGGACACCTTCGGGTAGACGCCGTCCATGTCGCTTCGCGGGCGCGATCATGCCGCGAATGACGGTTCTCACGAGCATTCGAGAGCTCCTCCCCATCGCGCCGGCGGCCTGCGGCAACGCATTTCGCTTGCTCCGGGGCGCGAAGCAGGACGAAATGCCAGGACAACGCCGGTGACACGCACCGCCCCTCCCGCCAGCCCGGCGGCCGCGACTGCGGCCGCTCATGACCTCGCCCCGGCCCTCACGCCGCACGGCCGGCTCTACCTCGCGCCGGCCGACGACGCGCTGCCGCTGGACCCGGCGGTCGCGACGCGCCTCGCGGCCGCGTTCGAGCGCGGCAGCGGTCACGGCCTCCTGCAGCTCGGGGCCGCCGAGGTGCAGACGGTGCTGCCGCCCGTCTTCGGGTACTGGCGCGACCTCGGGGCGCGCTTCGTCACGGCCGTGTGCGGGCTGCCGGACGTCGAGGAGCTGCGCGCCCAGGCGCAGGTGCCGCCGCTGCCGGACGGCGAGGCCGAGGCGCTGGCACTGGCCGCGCCGCCCATGGTCGGCGGCGAGTACGTGACCGCGGCGGTGCTCGCCGCGCTGTGGACCGCGATCGATTGCGCCTTCCGCGCGGCGATCGCGGCGCACCCGGGCACGGTCCAGGAGTACCTGGCGCGGCAGCACCCGGCCTGGCACCTCGTCGGCCGCGTGCACTTCAACCTCGCCGAGAACCGCAAGGACGAGGCCGCGCCGTTCGCCTTCCTCGCCACCTACACGACGCGCCTCACGGCGCACGGCAAGGCGCAGCACCTGCCGCTCGGCCAGGCGCTCAAGGAGTACGCCGGCGCCGCCAGCAAGGAGCGGCTGCTCTCGCTGCTCCTGCCGGTGCAGCGCGCGGCGGCGCAGTGCCCGTGGCTGCGGGCCATGGTCGACGCGGCCGAGATCTTCCACCCCTTGCGCTGGTCGCCGGCCGACGCCGTGCGGTTCCTCCGCGACCTGCCCACGCTCGAGGCCGCGGGCGTGGTGGTGCGGGTCCCGGCCCAGTGGCGCGCGCGGCGGCCGCCCCGGCCGCAGGTGACGGCCACGGTCGGCGGCCAGCCGCCCAGCCGCCTGGGCACCGACGCCCTGCTCGACTTCGAGCTGTCGGTCACGCTGGAGGGCGCGCGGCTCGGCGCCGCGGAGATCAAGCAGCTGCTCGCGGGCACGGACGGGCTCGCGCTCGTGCGCGGCCAGTGGGTCGAGGTCGACCGGGAGCGCCTGCAGCGCATGCTCGACGAGATGCGCGCCGCCCAGGCCGCGGCCAGGGCCGAGGGGCTCACGTTCGCGGAGGCGCTGCGGCTCCTGGCGGGCGCCCGCGTCACCGCCGGCGACGACGCCGAGCGCGTGGACGCCGACTGGGCCCGCGTCACCGCCGGGCCGTGGCTCGCCACGACGCTCGCCGGGCTGCGCCGCCCCGCGGCGCTCGACCGCATCGACCCGGGGCCGCTGCTCCAGGCGACGCTGCGCCCGTACCAGCAGGCGGGGCTCCGGTGGTTGCACCTGCTCGCGTCGCTGGGCCTGGGGGCCTGCCTGGCCGACGACATGGGCCTCGGCAAGACCCTGCAGGCGCTGGCGCTGCTGCTCGCGCTCAAGCAGTCCGGCGCCGGGCCCACGGCCAGCCTGCTCGTGGCGCCGGCGTCGCTCCTGGCCAACTGGGTCGCCGAGATCGAGCGCTTCGCGCCGTCGCTGCGCGCGCTCGTCGCGCACCCGTCGGTCACGCCGGCCGCGGAGTTGAAGACGCCGGACGCGGGCCGGCTCGACGCCACCGACCTCGTCATCACCAGCTACGCAACCCTGCTCCGGCTGCCGTGGCTCGCGGCGCGACGCTGGCGCCTGGCGATCCTCGACGAGGCGCAGGCCATCAAGAACCCGGGCGCCAAGCAGACGCGCGCGGCCAAGGGGCTCAAGGCCGACGCGCGCATCGTGCTCACCGGCACCCCGGTCGAGAACCGCCTCGGCGATCTCTGGTCGATCTTCGATTTCCTCAATCCCGGCCTCCTCGGCTCGAGCAAGGAGTTCACCGCCTTCACCAAGCGCCTCGCCGCGCGGCCGCACAACCCCTATGCGCCCCTGCGCGATCTCGTGCGCCCCTACATCTTGCGGCGTCTCAAGACCGACCGGGCCGTGATCGCGGACCTGCCCGACAAGACCGAGGTCAAGGCCTACTGCCCGCTCTCCCGCAAGCAGGCCGCGCTCTACCAGCAGGCCGTCAAGGAGCTGGCCGCGCAGCTCGAATCCGCCGCGGGCATGCAGCGCCGCGGCACCGTGCTCGCGTTCCTCATGCGCCTCAAGCAGATCTGCAACCACCCGTCGCAGTGGCTGGGGGACGGCGCCTGGGCCCCGGGCGACAGCGGCAAGCTCGGCCGGCTGCGCGAGATCGCCGAGACGATCGCCGCCCGACAGGAGAAGGTCCTGGTCTTCACGCAGTTCCGCGAAGTGACCGCGCCGCTCGCGGCCTTTCTGGGCGGGGTGTTCGGCCGCCCCGGGCTCGTGCTCCACGGCGAGACCGAGGTGCGCAAGCGCCAGGGCCTGGTGCGCCAGTTCCAGGAGGACGAGACGGTCCCGTTCTTCGTCCTGTCGCTCAAGGCCGGCGGCTCGGGCCTCAACCTCACGGCCGCGTCGCACGTCGTGCACTTCGACCGCTGGTGGAACCCGGCCGTGGAGAACCAGGCGACCGATCGCGCGTTCCGCATCGGCCAGACGAAGAACGTGCTGGTGCACAAGTTCGTCTGCCGGGGCACGGTCGAGGACAAGATCGACCAGCTCATCGAGTCCAAGCGCCAGCTCTCGCAGGACCTCCTGGAGGGCGGCGCGGAGCTGCTGCTCACGGAGATGAAGGACGCCGAGCTGCTCACGCTCGTCGCGCTGGACCTGCACGCCGCCGCGGAGGAGAATTGACCATGTCCTACGGCTACTACGAGTGGCGTCCCTACGTGTCCGTGGCCGAGCGCCGGCAGCAGGCCGAGCGCGAGATGGCCAAGCTCAAGAAGAAGGGGCACCCGGTGGCGCCGGTGGTGATCGAGGGGCGCACGATCGCCAGCACCTTCTGGGGGAAATCGTGGTGCGACAACCTGGAGCGCTACGGCGACTACGCCAACCGGATCCCGCGCGGCCGGACGTACGTGCGCAACGGCTCGGTCGTCGACCTGCAGGTGGGCGCCGGCGAGGTCACCGCGCACGTCGCGGGCTCCGAGCTCTACCAGGTGAAGGTGACCGTCGCGCCGGTCCCGAAGGCCCGCTTCAAGGCCATCTGCGCCGCGTGCGCCGGGGCCATCGACTCGCTCGTGGAGCTGCTCCAGGGCCGCTTCTCCAGAGGGGTGATGGAGCGGCTGTGTCAGCAGCGGACCGGCCTCTTCCCGGCGCCCGCGGACATCGAGTTCTCGTGCTCGTGCCCCGACTGGGCCTCCATGTGCAAGCACGTGGCGGCCGTGCTCTACGGCGTCGGTGCGCGCCTCGACACGAAGCCCGAGCTGCTGTTCCGGCTGCGGCAGGTCGACGAGCAGCAGCTCATCGCGCACGCGGGCGCGGGCGTGCCGCTGGCGAAGCAGGGCCCGGCGGCCGAGAAGGTGCTCGGGGACGCCGGGCTGTCGGAGCTGTTCGGGATCGACCTGGCGGACGGGACGGACGGGGCGGCCGAGCCCACGCCGAAGAGGCGCCCCAGGGCGCGCCCGACCGCCGCCCGGTCGCGTGCCGCGGCCCTCGCGGCGGCAGCCACGGCCAGCGAGGCTCCCGCGCGGCGTCGGCAGGCGGGGAAGGTGGCGTCGCCCCGCCCCAAGGCGCGCACCACGGGCAAGGGGAAGCCGGGCGCGAAGGGCCGAGCCCGCACGTCACGCACGCCGTAGCCGGTGCGCTCGTCCGCCCCCGAGCCTCACCACACGTGCGGCACCAGCCTCCAGCGGACGCTCCGGGCGTAGTCGACGTAGCCTGGCAGCGCGTGGCGCAAGACGCGCTCCTCGACGATGACGCGCAGGACGCTCACCGCGATGGGGGCGGCCGCCAGCAGTGCCGCGGCCGGGGAGCCGAGCCACAGCGCCACGCCCACGGTGGACGGAATCGAACCGGCGACCATCGGGTGGCGCACGATCCCGTACGGCCCCGACTGCACGACGACCTGCCCGCGTTCCTCCTGGTGTCTCACGACCGCGGAGGCGAAGGCGTTCTCCCGCATGGCCCACGTGATCATCGCCGCACCCGCGACGAAGAGGATGAGCCCGCCCGTGGCGACTGGCAGGCGGGTCGCGCCGAGCAGGTGGAACCGCCGCGCGTCGAGCGCGATGAACACCAGCAGGCCCAGGAACGTGACGAGCTGCGCCAGCAGCAGCAACTTGTCGGCCGCGGGCTGCCCCTTTTGCACCGGCGTCTTGGAGCGCTCCTCGAGGAGGTCCGGACGCTGCGGGTAGACGCTGAACACCGTGACGGCAGTGGTGAGCGCCACGACCCCGAGCAGCGCCCACGCCCGCCGCCAGTGCAGCGTCCACGCCGCCAGGAACAGCGGAAGGCCGTAGAAGGCGACATCCGCGACCACGCGGCTCACGAGTCTGAGAACGAGTCGTGACCTCGCCATCGGTCCCATGCTAGCACGGTCAGCGGGAGGGCCTGGTGTCAGCTGTCAGCAGCTATTGACCGCAGACAACGGCACCTGATCCGCTCGCGTGGGCCCAACCCGTCGTGATCACCGGCGCGGCCACGCCCCGGCGAGCCTTGCAGCCCTGGCACGTCCCGTGCACACACTGGCCGCGCCATTCTCGTGGGAAACCCGATGAGACGAAACCTCACGCCTGGCGCGGTGCTGCCCCGCGTCGCCGGGCGCACCATCCCGGCCGCCCTGGTCGTGCTGCTGCTCGGATGCGGGGACCGCGCCTTGACGGGCTTCGCCGCCCCCGCCGATGGCGGCGGCGCGGTGCCGGGCGACGCCACCGCCGCGGGGGATTGCGCCCTCCGTCGCGTCCCGTTGCACCACCGGCCCGCGAGCCCCGTGTGCCCGCGCGCGCGTGCCGCCACGACTCCCACGCAGGTGAGCGCGTGCCCGGACGGCGGCGTGTCGCCCATGCTCATCTGCGACTGCACCATGGATTCGGACTGCACGAGTGGCCCCAACGGCCGCTGCGGGCAGTGGATTCCGCCGCCGGTCCTGGCGTGCACCTACGACGAGTGCTTCCAGGACTCCGACTGCGCCGGCGGCGCGCCGTGCGCGTGCCGTCCGTCGAGCGCGAGCAGCGCGCCGAACGCGTGTGTCGGCGGCGGCAACTGCACCGTCGACTCCGACTGCGGCCCGGGCGGATACTGCTCGCCCAGCGTCCTCGATCGGCTGTGCGCGTGCTTCTCCCCGGACCTGTGTCCCGACGGTGGCGGCGCCTGTTACGAGGGCTCGCCTGGGGCGACGGGCACTCCGCCAGGCCCCGGGTGGACCCAGGTTCCCTGCGCGTGCGGGGACAAGTGCGGGCACGGCTTCTATTGCCACACGTGCAGCGACACGTGCATCGACGACAGCGACTGCGCCGGGGCGGGCACGTGCAACTACGACGTCCTGGGCCACCGCTGGGAGTGCTCGGCGGCGATGTGCGCGCCGTGAAGCACCGGGACGCCGCTCAACGGGGCAACGTGGCGAGCGCCCTGCGCGCGAGCGGATCGCCCCGCGCGCGACCCAAACGACGCCTCGAGCTCCGGGGCAGGGGCGGGCCTTGCGGCGCCGGGTGGGCGGCGTAGCCTCGCTGGAGGTGGTCCGATAGCGCGGAGGTGGCGATGGCATTCCGGTGCGGGACGATTCGTGGCGCGTCCGTCTACCCCGTCGTCGGCGCCCTCCTGCTGAGCCTCGGCGCCTGCGGTCCGAGCAGCGATCCGATCGGCCCCGGCGGACCGGCCCGCGACGCGGCGGCCGACGCGCCGCAGCGGGATGCCAATCCATGGCCGGGCGACTACGACGCGCTCCCGGCCAGCGACGGCGGCGAGCAGGGCCAGGACGCCACCTGCGCCCTGGCGAGCACCAAGGCGGAGCAGCAGCCCCTCGACATCTACATCATGCTCGACCAGTCCGGCTCGATGGGCGACGCGGTCTCCGGCGGGACGAAGTGGAGCGCGGTGACCTCGGCCCTCGCCGCCTTCGTCAACCAACCGGGGCTCACCGGCATCTCGGTCGGCCTGCAGTACTTCCCGCTGCCGGTGGGTGGCGTGGCCTGCACCGCGAACTTCTGCAACACGACCGCGGACTGCGGCGGCCCCTCCTGCGGGCCCTGTCTCCTGCACGTGTGCCTCGGGGCCGGCAGCGCCAACGACTCGTGCACCGCGGCCGACTACGCCCACCCCGACGTGGAGATCGCGCCGGTGCCGGGGGTCAACGCCGCCCTCACGACCTCCGTCGTGCACCATGGCCCCACGAACAGCACCCCCACCTCGGCCGCGCTCCAGGGCGGCATCGACCACGCCAGGACCTGGGCCTCGGCGCACCCCGGGCACGTGGCCATCCTCGTGCTCGCGACCGACGGCGACCCGACCGAGTGCGACACCGACCTCGGCCACATCGACGCCATCGCCACCGCCGGGGCGAGCGGCACGCCGAAGATCCTCACCTTCGTGATCGGCGTGGGCGCGTCGTTGTCGAACCTGAACGGCATCGCCGCCGCCGGCGGCACGACGCAGGCGTTCATGGTCGACACGGGCGGCAACGTGACCCAGCAGTTCCTCGCGGCGCTCAACGCGATCCGCGGCCAGGCGCTCGGGTGTACCTACCAGATCCCGCCGCCCGGCGACGGCGGCGCCCCGGACTACGGCAAGGTGAACGTGCAGTACACGCCCGGGAGCGGCGGCGGCGCGGAGCTCGTCCCGCAGGTGGCGGACCAGGCCCACTGCCCGGCGAGCGGCGACGCCTGGTACTACGACAACCCGACGGCGCCGACGCAGATCATCCTGTGCGCCGCGACCTGCAGCACGGTCATGCCCGACACCTCGGGCGAGGTCGACGTCCTGATCGGCTGCAAGACCCAGGTGATCGACTGACCGACCCGCCGCGACGCGTCTGATCGAGCGCGCCCCGGCGCCGCCCACGGCCCGCCCGCCTTCGTCCTATGCTTCAGCTCCACTGATCCCGGTACGGGACACCGAGCCATTCGGCCAGCTGGCGCCCCGCGCCGAGCGCCCAGCCACCGTCGAACAGGTACTCGTTCCAGGTCGCGGTGAAGTCCACGTTCCCGCTGTCGAAGAACAGCACCTCCGCGGCGCTGCCGTCATCGAGGTGCACGCGGACGCCGCTCTCGGCCGCCGCCCCGGAGCTGTACATCACGACCATGGGCACCGGCCCGGCGGTCGTGCTCCTCCACGGGCTCGGTGGCCGGCGCGACGCCTGGAACGGCCTCGACGTCGAGCTGGCCCGAGACCACACCGTGCTCGCCGTCGATCTTCCGGGACACGGCGGCTCGCGGGCTCGGTCCGAGCTGGCGGCGTCAGAGGGTCAGCCGGGCGTCGCCGCGAGCTCCGGGGCTACACCAGGTGCCGCCGGTGGAGCGACACCAGCTTCTGGCAGAGGATCCGGGAGAGGTTCTCGAACAGCCGCGCCGCCACGTCGGGGTTCCCCTCCCGGAGCTCCGCGAGCGCCTTCTCGCGCAGGCTCACGATCCGCACGTCGTCCGTGGCGGCGTAGACGTTGGCGGTCCGCGGCGCCTGCATGAGGTAGGCGATCTCGCCGATGACGTCGCCCCGGGTGGCCACGTCGGTCACCTGCTCGCCCACCCGGATCTCGACGGTCCCCTGGAGGATCACGTAGAGCGTCCGGTCGGCGACGCCCTTGCGGATGATGCGGTCCCCGGCCCGGCAATCGAGGATCGAGCCGCGATCGAGGATGCGGGCGATGGTCTCCTGAGGCATGCCGTCGAAGAGACCGACCCGGCGCTCGGTCTGGCGGCAGGCCTGCTCGTACTCCGCGACCCACCGCGCCGCCTCGTCCTGGCCCGAGATCCTCGTCGTGGCCTCGCCCGTCGCGAGGAGCTGGTCGAGGAGCGCCGGGATCGGCGAGGGGCGGTGGTGCTGCTCGGCGAGCGCGAGGAAGGGGGAGCCGATGCGCCGCTGATGCTCGACGTCGAGGGGCGCCGCTACGAGCGGGATCATCAGCCCCACGATGGGATGGCTGAAGCACCGGGCGTACGTGCGGAAGCCGACCTTGGTGTAGAGGTTGAGCAGGTGCGGCTGGCAGTCACAGAAGAAGAGCTGCACCCCCTGACGCACGGCCAGCTCGGCGGCTGCGGCCATGAGCGCGAACGGCACGAACCCCGCGCGGTGCTCGGGGCGCGCCATGAGGCGGGTGAGGACGGCCATCTCGGCCGGCGCCGCGACCCCGGCGAAGCGGCCGAGGTCGTACGTCTGCTCCGTCTCCGCGGTGAACGGCCCATCGGCGCCGAGCTGCACGCGGATGGCGCCGACGACCTTGCCCTCGTCGGTCGCGTAGACGAAGCGGGCGCTCGCGTCGTCGGGGAACGTCACCGTGCGGCGCTCGCGGTCGCCGATGTCGTCCCAGCCCATCTCGTCGACGTAGATGTCGTACGTCAGACGGGCGATGGCCTCGCGCTCCTCCGCCGTCTCCGCGCGTCGCGTCTCCATGAGTGCCCTCCGGGCGGTGGGTTCGCCGACCGCGAAGGTAGCACCCGGGCTCCGCCGGTCAATACGCCGCCGACCGCGGCGCGTAGAACCCGCGCGGTCCCAGCTCGGCGAAGCCGCCGCGGCTGGCGAGGAAGAACCGCACGTGGGTGCAGAGGTCGCAGGCGGAGCTGTACGTGGCCTGCGGCTCGAACCCATCCTGCGCCGCGAGCGCGACGAGCGCCGCCGGTCCGCCGTCCGTCAGCGCCGCGAGCACGGGCCGATGGTGAGCGTCGCGGGCATCCGCGGCCCGCTACGGCGCGCTCGGCGCCTGCGCCCGCGCCTCGAGCTGCCGCGACTCCTCGTCGGTGGCCCGGCGGAAGGTGATGCGCTTGCCTCTGGTCTCGACGATCAGCGCGTCGGCCGCCGGCTGGCGCACCGTGCCGTCGTGCCCGTCGATCCGAAAGCGCCACTCGCGCGGCGCGACCCGGCTGAACGGCACCGACGGGCGCTGCACCCGCCCGGAGGTCGTGACGATGATCGGGCCGTCCGCCGTGGCGCGCATGCCGGTGCCCACGTCGCCCGCGTTCAGCTCGTCCGCCGTCTCGATCCACCAGCCCTCGGGCCAGGCGGGAGCGGGCCGCGCCGGCACCGGCTGCGTCGTGGTCCGCACGACGGGCGGCGGCGCGCCGCACGCGGCGAGGAGGATGGCGAGCAGGCCCCAGGCAACCGTGCGCATGCCTCAGTTTACCATCGCCGGGGCCGGGCGCGCCTTGAACCCCCTCCGACGCGCTGCTAGTGTCGCCGCACCTGCCACTGTCGCGGCGCACGAAGGAGTCCACCATGGGCGGCAAGGACGTCATCATCATCGGGGCGGGGATGGCGGGGTTGTCGGCGGGGTGCTACGCGCAGATGAACGGCTACCGCAGCCGGATCTTCGAGTCGCACGCCCTGCCGGGCGGCCTGTGCACCGCCTGGAAGCGCAGGGGCTACGTCTTCGACGCCAGCATCCACATGCTGATGTCGTCGACCTCCGGCATGTTCCATCGCATGTGGCAGGAGCTCGGCGTCGTCCAGGGCCGGCAGTTCGTCCACCACGACGTGGTGACGCACATCGAGACCATGGGGCGGAAGGTCGACATCTTCGCGGACCTCGACCGTCTCGAGCACGAGCTGCTGGCGCTGTCGCCGGGCGACGCGGGGCTGATCCGCCAGCTCATCCGGATGGCGCGGCCGTTCGTCGGCTTCGACCTCGAGCTGGACAAGCCGAGGGAGCTCTGGGGGCCGCGGGACTACCTGAAGCAGCTGCGGGCGATGCTGCCCCTGCTCGGGGTGCTCCGTCACGCGAAGTCGTCCCTGCAGGGGTTCGCCAGCCAGTGCCAGGATCCGTGCCTGGCCGAGGTCGTGCGCCTGCTGGTCGACACCCCCGGCTGGCCGATGCCGGAGGTCCCGCTCATCACCGCCCTCGTGGTCCTCGCGGCGTACCATACGCGCAACGCGGGCACGCCCCTGGGCGGATCGATCAAGGTGGCCCAGACGGTGGCGAAGCACTACCGCGGGCTCGGGGGCACCATCCACTTCAACTCCAGGGTGGCGAAGATCCTGGTCGAGCACGACCGGGCCGTGGGGATCCGGCTCGCGGATGGGTCGGAGCACCGCGCCGACGCGGTCATCGCCGCCGCCGACGGTCGGACGGCGATCTTCGACCTGCTGGAGGGCCGCTACGCGAGCCCCGAGATCCGGCGCGCCTACGCCGAGTGGAAGGTCTATCCGCCCCTCATCCAGGTGATGCTCGGGGTCGCCCGCGATCTGTCAGCCGAGCCGCGGCATGTGATCTTCGATCTGCCGCGGCCCCTGCTCGTCGCCGGCCAGGCCCGGACCAAGCTGGACGTGCTGCACTACAGCCACGACCCGTCGATGGCCCCGCCGGGCAAGTCCGTGGCTCAGGTCTGGTACACCAGCAACTACGACTACTGGTCCACCCTGCGCCAGGACGAAGCGGCCTACGCGGCCGAGAAGCGGCGCGTCGCCGACCTGACCATCACGGAGCTCGACCGCCGCTGGCCTGGCTTCGCGCCGCAGGTGGAGGTCGTGGACGTGGCGACGCCGGTGACCTACGCGCGCTACACCGGGAACTGGCAGGGCTCACCCGACGGCTGGTGTATCACCACCGCGAACCTGGGGGCGGAGCTGCCCAAGCGGCTCCCCGGCCTGCGTCGCTGCTACATGGCGGGGCAGTGGACGATCCCTTTCTCCGGCGTGCCCGGCGCCGCCACGAGCGGCTGCCACGCGGTCCAGCTGCTGTGCAAGGACGATCGCAAGCAGTTCGAGCGGGCCACTCCGCGCGCGGTCGAGCCCGTGGCCAGCCCTGACTTTCATGATGACCAGCAACCGGCTGACGAGGGGTAAGCACGATGCGCCTGCGTTCCATCGCTCTGCTCGTGCTGCTCATCGCCGTCGCGGCCCTGCCGGGCTGCTGCCAGCGGCTCCGGCAGCTGTCGCCCATCGGCAGCGGCGGCGGGCCGCGCATCACGCTCGCGGAGCTGCCGCCTGACCCGCTGGCCGCGGCGCGGCTCGTGGGCGAGGCGGCGGCGACCGAGAAGGACCCCGACCGCCTCGCCGGGCTCGTCGCGTCGTTCATGCAGCGGCTGAAGGTGCCGGTGGTCAACGCCGCCGGCGACGGGCTCCTCGTGCCGGGGCAGATCACGAAGCCGCTGTCGCAGGTGCTCCTCTTCGAGCAGCCGCTCCACGGGCTCGCCAAGGCCACCGCCGAGGGGGACGCGCGGCTGCTGTCGGCCGTCGTCAAGGCGTACGTGCCCGAGGCGGATCAGCAGCAGCTGCGGCGGTCGCCGCTCGGGCCGTGGCTCGCGCGCAGCGCCCGCGAGATCCAGCGCAAGAAGGTGACGACCCCCGAGGCGCTGCTCGTGCTCGCCCTCGCGACCGACCTGCAGAAGCGCGGCCAGCTCGATCGCGAGGATCCGCGCCTCGACCCCGTGGGCAGCCTGCTGCTCGGCCTGTGGCTCATGACCGGCCTGCCGGCCCCCCAGGGTCCGCCCCCGGCCGAGCTGATGCGGCCGATCAAGAAGACCGCCCCGAAGCGCGCGCCCGCCAAGGGGGTGATGAAGGATCTCGGCCCGGAGGCGCTCGGGGACCAGATGAGCCTGAGCGGCCTCTGCGCCATGGCGTCGAAGGCGGCCAAGTGGCAGAAGGGGCTCGGCGGCGTCCTCTCGGGCACGGCCTTCGGCGGCTCCACCTTCGGCTGGGGCAGCGTCGAGGGCTGGAGCAAGGGGCTCGGCGAGGCGCTGGGCCCGTGGAAGCTGGCCAACACCATCACGCAGGCGATCGCCGGCATGGGCATCGCGGCCGTCATCGACGTGACCGGCGAGGTCAAGCCGGTGAAGACCTGGTACAGCGGGCCGACCGTCTACTACGAGGTCTTCGTCGACAGCAAGAACCCCTACAGCAAGGAGCAGATGGACAAGTTCGTCGACTGCCTCGAGGCGCTGTCGCTCCCCGGCGCCAGCGGCATGATGGAGGAGCTGCGCAACATCCCGCCGAAGGGGCCGGTCGAGGGCGCCTGGGTCACCTGGACCGGAGGCGCCGCCCTGGACCCGCCGCACGGGAAGTTCGACCCGAAGCAGGCCGTCACGATGACGGCCCCCGGCATCAAGGCCGGCGCGAGCCGCACCGGCAAGGACGGCAAGTCGAAGGCCGACTTCCGGCCCAAGGAGCAGAAGGGCAAGGAGCACAAGTTCACGAAGATCCACAGCGTCACGATCTTCGCGAACGTGATGCCCTTCCCGATGGGCGTGAGCCCGGTCTACATGGCCTCGAACGTCATCTCGAGCCGCGAGGTGCCGCTGCGCGTCGAGATCGAGGTGCCGCTGCCCAAGAACTGGCTCTTCGAGTTCACCGAGGAGGACCTCGTCACCGGCGAGGGCATCCAGGGGGGCTGGAGCGTGAGCCTGAAGGCCTCGATCCCCTTCACCCTCGACGAGAACCTGCGCTTCGACAGCCCCGGCAGCGGCACCTGGAACTTCTCGTTCAAGGGCGGCATGGGCGGGATCATGCGCTGCGAGGCGCCGGTGAACACCGGCTCGTTCAGCGCCAAGGTCCACGGCAACGTGCAGAACGTCGACACCCTCATGACCGAGTTCAACCTGCAGGGGAACGCCGCGGGCGGCATCAACACGGCGCTCAAGTGCACGGTCAACATGCCCGGCAACATCAAGGTGAAGCCGGTGCCCCTCAAGGGGCCGGCCGGCACCGGCGACACCATCCAGGGGCCGATGAAGAAGTTCACCATGCCGCTCGAGGCCGGGGGCACGAAGACCTGGACCTTCACCGAGAACAAGGGCAATGCCCAGCGGCAGGTGACGGCGAAGGTGAAGCTGACGCCGCGGGAGGATTGACGCCCGTCCGGCAGCCGGGCGCAGTGGCGCCTACCGGCGCCGGCGCCGGTAGGCGAGGCCCAGCGCGGCGAGCGCGAGGCCGAGGAGGCCGCAGCCCGGCGCGGCGCGCTCCGCCGCGCCGACGCGGCAGCCGCAGCCGGACTCGACGCCGTGGCCGGCGCCGGCGTCGCCCGCGGCGGCCGGGCCGTCGGGGTGGGCCGTCGCGTCGGGGCCGTCGGGGCGGGCCGCGGCGTCGCCGGCCGCGGGGGCGTCGCCGGCGGCCGCG
>DASXVK010000052.1:0-22359 GCA_036504295.1 Polyangia bacterium
CGCCGTGGCGTACTCGACGAACCTGGCGGCGCGGGGCGGGGCCGTGTTCCTCCGCCTGCGCGCCGCCGGCCCGCTGCGCGGGCGGCCGACGGGCAGCTACCAGGGCGTCGCCCTCATCGAGGTCGCGCCCATGGTCGTCGCGGCGGCCGTCCCCGGCGGCGTCGTGGTCGGCCCGCCGACCGAGGTGGCGACCGCCATCGACCTGGCGCACAAGCGCATCGCGCCCGTCGGCCCCGGCGCGCCGCTGGCGTTCGCGCTGCAGCCACGGCCCGAGGCGGCCGATCTCCTGGCCGCGGTCGCCCCCGCCGCGCTCGGCGACCCGATGGTCGCGGCGCTGGTGCAGCAGTTCGGCGTGAGCGGGGCGACCCTGACCTTCCGGCGCGACGGGCTGCTCACGCTGCGCATCGAGGGCGATGGGAGCAAGCTCGGGGCCATCCGCGAGATCGCGCGCGCGACCGGCACCATGTTCGTCGAGCAGATCGCGCGGCAGAAGGCGCGCGCCGAGCGGCGCCACGACGTCGCCGAAGCGGTGGGCGCGATCATCGGCCACTCGGTGGCGCAGCGGACCCTGCGCGAGATCGAGCCGCGCCTCGAGGGCAACACCCTCGTCAGCACCTATCGCCTGCCGCAGCTCGACGCCGCCAGCACCTTCCTCGGCTGGACCGGGATGGCCGCGGCCATCGCGATCCCGTCGTTTCAGAAGTACGTGAAGCGCGCCAAGACGTCCGAGGCGCGGATGAACCTCAACCTGCTCAAGGTGGCCCTGCGGCAGTACGCCGAGGACCACCGCAAGGACGGCAAGCGGTTCGCCTTCCCCCCGGCCACGCCGTGGAGCCCGGTGGTGCCGTGCTGCAAGCAGCCGAGCGCGCCGAAGTGCCGGCCCGGCCTGGGCGCGTTCAGCGACCCGACGTGGAAGGCCCTGCGCTTCGACCTGACGGCGCCCTTCTACTACCAGTACCGGGTGACGAGCGAAGGGAAGGGGAAGAAGGCGCGCTTCGTGGTCGAGGCGCGCGGCGACCTCGACTGCAACGGCACGTCGTCGAGCTTCCGGATCGCCGGCCACCTCGACGACAAGGGCGACGTCGTCGTCGGCGAGCTCGAGGTGAAGGACGAGACCGAGTAGCGCTGTACCCGCCGCGGCCCCGTGCTAGAGTTTCGCGCCATGGCGCGCTACGTCTTCCCGCTGCTCGCGTGCCTGTTCCTGCTGTCGACCAGCCGCGAGCCGCCCTGGGCCGACGCCCACGTCACGTACGACACGGCCGTGAGCCTCGTCGACCGGGGCCGCCTCGACATCACGCTCGACGGGCCGCCGTACTTCTTCGCGGTCCACAAGGGCAAGAAGTACGGCATCGCGTCGCTCGGCAACGTCCTCGCCATGGTGCCGAGCTACCTCACCTACAAGGCGCTCCGCCACGTGAAGGGGCTGCCGCCGGACCCGCTGTACGCGTTCTGCGCCCACCTCTCGCCGGCGCTGCTGATGGCCGGCGCCTGCGTGCTCTTCCTCGCGCTGTGCCGGCGCCGCGGCGCGAGCCCCGGCTGGGCCGTCGGGCTGACGCTCGCGCTCGGGCTGACGACGATCTGCTTCGTCTACGCCCGCAGCCCCTACGCCGAGGCGCTGCAGACCTTCGCGCTCGTGTGGCTCCTCGAGCGGACGCTCGCGCAGGCCCGGCGCCTGACCCTGCCCGGGATGGCGCTCCTCGGCCTGGCGGCCGGCGTGCTCTTCAGCTCGAAGATCGTGTACGTCCTGGTGCTGCCGCTCTGCGCGGCGTACGTCGTCGCCGAGCGGCTGCGCGCCGAGCGCGCGGCGTGGCGGCGGCTGCTGCACGGCTGCGGCGTCGCGCTCGCGGCGTTCCTGCCCTTCGTCGCGCTGGCGCTGTGGCACAACTGGGTCAAGACCGGCTCCCTGTTCCACACCGGCTACGAGGGTCAGCCCGACATCATGAAGGGCGAGATCCTGCCGGCGCTCTACGGCAACACGCTCTCGACGGGCCGCTCGATCTTCCTCTACTCGCCGCCGATCGTGCTCGGCCTGCTCGGCCTGCGTGAGGCCTGGCGCCGCCACCGGCGCGAGACGCTGCTGCTCCTCGGCATCATCGGCGTCGTCACGCTCGTGAGCTGCCGGTTCCGCATCTGGCACGGCGGCTACTGCTGGGGGCCGCGCTACCTGGCGCCGCTCACGCCGCTGCTCATGCTGCTCGCGCTGCCGTGGCTGCCCGAGGCGCTGGCGCGGGGCCGGCGGCGCGTGCGCCGGCTCGCGCTCGGGACGCTGCTCGGGGCCGGCCTCACCGTGCAGCTCCTCGGCGCGGCGTTCTACTGGGACCACTACATCCGCGTGGTGGTCGCCGTCCGCGACCAGACCCGCTGGAGCGGGTGGTCCGAGGACCACTACGCCCATATGTACTACATGCCGCAGTTCTCGCCGATCCGCGGCCACGCCTGGCTGCTCAGCCACGTGATCCGGGACGACCGCGATCTCGGCCGGGACCCGCCGTGGAAGGAGCTGGTGCCCCGGCGGATCGCGCTCGCGGACACCTGGAACAACCTGCGCGTGGACTGGTGGGCGAACGACTGGGTGCGCGGGCGGCGGCCGCCCCTGGGTGCGGGGATCACGCTGCTGCTGCTGCTCGGCGCCGGTGTGCTCGTCCCGGCGGGGCTCCTGTGGCGGCGGCTGCGGCGCGGCGAGCCGGCGCCGGCCGGCGGGACGGCCGATGACGCCGCCGCGCGCGAGGCCGGCGCCTAGCCTGGCCTACGGCCCCGCCGACGGGGTGGCGGGCGGGGGCGCGGGCGGGCCCATGAGGTCCGGCGGCGGCGCCGGCGGCCCCGCCGGGGGATCCTCGTGCTTGGGCGCAGCCTTCGCGCCCTTGCGGCCGGTGAAGTAGCGCAGGAGCGCGGTGCGCAGCGCGAGGCGCGGGGTGTGATCGTGGTAGCCGACGTCGCCGCGCTTGGTCGTGTACGAGAACCACGGGCGGCCGGGGTGCTTGACGCAGCGCCGGTAGAGCGTCTTGTCGCACGGCTTGAACGGGCGGGGCTTCTTGCCGAGCATCTCGGCCTCGAACGCCTTGTAGTGGTCGTACGAGGGCTCGCCGCGGGAGATGTTGAGGTACACCGTGCCGCGGCCGAGCAGCTCGTGGAGCCGCTTCGAGTACGCGCCCGAGTGGTAGCAGGTGTCGGAGGTCGCGAGGAGGCGCAGCGGGCGGATCTGCTCGGCGGCCTTGAAGACGCCGCCGCCCGGACAGCAGCCGGCGCCCGAGTGGCCGATGACGGAGATGCTGCCGGGCCGGATCTTGCGCGCGCCGAGGAGGCGATACAGCCGCTTCTTGTACTCGGCGAAGCTCATCCGGCCGCCGTAGAGATCGCCGCCGCCCCCGCACGATGAGTAGTGGACCGGCTCGGCGAGCACGATCGGCCGCACCGAGCCCGCGCCCATGAGCGAGCGGGTCATGCGCTCGAGGTGGCGGCCGCCGCCGATGGACGGGGCCGGGTCGCGGCTCCCCTGGTTGCCGTGCAGCAGGATGACTACCTCGGCGCGGCCGCCGCACGCGACCTCGCGCGGGATCCACACCTGGCCGGCGTCGGGGTAGTGCAGCGGCACGATCTCGTCGCGGTCGCTGCGGCAGGGCGCGGGTCGGCTCGCCGCGCCGGCCTTCTTCTTGCGGCGCTGCGCGTCGGCCGGCGCCGCGAGCAGCGCCGCGGCGACCAGCGCGAGGACGGTGAGGCGAAGGGGGCGGCTCACGGGCGTGCGGGGGACTCGGGGGCGCCGTCGCGGGCACGGGCGAGCGCGGTGGTGACCGACTGGGCGAAGCGCGCGGCGCGCGCGGGCTCGATGCCGTCGAGCGCGAGCAGCGGGCCGCCGGTGCCGAGGACGCTCACCAGGGCGCCGCGGCGGGCGCGCAGGTAGCGGCCGAGGGCGAAGGCGGCGAGGTCCACCCCGAGGCCGAGCAGCAGCACGCCGGCGCCGGCGAGGACGAGGGAGGTCGCCTTCACCAGCACCCCGTCGGCGAGGGTCTTGAGGCCCGCGAGCGCGACGACGAGGCCGATGACGCCGCCGGCGAGGAGCATCAGGCTGGGCTGTGCGCGCGAGACGGCGACCCCGGCGACGCCCCCGAGGTGCAGGCGGACGTCGTTCTCGGTGACCGTGCCGCCGAGGAGCGCGACGCGGGTCTCGAGGTGCACGAAGGGCGGTTCGAGGCGCAGCGTGCCCCGGCGGCGGTAGCCCAGCAGACGGCCGAGGAGGCCGAGGGCGCGGGGCAGCAGCACGAGGCCGGTCGCGAGCCCGAGCAGGTGCCAGCCGCGGCGGCGCGGCGGGCCGGCGAGGTCGCCGGAGATGAGGGTCGCGAACGGGTCGGGCTCGGCGCGCCGCACGGGCGCGGTCGGCAGCGCGGCGCGCTCGTCGGGGGCGGGGCTAGGGCCGGGGACCATGGGAGGCTCCTGAGGCGGCGGCGTTCGGGTTGCGCGAGCGCAGCATCGCGCGCTTGAGGATCGCCTCGCCGTCGACCTTCTTCTTCGGGACGGCGTCAGCGACGACGGGGGCGTCGAACATGGGCACGAGGAACGGCCGCGCGTGGGCCGTGAGGTAGAGCGCCTGCTCGCCGGGCCCGAGGGCCGCGGCGGCCGGGGTGGCGCCGGCCTCCGCGACGACGAGGTGACCGGCGGCCTGCGGCGCCGAGAGGCGCACCGTGTCCTCGCAGCCGCACAGCGTGAGGGCCGCGGCGGCGGCGGGGCCGTCGTCACCCGGCGCCTGGGCGAGGTAGAGGTAGGGGCCGCTGGCGCAGGCGGCGAGCGTGGCCGCCGCGGCGCGGGGCTTCACGGGCGCGCCGGGGCGCGGGGCGGCGGGCGCGGCCGCCGGACGCAGGACGAACGCGTCGGCGGTCGTGCGGGCGGCCCGGGCGAGCGCGCCGGCGGTGACGCGCGGCGGCGCGGCGCCGCCACCCTCGACCAGGAGGCCGGTCGTGGCGCCGGGCGCCTCGCCGGCGCTGACGGGCTGCACGGCCGCGGGCCCGCCGAGATGGGCCGCGGCGAGCAGCGCGCCCTCCGGGGGGCTGGCGCCGGCGGCGAGGTCGACGCGGCGCAGGTCCACCTTGAGCAGGCGCACGCTCACGTCCGGGCGCGCGGGGTCGGGGCGGATGGTGGTGACGGCCAGCGCCGCGGGGAAGGGATCGGGGCCCTGCGGCAGGCCGGCCGTCTGCCAGGCGCCCTCGCCGGGCAGCGGCGGCGCGACCGGCGGCGCGAGCGGCGTGCCGGGCAGGAGGTCGCGCAGCGTGAGATAGACGAAGTCCCGCGGCAGCGTCGAGATGTAGCGCGGGAAGCCGCCGAGGCCCTGGCCGCGCACGAGCGAGCGCACGAAGTAGACGAGGTCCTTGCGCCCGGGCAGCTCGCCGGCGGCGCGGGAGCGGGTCTCGTGCACCTTGAGGGGCGGGTCGTCGGGCGTCAGCGCGGCCTTCGGGATGACGCGGTAGAACTCGAAGCTCACGTTCGGGCGGTTGATGTCGAGCTCGAGGCCGTAGTCGCAGCGGGCGCGCTGCATCGCGAGCGAGAGGGTGTAGATGGACACGTTCTCGCCGTAGAAGAAGACGACGTGGCCGTCGAGCGTCGAGCAGAGGCTCGAGCGGCGCACGTAGTTCACCTCGAGCTCCTCGAGGTGGCCGCCGCCCCAGTACGAGTGGCCCTCGGGGTTGAGCACGCCCCGGTCGAAGAGCGGGTAGAGGTTCTGGCGGAGCTCGGCGACGTCGTCGCCGGGGTTGGCCGGGCGGCGCGCCGGATCGGCCGCCTTCTCGGCCGCCGCCTTGCCGCGCTTGGGCCAGGTGCCGAAGGCGGTGGCGCCGCTCTTCATGCGCCCGAAGGTGGCGCAGCCGGAGCAGGGCGAGACGATGGTGCTGCCCTGCGCGCGCATGCCGAAGTGGCCGTGGACCGTCTGCCACCCGCCGTTGAAGCCCGCCGCGAGGCGCTCGAGGCCGCCGCCCTGCCGCGGGATGCGGCCCGACCCGGGCTTGCCGCTCATCGACTGCGGGTCGTCGGTGCCGGGGACGAGGCGCAGCTCGAGGCGGCGCGGGTCCCAGGCGACCATGTAGACGCGGGAGAAGGGGCGGTCGACGTCCACGCGCAGGAAGCTCTCGGCGAAGGGCGGCGGCAGCCCGGGCTGGCGCGCGGTGTACGGGTCCGTCGGCAGGACCCAGCGGCCCTCGCCCTCCATGCCGCTCTTGAGGATCGGCGCGAGGTCCTTGGGCGGCCAGTTCGGCACCGTCGGCCCGCCGGCCGCGGCGCGGTCGCCGACGCGCAGGTCGAGGTCCTCGGCGATGGCGGCGGCGCCGTTGTACCCCGTCACCTTGGCGCCGACGACCTGGACCCGGTCCATCGCCCGGAAGACGACGTTCTCGAGCCAGGCGATGCGCTGGGGCCCGACGAACGAGAGGTTGCGCACGGTGTCGACCGCCCAGCTGATGAGCGACGGGCGGCGGCCCTTGTCCGCGGTCACGACGCGCGCGCCGGCCGCCGCGTCCCGCAGCGCCCCGGCGCCGAAGTCGTAGGTGAGGCGGGCGGCGCCGTGGGAGATCCACAGCTCGTCGTCGCTGACGAAGCTGAGGCGCACGTCCTTGATCGGGCTCTGGAGCTCGACCGAGGCGCGGCCGACGCCGTGCACGGCGCCGGTCTCCTGGAAGTTCGACACGCGGTCGAGCACCCGCTCGGCGAGCGGCCAGGCCGCGGTCAGCGCGGGGCTCTCGCCGCCGGCGTCGTAGGTGAGCACCGCCTCGACCCGGCCGCCATGGCGCGAGGCGCAGGCGAGGCGCGTCCCCCGGGCGGCGAGGTCGCCCTCGTCGGCCTCGCGGGTGCGCGACAGGTTCCACGGCCCGGCGACCGCGACCGGGACGCCGGCCTCGGTCAGGCGGGCGCGGGCCAGGTAGAGGTCGCGGGGGGCGCCGGTGGCGGCGCGGCCCAGGAAGGCGACCGGGCGGCCGCGCACGGCGTCGCCGCCGTCGAGGAGCGCCACGTCCGCGGCGTCGATGACGAGGCCGGTCCGGGCGGCGAGCGCGGCGGCCAGGTTGCGCCGCGGGGCGCCGGGCTGGTGGTCCCGGCAGCCCTCGCGCGTCGCGAGCAGCGGCACCCCGACGACCGCCAGCACGGCCAGGGTACGGCCGAGCAGGGCGAGGTGCGCGCGCAGGCGCGGGGGGGCGTCGGGAGGCATGGCGGTACGACCGCGGTAAACGTACCCTGGAGTACGGGGCGGGGCAACTCGCGCGGGGGGAGCTCGAGCCGGGGGAGCCGGGGCTTTTCTCTTGACAGGCTGACCCGGCCGGCGCCTAGCATTGAGATAGCGCTCGGTTCTCTATCCATCATCGGTCAATCGCGGTGTGGGGGGCGAGATGGGGAGTGCGCGGCCGCCAGGGCTGATCGTCACGTCGCGCGGCGCGTGCGGCGCGCGGGAGCCCGGTGGCCGCCGTTCCGGTCCGCCGCGGGACCCGCGAACCACTCAAGGGAGGTGCTCATGGCCAGGGGCGGCAAGATGAGGCGGGGCGGGAAGGCCGCCGCGACGAGTTGCAACTCCTGCTCGGAGGTCGCGCGCTGGCGGCGCTGGGCCTCCTCATGATCCTCTCGTGGGGCGCGCCGGCGCGTGCGGGCGGGCAACAGGTGTGCCTCGGCTACGAGCAGGGGTGCAACTACGCGATGCCGAGCGCGGTGGTCGACTGCCCCAACGGGGAAAAGGGGTGCGGTGCCGACGGTAAGGGCGCGCAGAAGGAGCTCCACAAGATCGTCTGCGACTGCGCTACCGGCGCCTGCGCCGCCGGGGTGCCGACAGCTTGCTACTGCCCGGAAAACGGTCAACCTTGGGTGGCCTGCTCCTCCTGTGGGGTCAACTGGAACGACCCGCCGCAAAACCAGAGCTGCGGCTCCTTTTGCTTCAACTGCGCGGGCATGACCCCGTGTGGCGACGGCGTCTGTAATGGCGGCGAGACCCACGGTTCGTGCGCCAGTGATTGCCCGTCGAGCTGCGGCGACCACATTTGCGACGGCGGCGAGACGCCATGCAGTTGCCCGGGAGACTGCGGCTGCGGTACGAGCGGCCAGTGTAGCTGCGATGCGAGCTACCTGGCCCAGTGCCGCACCGCGTGCCCGGCGGCTTGTGGCAACGGCAAGTGTGACCCTGACGAAACCCACGACACCTGCGCCGCCGACTGCAAAGTGGGTTGCGGCAACGGCACCTGCGACCCCGGCGAGGACTGCGCGACCTGCCCCGCCGACTGCGGCGTGTGTTGCGGGAACAACGTCTGCGACCACGGCGAGACGTGCACGACCTGCCCGGGTGACTGCGGCGAGTGCGCCTGCAACGAGAGCTCGGACGGTCCGGGGTGTGCCTGCTCGCCCGAGGAGGGTGACGCGACGTGTTGCCAGAGCCGCCACGGCAAGCCGGTCCATGCTCTGCGGGGTACCCTCACCGTGGGGCCCGTGGAGGACCTGCGCCTCACCGGGGCGTTCGACGACGACATCGTCGTGCGCCGCAACTACGCCTCGCTACGGCCGCATCCTCCCGGGCTCGCGCAGATCGACCCCCGGCGCCGCGCCTTCCTCGGCGCCGGGTGGGCGCACAACCTGCAGCCGACGCTGATCGACGCGAAGTCGCGCGATCGGACCGTCGTGATGAAGGCCTTCATCCGGGAGGACGGCGAGAGCTACCTGTTCCAGGAGGTGTCGTCCGGCAACGCCGTCTCGTACGAGGATCACACCGGCCGCGGGTGGCGGCTGGTGCACAGCTCGTCGGGAGATGTGCGGTGCACGGCCGCCGCGACGACCGCGCGATACAAGGGTCGTGGCCGATGACGGCCGCTGCTACGAGCTGGACGAAGGCGGCCGCCTCCTGCTGCGGCGGACGCGCACGGGCAAGCCGGTATTCTTCTCGTACGACAAGCAGGATCGCCTCATCGGCGTGGCGAACTCGTCGGGGCAGGCGGTCACAATTATGTACGACCCGGCCGACCAGGTCCGGGTCCGCACCATCGCCGTCGTCGGGGCCGAGCCCGCCTACGAGGTCACCTACGACTACGCGGCCGCATCGCCGACGTTGCTGACGCACGTGTGCTACGGCCTGGACGGCAACGGCGCGTGTGTCGAGGACTACACCTACGGCCACGGCGGCGGCACGTCGCAGCTCCTCCTCATGACCGTCGAGCACGGCGGCGTGCTGGAGGAGGCCCACCTCTACGAGGACGGCGGCAACCGCGTGCGGGAGTCGCGGACCCCGACGGACTGGTTGCAGTTCATCTATGATGGCGTGGACCGGCAGCGGGACTGCCCGACCTTGAACGCGGGGCTGACCGGCGTCGCGATGATCACCAAGGTCGTCGACCTGGCGGAGCCGCCGGACCAGGATCCGCAGCACCCGTGGGCGACTGCCTGTCTGGCCTGGGACAAGGCCGGCCGCCTGCTCGAGTCGACCTCGCCCGCCGGGTGCACCGGCGATACGCGTCAGTATGGGTGGGCCGTCTTCGCCGAAGCTGCCGGCACCACGCGGCCGCTGTCTGAGCGACGCATGGTGGGCCAGGGCACGGGCTCCACGCTGGCGCTGTCGACCCGGACTTACCATCCCGACACGCGGCGCCTCGCCAGCGTGGTGGAGAACGATCTGGACGCGAGCGCTCCACCCCCGCCGACGTCACCGCCGACGGTGACGACCGCTTACGAGTACTACCCGATCACGCAGGACCCGAACCAGTCGCTCAAGCGAGTGACCCGCACCCCCGGCGCGCTCGGGGCCGCCACGACGACCGAGCTGATCAACGACAAGTGGGGCAATCTCCACCTTCAGATCCAGCAGGGCACGACCTGCAACGCGGATACGGACACGACCTTCGGTTCGTGCGCGACGGCGTACCGGGTCGTCACGCGGACCGACTACGTGGACGGCTCGAACCAGCCCTCGAAGATCTGGGGCACCTACGACGAGGCGGCGCCGCCGAGCGGGCCGCACACCGTCTTCGAATACTACGATGAGGCGGCGGGGCCCCGCCTGACGCACCGGTTGCGGCGGGTCCTGCGCCGGCCATCGCCGAGCGTCTCGTTCGTCGAACGGGTGTACGAGGACTACGACGTGTTCGGGCGCCCGACGAAGGTGCAGGACGCGAACCTCGGCGAGACCCTGACCGAGTACGACCCGTTCGGCCGGGTCACCAAGCTCACGAGCCCGTCCGGCGCCATCACCATCACGACCTACGATCGCGCCGGACGCGTGCAGACCGTGATCCACCCCGAGCAGAACGTGGACCACTACGCCTACCGGCAGGACGGGGAGTTCGAGCGCCTCGTCGCCATCACGCGGGCGGCGCAGGTGGGGAGCGGCAGCGCGGTGCCGGGCGGGAGCGAGCGCACCGAGTACGGCTACGATCGCCACGGCAACGTGACCAGCGAGCGCAGCTTCAGCGACCCGCAGCCAGGCCAGCTCGGCACGGGGACGCAGGACCGCAGCACGGGGCGCGTGTACCGCCGGGGTCATTTGACCGAGGTCTGGAGCGACGACCCGGCGCGCAGTCCCACCCTGGTCACGACCAACACCTACGAGCCCGACAGCGGCGCGCTGCTCGCGCGCACCGACTGGGGCGATCCGCCGCAGACCACGACCTACACCTACGACTGGGGTCGCCTCAAGACGCTCAACGGCGCCACCGCGTACGACTACACCGCCGACGGCGCCCTCAAGACGGTCATCGAGTCGCTCACCGTCGGATTCCAGAGCGTCACCCGGGTGAGCAGTTTCACTAATGACGACCTCGGCCGCCTCGTCCAGAGCAGCAACCCGAACAGTGGCCTGACGCGGCAAGATTACGCCCCGGACGGGTCCCTCCGCGCCCGCATCGACGCCGACGGCCGGCGGCTCGAGTACGGCTTCGACCGCCTGGGGCGGATTGCGTCGGAGGCGCCCGGTCCCCCGGGGACCGCGCCCAGCGTGGTGTACGAGTACGGCGACGCGGATGTGTTGCTCGACGCCTTGCCGGCGCACACCGTAGGGCGGCTCGCCCGGGTGCGCCAGGGCTACGACCTGACCACCTTCGCGTATGATCCCGACGGCCGGATCGCGCTGGACTCGCGCCGCTACGAAGGCCACCCTGCCCGCGAGACCCGCTACGACTACGGCCCGAACGGGAACCTCCGCCGCATGCAGTACCCGGATGGAGTGCGGCGGCTCGAGCACCTGCCCGACCCGCGCGACCCCGATCTGGTCCAGACGGTCACGCGCGGCGACGGCGCCGGCACGAAGACGCTCGCGCGTGACGCTACGTGGTACTCCGGCGGGCGCCTCCGGGGGCTGCGCTATGGCAACGGCGCCGTGCTGGAGCGGGTGTTCCAGGCCGACGGGCGCCCGGCTTCGATCACGGCGCGCTTCGACGGGACACCTCCCGCGGGCGCGTTCCCCACGCTCTTCCACCTCACGCTCGGGACAGACGCGCTCGGGCGGCCGACCGACGCGGTGCGTGTTGGGCCCGACGCGACGGTCTCGCTCGAGAGCTACCAGTATGACGACCGCGGGCGGCTGACTCTCGGGCAATGGGCCCCGGGCCTGAGGCTCGGCTACGGTGCCGCCTACAACATGGTGAAATACCGCTACGGCGTGCCCAACGCGGGCAACCGCACGGACCGCGAGTTCTACGTCGGCGGCAGCCTCGCCCGTTCCGAGCAGTACTGGTACACGTCCGGGCCCGAGCCGAACATGACGACGGACCGGCTGTACTGGATGAAAGACCCAGTCGCGGAGGGCGGCGACGACTGCCCGTCCACGGCCGGGGCCGCCGGGACCGGCGGCGGGAGCGACGGCGGCGCCACGCCTGGCGGGGGCGACGACCACGGCTGCCGTGATCACGGCGCGGGCCTCGGTTGCCACGATGCCGGGCCTGAGCAGCGCCAGCGCGATGCCGGCGCGCGCGGGGGAGCGAAGGACGGCAAGGGCAACGGCCACGATAACGGCAACGGCCAGGGCAACGGAAATGGCGAAGGCCACGCCAACGGCCAAGGTAACGGGGGCCAGAGCGCGCCAGCGGACGGCGGCCAGCCGATCGCGGCGGATGCTGGCGCACGTTCGGACGGCGGCACCTGCGCCGGCCGGCCTCGTCCCCAGCCGCACCGCGGTGACCTCCAGCAAGACTACCTCGCGCTGCTCGCTGACATCCGCGCGGCGCTGCAGGAGCCCGCGGGCCACTGGGACCGCTCGTACAATCGCATCGGGGGGATGATCGCCCGCTTCCTCGGCCGGCACCACGTGACGCCGCGGACGTTCTTGCGCGCCCTGCTGTCGCAGGGCCAGGTGCGCGACGACTTCATGCGCCTCTTCGATCGGAGCGACTGGAATGGACCGCGTCCGGACCAGCAGCAACCGGTCATCCAGCTCCTCAACGACGCGGCGGTCATCGACATGGGTGCGACCATCGCGGCGTTCGAGGGCACCGTCGCGGACGACGTCTGCTACACGTACGACCACGCCGGCAACGTCATCTCCGACGGTTACAAGGAGCCGTATCCGACGGCGGATCAGCCCAGCACCGCCTGCGCCAACCACACGGTCGTGGTGAAGTGCGCTGCGGGCGACCCGAACCCGGAGTGCGCCAAGGGCCAACGCGCGGTCGACCCGCAGTACCGCGACCTCTTCTGCTACCGCTACGACGCGTGGAATCGCCTGGTCGCGGTCGGCATGCTCAAGACGCCGCGCAACATCACGAGCGAGCAGCCCTGCGCCAACACCGAGAACGTCGTCACCCTCTTCAGCTACCGCTACGATTGGAAGGGGCGGCGCGTCTCGAGCGTCCTGCACGGCCTGTGGTGGCTTTCGGGCGTGGAGACCAACTTCTTCTATGACACGAGCGACCGACTCGTCGCGGAGATCGCCAGCTCCCCGGCGGCCGGGACCGTCGATGTGCCGCTGCGCAACTACTACTTCCTCGGCGGCGAGCTGCTCGCGCAGGAGCGCCTGGCCGACGAGGAGCTGGCGGTGCAGGGCGGGCCGTCGTGCGTCGTATGCGCCGTCGGTGGCACGGGCGCGGTGGCGCGCGGCGCCTTGCTGCTCCTGGGGCTTGGCCTGGCGCCGTTCTTCGCCACCTTGGCCATGCGCGCGCGCCGGCGCGGCGAGCGCTTCCGTGCCCGCCACCTCGGGATGCTGGCGCTGGGCTGGCTGGCGCTCGCGGTCGTCGGCGTGTCATGCGTGAGATTCACGCCGTTGCAATCACCGTCGGTCTACTACTACCACAACGACTTTCTCGGCACCCCGCAGCGGATGAGCGACGATAAGGGTGCCATCGTGTGGACGGGGCGCTACGAGCCCTTCGGCCAGATCGAGCTCAACAGCGAGGACGTGACCAGCCCGCTGCGGCTGCCGGGACAGTACGACGACCACACGCGGCTTCCGTTCGGGCAGGGCTGTACTACAACATGGCGCGGTACTACGACCCAGCGATCGGGCGGTACACTCAGGTCGACCCGCTCCACGACGCAGCCCAGACGGAGCTGGCGCCGTACGCCTACGCGAGCAACAACCCGCTGCTCTTCACGGACCCGCGCGGACTACTCCCCAAGACGGACCGACCCAGATGCGAGCGCTGGCAACTGGAGGTCATAGAGAAGGCGCTGGAGCAGGCCCTCCCACAGATCGACAATTGCAAGAACTGCTCGGTCAACACGAAGAAGTGGGCGGGCGCCCTGAGGAATGCCGTCTGGCGCTGCGAAAGCGACGAAGCTCTCGCACAGCGCTGCAAGAGAGCGAATCCGTGTGCGTGTGCCGATACTCCTGGCACAAACGTGTACGTCGCGGACAAGTTTTTCGAATTCTCCTGGAGGTGTTCGCCGAACGGGTGTCTGGCCCAGACGGTGGGCCACGAAGGCGTTCACCTAATCGGGAAGGGCGATAAAAAGGCTGCGGCTGCGGTTTCGGAGTGTATCGAGTGCAAGAAGGGGTGGCGATGAGTCCGCACGGAGTCCCGCGGGGGATGCTCACCCTCCTCGTCCTTCTCGCACAAGCCGAAGCCGCGGCGGCGCCGCCGGTCGGCACCCAGCCGGGGCGGAAGGCAGTAATGACGCTCAAGCTCCCCAGTACGGTTGTGACAGTAGGAGCCCGTCCCCTGGCAGAGATCCGAATCCAGAACATGGGAACGAAGCGGCTCACGTTCCTGGGCGAGTTGCGCGACGGCCAGAACTTCTTCTGTTCGCTGGTGCGAGACGGCGTGCCTCAACGGGCCAGGCCACGCTTGTCGGTGGACTTCGCCAGACCCGATGTCACCAGCATCGTGACTCTCGTGCCGCGCGCCTACTTCGGCTCGTTCTTCGAAGTGGACAGCGAGGTTCTGGGCTTCGACATCAGCAAGCCTGGGCGGTACGGCCTCACGTGTGAGTTCGTGGACAGGACGCCGCTGAAGGAACTGCTGGCGGTGACGCAGCGGGTGTGCGGCTGGCCCGACTCCGACTTGAACGCGTGTGTGCGGGACCTGACCGCGTCGCGGCGGTCGGGACCGCACACGGAGGTACTCCCTCCGCTCAAGGCCACTGTTGAATTCGAGGTTGTCAGGCCACCGCGCAAGCCGTCCCGCTGATGGGGACCCCAATGTGGCAGCTCGTCGCTCTCGCACTCGCCGTCCTGACCCTCGGCTGCGGCTCTCGTGGGGTCGAGGCCGGCTCCTGCGGGGTTCTCGGCGCACCGTGCTGTCCCGGGGGCGCCTGCGGCGCCACCCTCGTGTGCCAGGACGGCACGTGCCGGACTGAGACCGGCATTCCCTGCCAGAAGAGCTCCGATTGCCGCAGCGGCATCTGCGTGCCAGTGGGCCAGCCCCCCGATGGCGGACCGGGCTGGACCGGGAGCGTGTGCACCACCACCTGCACAGGCGCGAGCGACTGCGTCGCTGGCTGGGAGTGCGAGCCCACCGCAGGCGGACAGCCGCGGGTCTGCCAGTGCGCGTTCGCCCCCGAAGACTGCGACGGTCGCGACAACGATTGCGACGGCATCGTCGACAACGAGCCGGCCGTGGACCTCGCGTGCGTGGACCAGGCGGGGTCTGGGCACTCCTGCGCGAGCGGGGCGTGCACCTGCGCGTTCGTGTGCGGGGACGCCTGTGTCGATCCTTCCACCGACCTCGCGAACTGCGGCGGCTGCGGGAACGCGTGCTCGCCCACGAACGCGGCCGCCACCTGTGAGAACGGGACGTGTACCCTGACCTGTGATGCCGGCTACGCGGACTGCGACGGCAGCCCGGCCAATGGCTGCGAGGTGCACATCGCAGCCGACGACGCCAACTGCGCCGTGTGCGGCCGCACGTGCGGCGGGGCCGTGTGCCAGGCGTCCCTGTGCATCGCGGCGGTCCTGGCGGACGCCGAGCAACCGATGGCCATCGCGGTGGACGCCACGAACGTGTACTGGACCGAGTTCTGGTCCGCCGCGGTGATGACGGTGCCGCTCACCGGCGGCACCCCCGCGACCCTCGCCCCGCGGCAATTGGACTACGCATACGAAGGAGGGTTCCGGGGGGACATGGCGGTGGACGCCACGAGCGTGTACTGGAACACCCTCACGGAGGTCTTGAAGGTGCCGCTCGCGGGCGGAACGCCCGTCGTCATCGGCGCCGTGCAGGACGACATGACCGGGATGGTGATCGACTCAACTCACGTCTACTGGATCGGAAACCAGGTGGGGCATGGCGTCGTCATGAAGGCGCCGCTCGGTGGGGGAGACTGGACCACGCTCGCCTCGGACATCGGTATCCCGGGCAGCCTGGCGGTGGATGCGACCAGCGTGTACTTCGCGGACGGGAGGAAGCTCATGAAGGTGGGCCTCGCGGGCGGGACGCCGGAGACCCTCACGACCGGGTTGGACTATGCTTCGCGCCTCGCGGTCGACGCGAGCCGCGTGTACTGGACGGACGGGCCGGGCGGCACTGTGAAGGCGGTGCCCCTCGCCGGTGGGACCCCGCAGGCCGTCGTATCGAACGAGCCACCTCCGGTTGACCTCGCCGGAGATGCCGCCAGCCTGTATTGGGCGACCGACCGGAGCGTCATGACGATCCCCCTCGGCGGTGGGCAGTCCCTGACCGTGGCGTCCTGGCTGCCGTTCTGGGTGCGACCCGGGCGCATCGCGGTCGACGCCACGAGCGTCTACTTCACGGATCTCGACTTCGACCGGGGCGGCCTGATCATGAAGGTCGCGAAGTGAACGTCTCCTGTCTCCGCCCGTCCTACTTCACCTCCACCGGCACCTCGTAGATCTCGTCCGCCGGGTGGCCCGCGTGCTGATGCACGCGCCGGATCGCGTCCCGGTTCGGCCCCTCGGACAGGCAGAAGACCCGCCCCGAGGTGGGATCGGCCCACGCCTGAATGAAATGGACCCCCTCGGTCTTCTCGAGCGCCAGGTCCTTGCGGTGCTCCTCCTGCAGCTTCTCCTGGGTGATGCCCTTCATGCCGGTGTGAATGTCCATGAACCGTGCCATCTCCCCACGCTCCTTTCCCGCCCGGCCCCGCGACGGCCGGTTACCCCAGTGCTGATGTAGGTAAGAGGCGGCGCGGCCGCGTCAAGGATCTCAGGAGACGACGCCGGCGGCGCGCCGGGCGTTCTCGCGCCGATTCGCCTCCGTCATACGGCCACCCCCTCACGCGCGACGTCCTCGGCGACGAGGAGCTCGCGCCCTTCGAGGTCGGCCCACGCCTCCGGTGAGAACACGACCGGCATCACGTCGACGCCCCGCTCGGTCAGCAGCTCCCCGCCGAGCCGGGCGACCGCCGACTGCTCGAGCCCGGTGACGTCTCTGATGACGACCAGCACGTCCACGTCGGACTCCTCGTGCTGCTCGCCGCGCGCATAGGAGCCGAAGAGCGTCACGCGCTCGACGCGGTCGCCGAACCGCGCCACGAGGCGCCGCTTGAACTCGGCGAGCGCGGCCATGACGGGGGCCGGCACCATGTCGCGATTGTGCGGCGCAGCGCGGCGCGCTGCCAGCCGGCGGGCCGCCGCCCGTCGGCGCCGGTTGAACCGCCGCCCCCCTGGTGCTACAAGCGCTCACCGATGCGGCCTGCCTCCCCCCTGCTGGCCTCGACCCTGGCCGGGGCGCTCGTCCTCGCGCTGGGCGGCTGCGGCTGTGCCACCGCGCCGCCCGGCCGGGGCGGCTGCGCCACCGCGGCGCAGTGCGGCGCCGGGGCGACCTGCGAGCGGGGGGCGTGCGTGCCGGCGCGCCTCGCCCGCGGCCCGGCGAGCGCGCCCGCGCCGGCCCCGGCGCCCGCCTCGGGGCCCGCCTCACTGCCCCGGGCCGGAGCGCCCGGCCGGTGGATGTTCCGGCTCACCCCCGACCACGCGGCCCGCAGCCCCGAGCGCGCCCCGCGCACCGCGCCGCGGCCGCTGTGGGCGTTCCGGACCGGCCAGGCGGTGTACAGCTCGCCGGCGCTCGGCGCCGACGGCGCCATCTACGTCGGCTCCCACGACCGCCAGGTCTACGCCCTGCGGCCCGACGGGACCCAGCGCTGGGCGTTCGCCACCAAGGACCTCGTCTTCGGCTCGCCGGCCATCGCCGCCGACGGCACCGTCTACGTCGGCTCCGACGACGACACCCTCTACGCGCTCGACCCCGGGACCGGCGCCCCGCGCTGGGCGACGCGCATCGGCGTGTGCAGTCCCCAGTCCGGCGTGGGGCCGTCCGCCAGCCGGTGCGACGTCGACGCCGGCCCGACCGTCGGCCCCGACGGCACCATCTACGTCGGCGGCGACGGCGTCACCGCGGTCGCCCCCGACGGGACCGTGCGCTGGCGGTTCCCGCTCACCGTCCACGTCGCCTCCACCCCGGCGGTCGACAGCGCCGGGGCGGTGTACTTCGGCGCGCAGGATCGCGCCGTCTACGCCCTGAACCCCGACGGCACGAAGCGCTGGGACTACCGCGCCCTCGGCGACATCGACTCGTCGCCCGCCGTCGGCGCCGACGGCACCGTGTACGTCGGCTCGGACGACAAGCGGCTGCTCGCGCTGAGCCGCGAGGGCGCGCTGCGCTGGGCCGTGGTGACCCAGGGCGAGGTGCGCTCCTCGCCCGCGCTCGGCGCTGACGGCACCATCTACGTGGGCTCCTACGACCGCGGCCTGTACGCCGTCAGGCCCGACGGCAGCGTGAAGTGGATCTTCCACGCGGGCGACCGCATCCACTCGTCGCCCGTGGTCGCGGCCGACGGCGCGATCCTGTTCGGGTCCCAGGACGATCACCTCTACTGTCTCGAGCCGGACGGCCGGCTGCGCTGGGCCGTCGACGTCGGCGGCGACGTGGACGGCTCGCCGGCGCTCGGCCCCGACGGTACGATCTACGTGGGCGCGGACGACCACCGGCTGCACGCTCTCAAGCCGGGCGCGCGGCGCCCGTAAGGCGGGGACCATGGATCTGACGAGAGAGGCGGTGCTCAAGCACCTCGCGCGCGGCGGCCCGGACGGGATGCGGGCGCTCGAGGTGGCGGACGCGATGGGGCTCGACCGCTCGGGGCGGGCGCAGATCGGCCGCGTCCTCGACGAGCTCGTCGCCGACGGCCAGCTCGAGCGCGCCCCGGCGCGCCGCTTCCGGCTGGCCGGCATGCGGCTCGAGGCTCCGGTGCCCTCCCGCGAGCCGGCCGTCGTCGGCCTCATCCGCGTGCACCCCGCCGGCTACGGCTTCGTCGTGCGCGACGACGGCCTCGAGGACGTCTTCGTCCCGGCGCGCCACCGCGGCCCCGCCCTCGACGGCGACCGCGTCTCGATCGTCACCTGGCCCGGCCACAAGGGCACCGAGGGCAAGGTCACGCAGGTGCTCACGCGCGGCCGCGCCAAGCTCACCGGCACGCTGCGCAGCCTGGGCCACACGTTCTACCTCGAGCCCGACGACCCACGCCTGCCCGGCGACGTCGCCCTCGAGGAGGGCGCCGGCGGCGCCCGCGAGGGCCAGGCGGTGCTCGCCGAGATCCTCCACTACCCGAGCCGCCCCGACGAGACGCTCACGGCCCGCGTCATGCAGGTCATCGGCGACCCCGACGACCCGCGCACCGAGGTGCGCAAGGTCATCCTGTGCGCCGACATCCCCGAGGAGTTCTCCGAGGACGCGCTCGCGGCGGCCGCGCGCGTGCCGGCGGAGGTCCGCGCGGAGGACTGCGCCGACCGCGTCGATCTGCGCGACCGCGAGTTCGTGACGATCGACCCGGAGACGGCCCGCGACCACGACGACGCGGTCTGCGTCGAGCAGCGTGGCGACGGGTGGCGCCTGTGGGTGGCCATCGCCGACGTCGCCAACTACGTCCAGCCCGGCAGCGCGCTCGACCGCGAGGCGCGCAGCCGCGGCACCAGCGTGTACCTGCCCGACCGCGCGATCCCGATGCTCCCCGAGGCGCTCTCGTCGGGCATCTGCTCGCTCAAGCCGGAGGTGGACCGCTGCGCGCTCTGTGTCCGCCTCGATTTCGACCGCACCGGCGCGATCACCGACCAGCTCGTCGAGGCGGCCGTCATCCGGTCCCGCGCGCGGCTCGACTACGCCGGCGTCGCCGCGGCTCTCGGCGGCGACTTCCGCGGCGCCCGGGCGCGCTACCGCGACCACGCCGAGCACCTGCACCGCATGTGGGCCCTCGCGAAGCTGATCCGCGCGCGGCGCGACGCCCGCGGCGCGCTCGACTTCGACCTCCCCGAGGCCAGCGTCATCCTCGACGAGGACGATCCGCGGCGCGTGCGCGACGTGCGGCGCCAGAAGTCCTCGCCCGAGGTGAAGATGGCCTACGGCATCGTCGAGGACTTCATGATCAGCGCGAACGAGGCGATCGGCGGCTTCTTCCGCGAGCGCGACCTCGACACCGTGTGGCGCGTGCACGACGTGCCCTCGATCGAGCGCCTCGAGGAGTTCGCCCGCCTCGCCGAGGGCTTCGGCCTGCACCTGCGCGCCGAGGACGGCCTGCGTCCGCTGCCGCTGCGCCGCTTCCTGCTCGAGGTCCGCGGCCGCCCGATGGAGCGGGCGCTGTCGTACCTGCTGCTCCGCTCGCTCAAGCAGGCGGTCTACGACGTCACGAACCGCGGCCACTTCGGGCTGGCCTCGTCGGAGTACCTGCACTTCACGTCGCCCATCCGGCGCTACCCCGACCTCCTCGTCCACCGCCTGCTGCGGCACGCCCTGAAGACCGAGGGTATCCCGGCCGGCGGCGGCGCGCCCCCGCCGCCCCTGCGGGCGCCGCTCGCCGCCATGGCGAGCGAGTCGTCGGCGAACGAGCGCCGCGCCGTCGAGGCCGAGCGCGAGGTCACGGACATGTACCGCGCGTTCCTCATGCGCGATCGCATCGGCGAGGAGTACGCGGGCATCATCTCGGGCGTGACCAGCTTCGGCGTCTTCATCGAGATCGCCGACCCCTTCGTCGAGGGCATGATCCGCGTCGAGACGCTCAGCGGCGAGGCCTACGAGTTCGAGCAGGACGTCTACCGGCTCCGCGGCCGGCGCTCGGGCCGCACCTTCGCGCTCGGGGACGCGGTGCGGGTGCGCATCGAGAACGTGAGCGTGCCGCGGCGGCGCATCGAGCTCGGCCTGGTCGAGGGCGGCACCGCGGGCGAGGCGCCGCCGCGGGGGCGGAAGGCGCGCAAGGCCGAGGGCCGCACGCGTGAAGCGCCGCCGCAGCCGAAGGGCCGCGGCGTCCGGCGCGCCGCCGCCACCGGCCGCAAGAAGTCGCCGCCGCGGGGGCGCCGCCGGTGAGCATCCGCGAGCTCCTCGAGCAGCAGGAGGACCAGATCCTCGCCCCCCAGGCGCAGCGCAGCGCCGCGTCGCGGGGGCGGGCGCGCCCCGAGCCCGAGGACGAGCTGCGCACCTGCTTCCAGCACGATCGCGACCGGATCCTGCACTGTAAGTCCTTCCGCCGCCTCGCCGGCAAGACCCAGGTCTTCCTCGCGCCCGAGGGCGACCACTACCGCACCCGCATCACCCACACGCTCGAGGTGTCGCAGATCGCGCGGACCATCACGCGCGCGCTGCGGCTCAACGAGACGCTCGTCGAGGCGTGCTGCCTCGGCCACGACCTCGGCCACACGCCCTTCGGCCACGCCGGTGAGACGGTGCTCGCGCGCCTGCTGCCGGGCGGCTTCCACCACGTGCGCCAGTCGCTGCGGGTCGTCGACGTGCTCGAGAAGGACGGCCGCGGCCTGAACCTCACGCACGAGGTGCGCGAGGGCATCCTCAAGCACTCGAAGGGCAAGGGGCCGATCCTCGGCGGCGGCGGCGACCGCGCCCAGACGCTCGAGGGGCAGATCGTCCGCCTCGCCGACATCATCGGCTACGTCAACCACGACCTCGACGACGCGGTCCGCGGCGGCGTGGTGCGGGCGGAGGAGCTGCCCCAAGGCGTGCAGGCCGCCTTCGGCACCAGCCACCGCGAGCGCATCCGCACCATGGTCCTCGACGTGGTCGAGGCCACGACGGCGACCGGCCTCGCGACCATCGCGATGACGCCCGCGAAGCTGGCCGCGCTCGTCGCGCTGCGCGCCTTCATGTACGAGCGGGTCTACGAGAACCCGGCCGTCCACGGCGAGCTGGTCAAGGCCGAGAAGGTCCTGACGGAGCTGTGGGACCACTTCAACGGCCACGAGGACGAGTTCCGCGGGCGCTACTGGCCGAAGGGGGTCGACCCGACGGAGCCGCTGTGGCGCGGCGTCGCCGATTTCCTCGCCGGCATGACCGACCGCTACGCCGTGCGCCTGTACGAGGACCTCTTCGTGCCGCGGCCGTGGGGGCGGTGGTAGCGCGGCCCGCGCGCGTCAGCGTGCCGGCGCGCGGGCCGCTCCCCCAGCGGCGCCGATTCCGCTAGGATCGGGGGATGCTGGGGCGCCGCATCCTCTACCGCTCGGAGCTCGTCACCGCGCTCTACGACGTCTTCGAGTTCCTCTTCCGCTTCGGCCACGAGGACCCGCGCGCCGAGGTGGCGGGCGCGTTCATGGGGGTCGAGGGCGCCGTGCTCGACGTGGCCGCCGGCACGGCCGCGTCCTCCATCCGCGTGGCCGCGGTGCGGCCCGACCTGCGCGTCGTCACCGTCGATCGGCCCAAGGGGATGCTCGCCGTCGTGGCGGGCAAGCAGCGCGCGCGGGGCATCCCGAACCTCACGGTCGTCCGCGGCGACCCGCTCCGGCTGCCGTTCGTCGCGGACTGCTTCGGCGGCGTCACCATGAGCTTCGCGCTGCACGAGCTCATGCCCGACCACCGCGAGCGGGCGCTCGACGAGCTCGCCCGGGTGGCGGCGCCCGGCGCCATCGCCGTGCTCATCGACTACGACCGGCCGACGGGATCGCTGGCGCGGCTGCTGCTGTCGGGCTTCCTCGCGATCTTCGAGCGGCGGCAGGTCGAGCGCGAGTTCCTCGACTTCGACCTCGCCGCCGCCCTCGAGCGCCGCGGC
>DASXVK010000053.1:0-3693 GCA_036504295.1 Polyangia bacterium
GCCGGCGACCACGCGCTCGAGGCGCGGGCGAGCGGCGCCGACGGCACCGCCAGCGACGGCGCCGTCTTCGCCGTGCAGTAGCGCGCCGCCGCCCGCGGGCCGCTGCCGCCCGCGCGCCGCCGCCGCCCGCGGCAGCGTCCGCGCGCGTTGAACACCGTCCGCCCGCCGGGCGACTCTAATGGTGGGGAGGCGGGCGGAGGATGGGTGTGGCGGCCGGGTGGGCGACCCGAGCGGCGCGCGGCCGAACCGCCGGCCCGATGCGGGCGCGCGCCAAGCTGGGGCTCCTCGTCGCGGCGCCCTTCTCGCTCGGCCTCGTCGTCCTGGGCCTCCTCGTCGCGTCCGAGCGCCTGGCGGAGCGGAGCAACGAACGGATCCTGCTCTGGGCCGTCCACTCGGAGGCGGTGTGGGAGGTCGAGCTCGCCGCCGATCGCTACCTGGACGCGCTGGAGCGGCACGTCGACGGACGCGCCGCCGCCGCGGAGGTGGACGTCGCCCGGGACACGCTCGCGCGCGCGGCGACGGCGTCGGCCGCGCTCGCCGGCCAGTTCCCCCCTGACGAGCAGCGCAGCGAGGCGGAGCTGACCGTTGCGGTGGGTGAGGTGACGCGGCGCGGCGCCGCGGTCCGCGCCGGGCTCGATCGGCGCGCCGCGCGCGCGCTGCGCCGCTACTACCAGGACGAGGTCGTGCCGGTCATCGCGCGGCGCATGACGGAGGAGGTGCGCGGCGTCCACACGACGGTTCGCGTGCTGCGCCGCCAGGACCGGCGGCTCCTCGCCGCCGGCCTCGGCATCGCGGGCGCGCTGCTGCTGGGCGGGCTCGCCGCCAGCTGGCTCATCGCGGCGCAGCTCGGCCGCGCGCTGGGCCGGCTCACGCGCGAGGCCCGCGAGCTCGCCGGCGACCACGCCGGGACGCGGGCGGTCGAGTCCCGGGACGAGCTCGACGTGCTCGCGCAGGCGTTCCACGACATGTCCGTCGCGCTCGAGCGCCAGCGCCACGAGCGCTTCGGCTTCCTCGCCGGCGTGGCGCACGACCTGCGCAACCCGCTGACGCCGATGAAGCTGGCCGTGCAGGGCCTGACGCGAGCGGCGGCGCTCCCGGCCGAGACCCGGGTCCGCGAGGTGCTGGCCGTGGTGGAGCGCCAGATCGGCGCGCTCGACCGGATGACCTCCGACCTGCTCGACGCCGCTCAGATCGAGGCGGGCGAGCTCCAGCTCCGGCTCGCGGAGTGCGACGTCGGCCTCCTGCTGCGAGAGATCGTCGAGCTCTATGAGAAGGCCGAGCCCCGCTGCACGCTGAGCGTCCACGCGCCCGCCGGGCCGGTGCCGCTGCGCTGCGACGCCACGCGCATCGCGCAGGTGCTGCACAACCTGCTCAGCAACGCCCTCAAGTACTCGCCCGCCGGCTGCCGCGTCGGCGTCGCGCTCACGCGCGCCGTGGACGAGGTGGTGATCGCGGTCACGGACGAGGGCGGCGGGATCGCGCCTGAGGAGCGCGAGGCCATCTTCCTCGCCTTCCGGCGCCTCCCGGCCGCCCGGAGGCGGGCCGGCGGCAACGGGCTGGGCCTGGCCATCGCGCGGCGGATCGCGCTGGCCCACGGGGGCGCGCTGGAGGTCGACAGCACGCCGGGCGTCGGCTCGACCTTCAGTCTCCGCCTGCCCGTCGCGGGAGCCGCCGCGCCACCCCGGCGCGCGGAGTGACGGCGGCGGCCGCTACGGCGCGACCAGCTCGTCCACGCGGTCCGCGACCTCGTCGAGCGAGGCGACGACCCACGTCGCGGCGGAGACGTCGAGGGTGCGCGTGGCGCCGTTCGGCACCGCGAAGCAGCGCATGCCGGCGGCGAGCGCGGCCGCGACGCCGTTCGGCGCGTCCTCCAGCACGACGCACGCGGCGGGCGGCACGCCGAGGAGGGCGGCGGCGCGCAGGAAGATGTCGGGCGCGGGCTTGCCGTTCGTGACCTCGTCGCCGGTGACCACGACGGGGAAGCGGGGCTCGAGGCCCAGCGTCGCGAGCACCGCGGTGACGTAGCGCCGGGCGCCGCTCGAGGCGATGGCCCGCGGCACGCGGCGGGCGTCGAGCGCGTCGAGGAGCCGCGCGAGCCCGGGCATGGGCGCGACGCGGCCGGCCAGGTGCGCGACCTGGTAGTCGACCTTCTCGCGGCTGAGCGCCAGGGCGGTGTCGGGGAGGCCGTAGCGGGCGATGATGAGCGCCGTCGAGTCGCGCGGCCGCAGGCCGAGGATGCGGTCCACCACCTCGTCCTCGAGCGTCACCCCGCGGGTGGCGAGGACGTCACGCCACGAGCCCACCGAGTGCGGTTCACTGTCGGCGACGAGGCCGTCGAGATCGAAGAGGAAGGCGCTCACGCGCGCGGCTGCCGGCATGGCCCGGCAGTAGAGCAGACCGCGGCGCCCGGCGCAAAGGCGCCCCGCCCGGCCGACGCCTGCCGGGCCCGCTCCGACGGCGATTCAACGGCGCCGTTCCCATCCCGTGGTCGGGCTGGTAGCATGGCGGCATGGACGAGCGGCTGAAGCGACTCATCGAGCTCAAGCACCGGGTCGAGGAGTACTTTGACGTCACCGGCGTCGGCGTGAGCGGCTGGGAGGCGGGGTTCGAGGCGGTGCGGCACAACGACGCCCTCGCCGAGAGCTTCGTCGGCGACCTGCGCCGGCTCATCACCTTCATCGAGCGCGAGATGGAGCAGACGGCCCGGGCGGCGATCATCGCCGCCGCCGAGGCCCCCGCGGGCGGCGCCCTCTCCGCCGGCGCCGCCGCGAGCCGTACGCCCGCGCCGCCCGCGCGCCCCGCCGCGCCGCCCACCCGGCCGAGCGCGGCCCCCGTGCGCACCGCGGTCGAGGCGACGCCCGCGCGCCCGACCCCCGCCGCGCCGTCGCGCCCGACCGCCGCCGCGCCGTCGCGCCCGACCCGGCCCGAGCCCACACGCCCGGCCGGCGGATCGGCCTCGCGCCTCGGCCCGCCCATGCAGCGCCCCGCCGCGCGGCCCGCCGAGCCGCCCCGGGCGGCCGGGGCGGCCCCGAAGCCGGCCGAACGCGGGCACTCGCGCAAGACCACCCTCCCGGAGCGGTCGCTCAAGACGCCGCACTTGAAGTCGTTCTCCGACGGCCCCGAGGACCCGACCGACAAGGTCGACCTGCTCCCCCCGCCGCCCTCCGGCCCCCGCCACCGCTGAGCGCGCTAAGGCGCCTTCGCCGCCAGATCCACGAGCTGGAAGCCGCGGAAGCGCACCGCCCGCGGCATGAAGACGTGCAGCCCGACGCGCCCGTCGCGCAGGAAGCGCCGGTCGCGCTTCGTGAAGACCAGCTTGCCGTCGGCGAAGCACTCGAGCAGGTCGCCCTGGGCCCGCACGCGCAGGCGGATCCAGCGCCGGAGCGGGGCGTCGGGGTAGACCGGCGTCACGATCTGCACCCACCTCGGGTTCTTCACCATGAGCGACAGCCGCTTGTCGTGGTGGCTGCCGCGCGTGTACCACTCGTACTGGTAGAAGGTGTCGTCGCGGAAGGCGCGCGCGCCGCTCGCGCGCAGCACGAGCCCCGCCGACGACTCGTTCGTGAGGAACATGACCTCGACGGTGAGATCGAGGTCGCGCGGCCGCGCGCCCGTGAGGAGCACGTAGGCGCTGTGGCCGCCGCCCTCGGCGACGAGCTCGCCCGTGGGCTCGAAGCGCCACTTGCCCTGGCG
>DASXVK010000054.1:0-24261 GCA_036504295.1 Polyangia bacterium
GACGAGACCGCCGGGGCCCGCGCGGCCGGCGCGGCGCGCGTGGCGCACGGCGCCGGTCAGGAAGCCCCCCGAGCCGCCCGCCGGGTCGAGGACGAGCGCGCCCGGCGCCGGGTCGAGGATCCCCGTGACGAGGTCGACGACGAGCCGGTTGGTGAAGAACTGGCCCCGCTGCCGCTTGAGGTGGGTGGCCGTGTACTCCTCGTAGGCCTCGCCGAGCAGGTCGGCCTCGCCGCGCAGGCGGTGGTGCTGCAGCTCGAGCACCACGTCCACCACGGCGCGCGGCCCCACCGTGATGCGCTCGTCCGCGCCGAAGACGCCGGCGTGGCGCCGCCGCACCCGGTCGAAGAGCGCCGCCACCCGGGCGGCGACGGCGGCGCGCCCCGCCTCGGTCGCGGCCTCCGCGGGCGTGCAGGCGAAGGCCGGCCGCGCGGCCGCCTCCTCCTCGTCGAGCGTCTTGGCGAGGAGGAGCCGCACCATGTCCATGGTGAGGTCCTCCTCCGCGTGCGCGACGCCGCGGCCGTAGAGCCGCTCGTGGCACCGGCGCAGCAGGGCGCGCAGGTCGGCGGGCGGGCGCCGCGGGCGGGCGCGGGCGCTGCGGGGGGCGCGGGGCATCGCGGGCCAGGGTACCGCGGGTGGGGGGCGCGGTCGACTACGATGGCTCCTCCCACGCGCTGCGGTAGCCGCCGGCGGCGGTCACGTACTCGATGAAGCGCGCGTAGAACGGGTGCGCGGCGACGGTGGCGCTGTCGCCGACCACGAGCAGGTGGCGCCGCGCGCGCGTGATGGCGACGTTCATGCGGCGGATGTCGGCGAGGAAGCCGACCTCGGCCTCGCGGTTGCTGCGGGTCAGGCTCACGACCACCGCCTCGCTCTCGCGGCCCTGGAAGCCGTCGACGGTGTTGATCTCGAGGCCGGCGATCGGCAGCAGCGCCCGCAGCGCCTGCACCTGCGCGTCGTAGGGCGCGATGACCGCGATCTGCGCCGGGCCCAGCCCGGCGTCGAGCAGGCGCCGCACCCGCCGCGCGACCAGGGCCGCCTCCTGCGGGTTGCGGCGGCTCTCGCTCTCCGCGCCCAGCTCGTCCTCGAAGCCGGTGCCGGCGGTGTCGAGGAACTCCACCGGGCCGCAGGCGGCCGCGCCGGGGCACAGCTCCGCGAGGGTGTGGCGCGCCACCGCGGGGTGGGCCCGCAGCGCGCCGGCGTACAGCTCGGCCGACGGGAAGGCCATGATCTGCTCGTGCATGCGGTGCTGCTCCCGGAGCAGGCGCGCGGCGGCGGGGTGCGCGTCGATGAGCCGCTCGAAGAGCGAGCGGCCGAGCCCGCGCCGCGCCGCCTCGGGCGACAGGATCGTCGGCGGGAGCTGGCGGTGGTCGCCGGCGAGCACGGCGCGGCGCGCCCGCAGGAGCGGCAGGAGCGTCGCCGGCTCGGTCGCCTGGGTCGCCTCGTCGACGACGGCCAGGTCGAACACCTGGTCGTCGAGCTGCTCGGCGTCGGCGCCGGTGCAGGTCGCGCACACCACCTGCGCGTCGGCGAGCACCTGCGCGCGCGCCTCCCGCAGCCGGCCGCGGGCCTCCGCGAAGAGCCGGCCCGCCTCGGCGCGGGACTGCCGCGCGAGGGCGTAGTGCCCGGCCGAGCGGCCCCGCGCCGCCTGCTTGCGCGCGTGGGCGAGCAGCCCGTGCGCCTCGCCCTGCAGCTCGCGCGCCACCCCGCGCGCCGAGCTCGCCTCGACCAGCTCGTCCAGCGTCCACGGCACGAGCGCCTCGGCGACGCGCGCGACGTGGCCGAGGCGCACGACGCGGCCGCCGCGCGCCACGAGCTTCTCGAGCAGGTTGTCGACGGCGAGGTTCGAGGCGGCGGCGCACAGCACGCGCTCCCCGCGCGCCACGGCCGCCTCGACGATGGCGACCAGCACGGTCGTCTTGCCCGTCCCGGGCGGCCCGTGGACGAGGCAGAGCTCCCGCGCGGTCAGGGCGGCGCAGAGCGCCTCGTTCTGCTCCGGGTTGAGCCGCGGGGCGGGCGCGGCGCCGGGGCGCGGGTCGGCGCGCGGCGGCCGGGCGCCGCCGAGGATCTCGCGCCAGCGCCGCACGTGCGGGGCGGCGCCCCCGAGGAGGCGACCGAGCGCGGCCCGCTGCCGCTCGTAGGTGACGGCGCTCGGCAGCAGCGCGAGCCCGACGCTGCCGCTCTCGACCCAGTCGGGCGGCGGCTCGTCGAACGCCACCCCGACCGCGGCGCGCGAGCACCGCGCGACCACCCCGGTCGGCGCCGCCTCCGCGTCGCCCGGCCGGCGCCGGATCACCTTCACCAGCGCGCCGGGCCCGATCTGCGAGGCGGGCACCTCCGCCCCCGCGCGCGCCGGCCGCAGCTCGACCACGAGGCGGCCGGCCAGGGCCCGCGCGCCCGCGGCGACGAGGTCGAGCAGCACGAGCCCGCGCGCCCGCCGCTCCTCGAGCGACAGCTCGCCCTCCGCCGCCTCGAAGCGCCGCCGCTCCTCGGCCCGCTCGAGCTCGAGGAGCTCGGCGAGGAGCGCGACGTGGTCGTCGAGGGGCATCACGGCGATCGTAGCGTGGGCGGCGCCGCGGCGCCCCCTCGATGCCGCGGCGCGTCCAACGCACCCCCGAAAGTGATACGATGGGTGGGTGATCTGCGGAAGCTGCGGCGCCGAAGTGACCGGGGCGGCGCGCCAGTGCCCCGGATGCCACGGCGAGACCGCCCTCGCCGGCCGCTACCGCCTCGAGGCGGTGCTCGGTCAGGGGGCGATGGGGACCACCTACCGCGCGACGCGGCTCGAGGATGAGCGCGTCCTGTGCGTGAAGGAGCTGCGCTACGGCCGCGTGGGCTCGTTCGAGGCGGAGAAGCTCTTCCGCCGCGAGGCCGCGCTGCTGCGGCAGCTCTCCCACCCGGCCATCCCCGCCTACGTCGACGACTTCGCGGCGGGCGAGGGCAAGGCCTTCTCGCTCTACCTCGTCCAGGAGCACGTGGCCGGCCGCACGCTCAAGCAGGAGCTGGAGGGCCACCGCTACGGCGAGGCCGAGGTGCTCGCCATCATCGACGAGCTGCTCGACGTGCTCGCCTACCTGCACGGCCGCTCGCCGCCGGTGATCCACCGCGACCTCAAACCGAGCAACGTCATCCGGCGCGAGGCCGACGGGCGGCTGGTGCTCGTCGACTTCGGCGCGGCCCGCGACGCCGTGCGCGAGGGCGGCGGCAGCACCATCGCCGGCACGTTCGGGTACATGGCGCCCGAGCAGTTCCGCGGGGAGGCGACGCCCGCCACCGACCTCTACGGCCTCGGCGCCCTCGCCGTCGGGCTCCTCGCGCGGCGCGACCCGGCCGCCATGCTCACCGACGATCACCGCCTGGCCTGGCGGCCGCACCTGCGCGTGGGCCCGCGGACGCAGGAGCTGCTCGATCTGCTCCTCGCCCTCGACCCGACGCTGCGCCCGCCGCACGCGCTGGCGGCGGCGCGCCTCGTGCGCCTCGCCGCCGACGCGGTCGCCGGCATGGCGGCGCTCACCGCCGCGCCGGCGCCCCCGCCGCCGGCAGCGCTCTTGCCGCCGCCCGCCCCGGCCGCCGTGCCCGCGCCCGCCAGCGACCCGGCGACGGACGCGTTGGCGCCGCCAGCGCCCGCGGGCGCCCCCCGCCGCAGCGGCTTCGAGCGCCTCGTGCTCGCCGGCGGCCTCGCGCTCGCCGGGCTCGCCACCGCCACCCTGCTGCTACTGCGGCCCGCCCCGCCGGCGCCGCGGCGGCCGCCGCTCGCGGCCGTCGCCACGCCGGGCCCGGCGCGGCCGCGCGGCCACTTCGTCGCCGATCGCCAGCCGGCGAGCGCGCCCGCGTCGCGCCCCGCCGTCGAGCTCCTGCCGCCCACCTGCGACGGCGCGCCCTGCGAGCCGCTGCCGCGGGGCCTCAAGGGCGCCCGCTTCGGCATGACCCCGGCGGAGATCCGCGCCACGTTCCCGGGCGGTGCCGAGGAGCTCGAGCCCGCGGGGCTCGGACCGGCGGCGCCCGACGGCGGCGCCGCGGTGGACGTCAACGCCCCGCGGCTGCGGGTCGCCATCAGCTACGCCGGCGAGCCCGCGACCTGCACCCTCGTCTTCGCCGTCGAGGGGCGCCTGTCGCAGATGATCTGCCTCATCGAGCACGCGCGCACGTTGCCGCAGCACCGCGCCCTGCAGCAGACGGTGCTCAAGGCGCTGCGCACGCGCTACGGCCAGGATCGGTTCGCCAAGGTCGGCCTGGTGGACCCGCTCGCGCAGCGGCGCAGCTTCGCGCGGGACGTGCTCAACGACCCGCGGCGCGGGCTGCCGCATCGGGCGAGCGTCATCGAGCACTCGCGCTGGGAGTGGTGGGACGAGGCCGCGCGCTTCGAGCTCCGCGGCGAATACTCGGTCGCCGGTCAAAATGGCCGCTCGCTCCTCGAGATCCGCAACACCTCCACCGCGCACGAGGCGCTGCTGCGCACGGTCGCGCCGAGGGCCGCGGACGCCGCGGACGACCTGTAAGCGAGCGCCTCGAGCCGCCGTCGTGGCCCTCGCGCTTGACCGCCCGGCCGCGCGACGGTTAGCCTAGCGCCCTGCTGACCATCACCGACGGCAGGAGCCGCAGATGCCGCGCCGCACGAAATCGCCGCAAGACGCCGGTCCTCACCCCGGCGCCGTCTACCAGCTCAAGGTGACGCTCCGACGCATCCGCCCCGCCATCTGGCGCCGCGTGCAGGTGCCGGGGTCGACGCCGTTCTCGACCCTCCATGACGTCATCCAGATGGTCATGGGCTGGGAGGACGACCACCAGCACGCCTTCACGCTCCCAGCCGCGACGCGCCGAGCGCGCGCGGCGAGCATCGATGAGCGGCTTCCGCTCGAAGCGGTCGCCGGCCCCAGGACCCGGCTCCTGTACGAGTACGACTTCGGCGACGGCTGGGAGCACGACGTGCTGGTCGAGAAGGTGGTGGCCGCTGAGCCCGGGGTGCGCTACCCCGTGTGCCTCGGGGGCGCGCGGGCGTGCCCGCCGGAGGATTGCGGTGGCGCCTACGGGTACGCGCGCCTGCTCGAGGTGCGCGCGGACAAGGATCATCAGGACCACGAAGAGGCCCGCGAGTGGGTCGGCGCGGGCTTCGACCCCGAGGCCTTCGATCACGACGCGGTGAGCACGGCGCTGGGCCGGGTCCGGCTGCGGCAGCCCCGCGCGGGCGAAGCGCACGCGGCCGCGGCGGCTCGAGCCCTGACACGCGAGTGGGTGGGCGGTCGCGTGCGGGCGCCGTTCTACATCACGGAAGGTGAGCCGTACCGGCCCGAGCTCGTGCTCTGGCTGGAAGTGTCGAGCGGCCTCATCGTCGGCAGCAGCGCCGTGCGCCCCGAGGACCCGGCCGAGGTCGTGGCGGCCGCCCTCGCGGCCGCCGTGCAGGCGCCGATCACGGGTCCGCCGCGCCGGCCGGAGCTCATCCGCGTGGCGGACGAGGCGCTCGCGAGCGCTGTCCGGCTGGCCCTGAGCGGGGTGCCGGTCACGGTGGCACCGACGCCGGAGCTCCAGGAGATCGTGAAGGCCCTCGCGCAGCAGGCCGCCGCCGGTGACGAGCCCGAGAGCTATCTCGAGGGTGGCCGAGTGCAGCGCGAGACCGTGGCCGCGCTCTTCGCGGCGGCCTCGCGCCTGTATCAGGCGGCGCCGTGGGCGCTCATCGGCGATCCGGACCTCGTCGCGTTCGAGGCGCCGCACCTCGGCCAGCCACGCGCGTGCATCTCGGTCCTCGGTCAACTCGGGGAGAGTACCGGGCTCCTGCTCTTCGAATCGATCGCTGGCTATCGCGCGATGCAGGACTACGCGGCGGAGGTCGAGGAGGGCGCGCGGGACGACGATGGCGCACTCGGCGCGAGCGTCCTCGCGCTCAACTTCGAGCGCCGCGCGGACCTGCCCCCGCCACTCGCGCGCGAGATCAAGGCGCACGCGTGGAAGCTCGCCGGCTCCGCGGCCTACCCACACCCGGTGGCCCTCGATCCCGACGGCGTGCTGCGTCCGCTCGCGGACGCTGACGTGCGCCTCCTGGCCGTCGTGGCGGACGCCATGGCGCAGTACTGCGCCAGGCACCGGGACGGGCTCGCGACCGGGCGCTTCGGCGGCGCCACTGAGCAGCTGACGGTCCAGCTCGGCGGCGAGGCGCACGAGGTCAGGGTCACGGCCCCGCACCCCGAGGCGCCCTGGGACGAGGAGCCGAACCCCTACGATGGCCCTCCCGACGAGGAGGACGACGACCCATTCCTCGATCTCGACTGAACACCCGCCTAGAACTGGACATCCGCGCAGACGTCCGCGTACCATGGGGCATGCTCGACCTGTCCCGCTTCCCCGGCCGCGTCGTCGCCACGCGCGAGCTGCCCGCCCGCGCCGCCGCGTACGCCCCCATCCCGGACGAGTGCCACCCGGCGCTGCGGACCGCGCTCGGGCAGCGCGGCATCACACGCCTCTATAGCCACCAGGCCGAGGCCTTCGCCGCCGCGCGCGCCGGCGAGAACGTCGTGGTCACGACCGGCACCGCGAGCGGCAAGTCCCTCGCCTACCTGCTCCCGGTCATCCAGGCGACGCTCGAGGACCCGGCCGCCCGCACGCTCCTGCTCTTCCCGACCAAGGCCCTGACGCAGGACCAGCAGCGCGGCCTCGCCGGCGTGCTCGACCACCTGGCCGAGCGCACCGATCTCGGCGCGCCGCGGATCGAGGCCGGCGTCTACGACGGGGACACGCCGCCGGCCGATCGGTCGCGCATCCGGGACCGCTGCAACCTCGTGCTCACGAACCCCGACATGCTCCACAGCGCGCTGCTGCCCAACCACGGGCGGCGCGGCTTCGCGCACATCTTCCGCAACGTGCGCTACGTCGTGATCGACGAGCTGCACACCTACCGCGGCGCCTTCGGCGCGCACCTCGCGAACCTCATGCGGCGCCTCGGCCGCATCTGCCGCCACTACGGCAGCGCCCCGCGCTTCCTCTGCAGCTCGGCCACGATCGCGAACGCCCGCGAGCACGCCGAGGCGCTGTGCGGCGCGCCCTTCCGCCTCGTCGAGCGCGACGGCTCCCCCTCGGCGGGCAAGGTGGTGCACTTCTGGCAGCCGCCGCCTCTCGAGGGTGGCGGCGAGCGGGACCTGCGCCGGCCGGTCACGTCGGAGATGGCCCAGCTCGTGCCCCACCTCGTGGAGCAGCGCCACCGCACCATCGCCTTCTGCCGCAGCCGCAAGGAGACCGAGATCGTCCTCAAGGAGTCGCGCGACCGCCTCCGGGACGTCGCCGGCCACGACGAGGGCTACCTCCTCGCCGGCTACCGCGGCGGCTACACGCCCGAGGAGCGGCGCCAGGTGGAGCGCGCGCTCGTCGACGGCACGCTCATGGGCGTCGTCTCGACGAACGCGCTCGAGCTCGGCATCGACATCGGCAGCCTGCAGGTGGTGGTGCAGGGCGGCTTCCCGGGGACGCGCGCGAGCTTCTGGCAGCAGCTCGGCCGCGCCGGGCGCCGCGACGAGGCGGCTCACGCCATCGTCGTGCTCGCCGTCTCGCCCGCCGACCAGTTCCTCGCCGAGAACCCCGACTGGCTCGTCGGCCAGCCGGCAGAGCACGCCGTGGTCGACCGCGACAACCTCGCCATCCAGCTCGCCCACGCGCGCGCCGCCGCCGCCGAGCTGCCGCTGGGCCTCGACGACGCGGCCGTCTTCCCCGACCTCGGCGAGATCGTGGCGGTGCTCGAGCGCGCCGGTGAGGTGCACCAGGTGATGGGGAGCTGGCACTGGGCCGGCGGCCCCTTCCCCGCCGGCGATCTGAGCCTGCGCAACATCCACAACGACCGCTTCAAGGTCGTCAACCGCGACACCGGCACCACGATCACGGAGATGAGCCGGCCGCAGGTGTACCGCGAGGCCCACACCCGCGCGGTCTACCTGCACGACGGCGTGCAGTACCAGGTCGAGGCCCTCGACCTCGTGGCGCACGTCGCGACCGTCGTCGAGGTCGAGCAGAACTTCTACACCCAACCGGACGTGCGGACGGCCATCGACACCCTCCTCACGCAGGAGCGGCGCGCGCTCGGCGTGACCCAGGCCGCCTTCGGCGACGTGCGCGTCGACGACTCGGTGGTCGGCTACAAGATGCTCGAGTTCCACAACCACCAGAACCTCGGCTACGAGGCGCTGCACGAGCACCTCCGGCTCGAGCTGGACACCGAGGCGGTGTGGGTCGCGGTGCCCGAGCGGGTGCTGGCGGTGCTGGCCGAGGAGCGCGAGGACGCGCTCGCCGGCATGGTGCACGCGCTCAGCGCGTGCGCCCGGCTGCGCACGATGGCCGAGCGGTCGGACCTGTCCGGGACGAGCTTCCACTACACCGACGAGAGGGGCGCCTCGCGCACGGCCCTCATCTGCCACGACAACTACCCCGGCGGCCTCGGGTACGCCGCGAAGGCGTTCGAGCAGATCGAGGCGATCCTCGACGACGCCATCGGCCTCGTCGAGCGGTGCCGCTGCCGCCGCGGCTGCCCGGCGTGTGTCGGCAGCTACGCGCGTGATCCGCGGCTCGTCGGCTGGGCCCTGCGCAGCCTGCGCGAGGAGGCGCCCCTGCCGGCAGGCGTGGCGGCGCCCGCGGCCGCGCCCCCCGCGCCCGCGCGGCCGCGCGTGCCGTGGGTCGAGGTGGCGGCCCGCTGGGACGAGGTCGCGGCGCGGCTGCGCGCCGCCGGCGCGCCCGGCGCCGAGCTGCTCGCCGGCCTCGCCGTCGAGCGGCAGGGCGTCTGCCTGGTCGCGCGCGTGGGGAGCCCGGGGCTTTCGGCCTGGCTCGAGGGCGAGGACACGCAGCGGCGGCTCTGGCAGGCGCTGCGCGTCGAGGTCGAGGCGCCGCCCACGGCCCGGCTGACCGTCGAGGTCACCGCGGCCGCGCGCGAGCGGGCGCTGCGCACCGCGGTGAAGCTGCAGCGGCGCCACGACGACCTCACCGGCGGCGCCCCCGGCGACGAGGGCGAGGCCAATCACCGGCTCGCGAGCGGCTACGTGCTGCCGCGGGACCTGGCGAAGCCCCCGGCGGAGGGCTAGGTGGTGCTGGCCGAGCTCCAGCGCCGGCTCCGGGCGGAGCGGCGGGGCGCGGCGCACGACCGCGCGCCCGACGCCCCGGCGCCCGCGCCGCTCGCGGTGCCCGCGATGGCGCCGCTCACGCGCGCGCTCGCCGGCACGCTCGAGGCGATCCGCGCCGCGCACCCGCGGTTGCACGACAGCCTCGCACGCCTCGACGCCGCGCAGCTCGCCGCCGTGCTCGGCGAGGAGCCCGCCGTGCTGGTCCGGGCGCCGGTCGGGAGCGGCAAGACGACCGTCCTCGCGCACAAGGCGCTCACGCTCCACCTCACGGCGGGCGTGCCGCTGCGCGCGATGGCGATCCTCACCTTCACGAACCAGGCGGCCGCGGAGATCCGCGGGCGGCTCGAGGACCTCGCCGGCGCCGCCCGGCCTCCCGCGGCGGACTTCTGGCTGACGGGCACGTTTCACGCCGTCGCCCGGCGGCTGCTCGCGCGCGCGCTGCCGATCGCGCGCCTCGGCTACCGGCCGGGCTTCGGCGTGCTCGACGAGGAGGGGCGCGAGGCGCTGTGGGACCGCCTGATCCGCGCGCACGGGCTGCGCGTGGGCGATCGGCGGCGGCTGCGGGCGCGGCTGGGCGCCGCGGCCGCGGGCGGCGATGGCCAGGACGACGACGATCTCGCCCGCCTCGCGGCCCTCGCCGCCGAGGAGAAGCGCGCGCGCAACCTCATGGACTTCGACGACCTCATCGCGCACGCGACCACGCTGCTCGAAGGCGCTGGGGGCGCGCCCGACCTGCCGCCGCGCTGGATCATCGTCGACGAGATCCAGGACTGCGAGCCGCGCGAGCTGGCGCTGCTCCGGGCGCTGCGCGGCCCCGCCACCGGCCTCTTCGCCGTCGGGGACCCGCACCAGGCGATCTACGGCTGGCGGGGCAGCGCGCCCGACCTCTGCGCCCGCGCCGAGGCCGAGCTCGGCTGCACGACCGCCGCGCTCCCCGTCAGCTACCGCTCGACGCGCGTGATCCTCGACGGCGCGTGCGCGGTGCTCGGCGCCCAGCCCGCGGGCGGCGGCGCGCTCGTCGCGGCGCGCGCGGGCGGCGCGCGCATCGTGGTGCGGCGCCACCACGACCCGGTGAGCGAGGCCGCCTACCTCGCCGGCCGCGTCGCGGAGCTGCGGGCCGCCGGCGTGCCGCACGGCTCGATCGCCGTGCTCGTGCGGCTGCGGGCGCAGGGCGCGACGCTCGCCCGCGCGCTCGGCGAGCGCGGCGTCCCGGTGGTCGAGGCGGCGCGGCAGGACCTGCGCGCCGAGCCCGCGGTCGCGTGGCTCCTCGACCTGCTGCGCGCCGGGCTCCAGGCCGACGCCGAGGCCGCCGCGCGCGTCCTCACGCACCGGCGCTACGGCTGCCGCGACCGCCTGCCGCGGCGCCGGCGCGGGGAGGCGCTCGGCCTCGCCGGCCTGCGGGCGCGGCTCGCGGCCGCGCCCGCGGCGGCGCGCGCGCTGGCGCTCTGCGATCTCGTGGCGGGGCTGCCGGCCTGGCTCGCGCACGGCGCCGGCGACCGCGACGCGGCGCTCTTCGCGCACCTGCAGCTCGCCGCGCTCCTGCGCCCCGCCTCGCCGACCTACGCCGACGACGTGGCCGCCGTGCGCGGGGCCCTCGCCGCGCTCGCCGCGCGCGCCGCGGACGACCCGGCGCCGCCGCCCGCGGCGCTGGCCACGGCGCTCGACGAGGCGGCCCTCGGCAGCCTGGCCCCGACCGCGGGCGCCGATCACGCCGACGCGGTCGCCGTGATGACCCTGCACGCCGCCAAGGGGCGCGAGTTCCGTCACGTCTTCCTGAGCGGCATCAACGCGGGCATCGTGCCGCTCGCGGCGCGCGGCGGCCCGCGCGAGGAGGAGGAGGAGCGCCGCCTGCTCTTCGTCGGCCTCACCCGCGCCCGCGACGGCGTCGAGATCTCGTACCACGCCCACCCGCACCACCCCGCCGCGCTCGGCGAGCCGAGCCCGCTCCTCGCGGCGCTGCCGGCCGCGCTCGTCGACTGGCTCGACGCTCCGCCCGTGGCCGTGGCCGAGAATCAACAGGGAGACGGGGAGACGGGGAGCAGGATCGAATTTGGCTGCGGCCAACGCGCTGCAGTGTGCTCGAGCACCGTCCTCGCGCGCCAGCGCGACCGAACCCAGTCAGACTCCCCGTCTCCCCGTCTCCCTGTTGCCGCACCCGCGCCACCCGCACCCGCCACCCCGCCCCCCTTCCGCCCCGGCCAGGCGGTGCGCCACCCGCGCTACGGCGCCGGCGTCGTCACCCGGATCACCGAGGCTGAGGTAGACTGCGACTTTGGCCCGCGCGGCACGCGCTCGTTCCTCACGCGCCTCTGCCCGCTCGTCGCGATGGAGTCGACCCCATGACCGCCCTGCCCTGGCACCTCCCCGGCGTCGCCGACCGCCTGGCCGACGTCGTCGCCGCCCTCGAGCTGGACCTGCGCGTGGCGCAGGCGCCGCACGGGCTCGACGCGTGGGACGAGCGCCGCCTGCAGCACGCCCTCGCCGCCGGCCTCCGCCCCGCCTACGACGTCGCGCTCGAGGCGCACTACCCCTCGACGGCCGGGCGCAAGCTGACGCACCGCCAGCGCTGCGACCTCGTGCTGACCCCCCGCGGCCGCCCGCTGCGCCAGGAGACGACGCTGCTGCCGTTCGACCTCTGCCCGCCCGAGGAGGCGCTGTGGATCGAGCTGAAGCTCGCGCACCAGCGGGGCGAAGGCGGCGCGGCGAAGGCCGGCTACGGCACCAAGTGGCGCCGCCAGCTCGTCGACGACCTGCGCAAGATGGCGGCCGAGCCGTGCATCCGCGAGGCCGCGCTGGTGCTGGTGGTCTTCACCGACACCGTCGAGACCGTCACCCGCGACCTCGACACCTTCGAGGCGCTCCTGGCCGAGGACAACGTCCTCGCCGGCTTCCGCCACGTCCGCAACCTGCCGATCGTGGAGCGCATCGGCCACCGCGTCTGCACGGTGGCGCTGTGGCCGACGGTGCAGGCGGCGCCGTGACCCGCCGGGCTTGAGGCCTGGGGGCCCCCTGCTATCCTCGCCGCATGAGCACGCTGCTCGTCGTCCGCCACGGCGAGGCCACCGGGTACGGGGGCGCGCGCATCGAGCTGACCGCCGCCGGCCGGGCGCAGGCGCGGGCCCTGGGCGAGGCCTGGGCCGCGCGCGGCGTCACCCTCGCCCAGGTCGCCGTCGGTCCGAGCGAGCGGCACGCCGACACCGCCGCCGCCGTGCTCGAGGCGCTGCGCGCGGCGGGCCGGCCGGCCCCGGCGCCGGTCGTCGCGCCGGAGCTCGACGAGTACCCCGCGGTCGCGCTGGTCACGCGCGGCCTGCCGCTGCTCCAGGCCGGCGGCGGCGAGGGCGCCGCGCTCGCCGCCGCGCTCGCCGCCGCGCAGGCGCGCGGGGCGGGCGCCGAGCGCGCCTTCGACCGGGTGTACCGCCACATCATGGCGCAGTACGCCGCCGGCGCGCTGCCCTTCGCCGACCTCATCACGTTCGCCGGCTTCCGCGCCGGGGTCGGCCGCTGGCTCGACGGCCTGTGCGCCGCGTGCCCGCGCGGCGCCACGGTGGCGGCCTTCGCCTCGGCGGGCACGGTCGCGGCCTTCGTCGGCCACGCCCTGGCCGCGCCCGACGACCGCGTCCTCGAGCTGAGCTTCGTCGTGCGCAACACCAGCGTCACCGAGCTGCGCTTCACGACCGGGCGGCTGTCCCTCGTCGGGTTCAACGAGGTGGCGCACCTGGCCGGGGCGCCGCACTGATCACAGGGCGTGGCGGCGCTCGCCGCCGGGAGGGTCCCATGGAGTTTGCCGTGCCGGAGCGGGTCCGGGAGATCCAGCGGCTGGTGCGCGAGTTCATGCAGACGGAGGTGCTGCCCCTCGAGCCGGCGCTGCGGCAGAAGAGCTTCCGCGAGCTCCTGCCGGCCCTGCTCCTGGCGCGCGCCCGGGCGCGGCAGACTGGCCTCTTCGCCGCGCACATGCCCGAGGCGCTCGGCGGCGCCGGCCTGAGCCTGCTCGAGTTCGCCTTCATGAGCGAGGAGCTCGGCCGGAGCCCGCTCGGCCACTACGTCTTCAACTGCCAGGCGCCCGACGTCGGCAACATGGAGATCCTGGCCCACCACGGGACGCCCGCGCAGCAGGAGCGGTTCCTCCGGCCGCTCGTCCGGGGCGAGATCCGGAGCTGCTTCACCATGACGGAGCCCGAGCTGGCCGGCTCGAACCCGGTGTGGCTCGCGACCACCGCCGTGCGCGAGGGCGACCGCTTCGTCCTCAACGGGCAGAAGTGGTTCGCCTCGTCCGTCGAGGGCGCCGCGTTCGCGATCTGCATGGCGGTGACGAACCCGCAGGCGACCAGCCCCTACGCGCGCGCGAGCATGATCATCGTCCCGACGGACACGCCGGGGTTCGAGCACATCCGCAACATCTCGGTCATGGGCGACGCGGGCAGCGACTACGCGAGTCACGCCGAGGTGAGCTACCAGAGCTGCCGCGTGCCGGTCACGAACCTGCTCGGCGCCGAGGGCGCGGGGTTCATGATCGCGCAGGACCGGCTCGGCCCGGGCCGCATCCACCACTGCATGCGCTGGATCGGCATCTGCGAGCGCGCCTTCGACCTGATGTGCGCGCGCGCCGCCAGCCGCGAGCTCGCGCCCGGCAAGCCCCTCGGCACCCGCCAGATCGTGCAGCAGTGGATCGCCACGAGCCGCGCCGAGATCCACGGGGCGCGGCTGATGGTGCTGCACGCCGCCTGGAAGATCGACGGCGAGGGCAGCTACGCCGCGCGCGAGGAGATCTCGCTCATCAAGTTCACCGTCGCGAACGTCCTCGGGCGCGTCCTCGACCGCGCCATCCAGGTGCACGGAGCGCTCGGCATGACCGACGACACGCCGCTCGCGTACTGGTACGCGCACGAGCGCGCCGCCCGCATCTACGACGGTCCCGACGAGGTCCACGAGACGGTGGTGGCGCGGCGCATCCTGCGCGACCACGGCCTCAAGCTGGCGTCGGTGTGACATGACCACGAGCGCGCCCACCCCGCCCAGCCCGCCGGCCAGCCCGCCGGCCACCATCGACGAGCCGCGCGCGGTGCGCCCCGGCGAGGAGCTGCCCCTGGACCAGCTGGCCGCGGTCCTCGGCGCCCACGACCCGGCCCTGCGCGGCCCGGTCAGCGCCCTGCAGTTCCCGAGCGGCCACTCGAACCTCACCTACCTCGTGCGCGCCGGCGGGCGCGAGCTGGTGCTGCGGCGGCCGCCCTTCGGCGCCGCCATCAAGACCGCGCACGACATGGGGCGGGAGTACCGGATCCTGCGCGGCCTCGCCGCGGTGTACCCCAAGGCGCCGCGCCCGCTCCTCGCCTGCGACGACCCGGCCGTCCTCGGCGCGCCCTTCTACGTCATGGAGCGCGTGCGCGGCGTCATCCTGCGCGGGCCGCGGCCCGCGGCCGCCGCCGGCCTCGGCCCGGACCTCATGCGCCGGATCTCGACCGCCCTCGTCGATACGCTCGCCGAGCTGCACGCCGTGGACCCCGCGGCCGCCGGCCTCGCGGACCTCGGCCACCCCGCCGGCTACGTCGCGCGCCAGGTCGCGGGCTGGACCGACCGCTACCTGAAGGCGAAGACCGACGAGGTGCCCGAGGTCGAGGCGGCGGCCGCCTGGCTCGCCGCGCACCTGCCGCCGGAGCGCGGCACGGCCACCCTCATCCACAACGACTACAAGTACGACAACGTCGTGCTCGATGCCGCGGACCTCGCGCGCGTCGTCGCGGTGCTCGACTGGGAGATGGCGACCATCGGCGACCCGCTCATGGACCTCGGCACGACGCTCGGCTACTGGATCGACGCCGACGACCCGCCCGAGCACCAGGCGCTGCCCTTCGGCCCCACGATGCTGCCCGGCAACCTCACGCGCGTCGAGGTGGTCGCGCGCTACGCCGAGCGGACCGGCCGCGCCGTCGATGAGGTGCTCTTCTACTACGTCTTCGCCCTCCTCAAGATCGCCGTCATCGCCCAGCAGATCTACCGACGCTTCCAGGACGGCCACTCGCGCGACCCGCGCTTCGCCGGCATGATCGTCGGCGTGCGTATCCTCGGCGCCACCGCCGCCCGCGCCCTCGACCGCGGGCGGATCGACCGGCTCGGGTAGCCGCCCCGCTCACGACCGGAAGAGCACCGCCTCGCGCCGGGCGAAGCGCGCCGTGAGCCACAGCAGCAGCGCGGCCTCGAGCGCCGTCGAGCCGAGCACGAGGCCCAGCTCGCCCAGCCGCTGATCGAGGTCGCCGATGAAGATCTCGCGCAGCGCGAGCGACAGGTTGACGATGGGCAGCGCGGCCATCCGGTAGTCGAGGCGGACGCCGGGCAGGAACGAGACGAAGGCCGGCAGGATGATCCCGATGAGCAGCGGGCTGGCGTAGGACTGCGCCTCCTTGAACCCCTTCGCGTAGACCGACAGCCCGAGCAGCAGCGCCGAGAAGATGCAACCGACCGGCACCACGAGGAGGATGGCCGCGAGCGCCTCGCCGGCGCGGAGCGTGAGGGGATCGCCGGCCGCCGCGCTGCCGGCGAGGAAGCCGAGCTGGAGCGAGACGACCAGGCTCAGGGTCGCGAGCACCGCCGAGACGATCGAGGCCACCAGGATCGCCCCGAACTTGCCGAGGATGATGGCCTGCCGGCTCACCGGCGCGAGCAGCAGGGTCTCGAGCGTGCCCCGCTCCTTCTCGCCCGCGCCGAGGTCGATGGCCGGGTACATCGCGCCGAGGAAGGCGAAGAGGATGATGAGGTAGGGCACGAGCTGCGAGACGAGCTTGACGAGCGCGCCGGGACCGGGCAGCCGGCTCGACCGCGCCTTGAGCGGCGCCGTGAGCTCGCCGGGCAGCCCGCGCGCGGCGAGGCGCTCGCGGGTGATGCGGGTGCCGGTGTCGCGCAGCACCTGGTGCAACGCGTCCCGGGCCGCCGTCGAGCGGTCCGAGACGGCGAGGTAGTAGAGCGTGACCTCGGCGGCCTCGCCGGCGGCGAGCCGCGCCGGCGCGTCCGCGGGGAAGGCGATCGCGGCCGTGACCCGCTCCGCGCGCACGGCCGCGCGCAGGGCCGCGGCGCGCCGGGCGGGATCGCGCGCCGGGTCGCCGGCCGCGGCCGCGACGAGGTCGAGGCGCGGCGGCGCGAGCAGCGCGAGCAGCGTGCGGGCGTCGAGCTCCAGGTCGTCGCGCCCGGTGATCGCGCGCGCCTCGCGGCGCAGGGCCGCGGGATCGACGCCGCGGCGGCGCAGCAGGCGGAGCAGCGGGTCGGGGTCGTCGCTCGCGGCGAGCGCGAGGTCGCGGGCGGTGAGGCCACGGGCGGCGAGGAGGCGGCCGAGGCCGGCGGCGCCCTCGGCGGTGTCGGCGCGCGCGCGCAGGCGGGCGAGGAGGTCGGGCGCGGCCTCGGGGTTGACGACGAGGACGGGCAGCCGCTCGCGCGCCAGCCGCTGCGTCGACTGGGTGACGAGCGCGGTGAGCGCCCACATGAGGAGCGGGATCGCGAGGGTGGGCACCGCCAGCATGAACACCAGCGTCCGGCGGTCGCGCAGGACGTCGACGAGCTCCTTGCGCAGGACGGCGAGCACGGCGCTCATCCGGCCGCCCCGACGAGGCCCACGAAGGCGTCCTCGACCCGCCCCGACGGGGCCCGCGCCTGCAGCGCCGGGAGCGGCTCGCAGCACCGCAGCCGCCCCTCGTGGATGACCGCGACCCGGTCGCAGAGCTGCTCCACCTCGCTCATGACGTGCGTCGAGAGCAGCACGCAGGCGCCGCGCCCCCGGCAGTCGCGGACGAAGTCGACGATGGCGCGGGCGGCGAGCACGTCGAGGCCGGCGGTGGGCTCGTCGAAGATGATGACCTCGGGGTCGTGCAGCACGGTGCGGGCGATCGACACGCGCTGCTTCATCCCGGTGGAGAGGCGGTCGCAGCGGGTGTCGGCGAAGCCGTCCACGCCGAAGCGGGCGAAGAGCTCGCTGGTGCGCGCCGCCACGCGGGCCGGCGCGAGGCCGTAGAGCCGGCCGAAGTAGGCGAGCGTCTCGCGCGGGGTGAGGCGGCCGTAGAGCGCCGTCGTCGCCGACAGGAACCCGATGTGCCGCCGCACCTCCTCGGGCGCGCGGGTGATCGAGTGGCCGCACACGACGGCGTCGCCGGCCGTGGGCGCCAGCATGGTCGCCAGCAGCCGGAGCGTCGTCGTCTTGCCGGCCCCGTTCGCGCCGAGCAGCCCGAGCACCTCGCCGCCGCGGGCCTCGAACCCGAGCCCGTCGACCGCGCGCACCTCGCCCCGCTTCGGGTCGCGGAAGCACTTCGCGAGCCCCGTCGCCGCGACGCGCACCTCGGCAGCTCCCGGCATCGGGTGATGATACGCGCGCGGGGCGGCGGTGGCGAGCGGGCCTGGCGGCAGGCTCGGCCGAGCATGCGATGAGACCATCCCGCCGCGCAAGCACCGACTGCCGCGCGGGCGCGGATCTCCAATCTCGGGGCCAGTCGACGCTCGACGCGTGCGCGCCCCCGCGCGCATCCCCGGGCGGACCACCACAAGCACGTGATCCGAGGGGACATGGGCGAGCATCCCCTCGCGGATCACGTGAGTAGATAACCGGCCAATCCCCGAAGCCCGCACCGTCGGTACTGGGGGGGTCCCGGGTGTAGGGCGCACGCTCGCTCGTGACTCCCCGGCCGCGGCTCGCCGGATTGTACCCGCGAGGGAACGTCTGAGACGGTGGGCGGGTCCGACGAGGGGGACCGGTGGACGGAGGTGGAGAGCCGGCCGCGTTCTTGCGCTGGGGGCGACAATAGCGAGGCCCGCCACGGTTGCCGCCGTGCGGGCCTCCGGCCGGTGCAAGTGCGTCACCCAACGACGCTCACCAGCAACGCCTACGCTACGCAACAAGCGTGGCGACAGGCAAGCCTTGATCGCTGTCCGGCGCATCCACGTGGGGGCTGCGGCTTCCACCGCAACGGGAGCTACCCGCGGGTCGAGCCCCAAGGCATGCGGGTGGCGCGCTGGTACTGCCCGACGGCGCAGACGACCTGGAGCCTGCTCCCCGACTGCCTGGCAAGCCGCTTGAGCAGCGACCTCGCCGAGGTCGAGCAGGTGATGGCGCGGGTCGAGGCCGGCCCAAGCGTCGAGACGGTGGCGGCCGCGCTGCGCCCGGACATCACGCTGCCAAGCGCGACGCGCTGGGTCCGCCGGCGGACGCTGCCGGTGCGCGCGGCGCTGGTGGCGGTCGTGACCCTGACGCCGGCGCGCTTCGCCGGGTGCGCGCCAGCGGTGGACGCACTGCGCGGCGCGGTGGGCCGCACGCCGGTGCTGGTCGCGCTCCGCGAGACCATGGCGTCGCACCTCGGCGCCCTCCCGCCGCCGTTCGGATTCGGCCCCCGGCGCCAGCCCTGGCGCCGACGGCGGGGAGGCCACCAACACGAAACGGGGCCGGACCCGCCGCCGACGGGGGCGTAGTGGTCGTCGTGGAGCCCGGCAGTGTCCGGGCAGGGAGCCGACGGCCATGAAGGACGAGACGACCAAGCTGCCCCGCCCGCGCCTGTTCTTCGGTTTCGAGTACCGCGACCGGCAGCTCGCGGTGGTGGCGCTCGACGGCGCCGGCCGCGTGTGCCTGCAGGCCGCGTTCCCGCTGCCGGACGTGCATGACGACGATCTTGCCGCCGACCCGGCCGCGAGCGTGGCCGCCACCCTTACGGCCTTCGTGCGCAGCTACGGGGCCGCGGCCGTGTGCGGCATCGATGACACCTTCGCCGGGGTCGCGGCGCTGGCGCGCCAGCTCGCCGATCGGGTGCGCCACGTGACGAGCTTCGAGCTCGAGCGGTGGCGCCTGTCCGGGTTGCAGGGGCTGACCTGGCATGATCCGCGCGTCGAGGCACATCAGCGCGCCCTGTTCGCCGCGCTGGCGGTGGCCGCCGGAGACGGGCCATGACCCTCATCGCCTTGCGGGTGACGGCCGCGGGCGCGGTTGAGCTCGTCGGCGTCGACGACGAGCGGTGCACGAACGCCAATCGCTTCCTCGCGGCCATCACGGCACGCGGGCTCGCTCGGGCGACGGTGCGCGCCTATGGCTACGACCTCGTCGTGCTCTATCGGTGGCTCCACGAGACGCAGCGGACACTCAGTGCGCTCAAGAATGCCGACGTGACCGACTTCATCGCCACCCAACGCCGCGTCGGTGCCGCGCCGACCTCCATCAATCGGCGACTCAACACCTGCCGTCTGCTGTACCGCTTCTGTACCGACCGCGAGTTGGAGGACGGGCCGGGCTACTGCGGTCCGGCGCCCTACTACCGCGGGCGCGGCTACGATCACGTCCTCGGCCTGCGCCGCATTCCGCCGTCGCGGCGGCGGCGTCTGCGAGTCGCGACGCCCCGGCGCCTCGTCGAGCCGCTGCGGCCTGTCGAGGTGCGGCGCTTCCTCAAGGGCGTGCGGCGCTACCGCGACCTCGCGCTCGTGCACCTCATGCTGCTCTGCGGGCTGCGGGCCGGCGAGACGCTCGCCTTGCGCCTCGCCGACGTCGAGTACGACGAGGGCCAGCTGCGCGTCTGCGGCAAGGGGAGCAAGGAGCGCGTGCTGCCGCTGCCGGGCCTGCTCGCCCAGCTCCTGCGCCGCTACTGCCGCTGGGAGCGGCCGCCGGGCTGTGTCGTCCCCCAGCTCTTCGTCGTGCTCCAGGGCCGCCACCGCGCGCAGCCCATGACCATGGCCGGGCTGCGTAGTCTCTTTCGTCACCGGCGGCGCGACCGGCAGCTCGCGCGGGCCAATCCCCATCGCTTCCGCCACACCTTTGGCGCCGACATGGCGCGCGCCGGCGTGCGCCTCCCGCTGCTGCAGCGCCTGATGGGTCACGCCGACGCCGCCCAGACGTTGCACTACATCCACCTCTCGCTCGCCGACGTCCGGGTCGAGTACACGCGCGCCATCGCGCGCATTGCCAAGCAGTACGCCGCGGAGTCGTGAGCCATGCCGCCACGCGTGGACCTGCACCTCGCGCTCCCGGCGACGACGCGCCGTTTCCTGCGCACGGCGCGCGGCCGCCGGGCCCGGCTCGCCGTCTGCGCCTTGCATCGGTGGCTCGCCCGGCGCGACGTCGCGCTCGCCGACCTCACCCCCACCCACGTCGCAGACTTCGTCGCGGCGCCGCTCGGGACCACCCTCGGGCCGGCGACCGCCAAGGAGTACCGCAACCATCTGCTGCACTACCTCGACTGGCTGCACGCGCGTGGCCTCCTCGGCTTCGACCCCGAGCGGCTGCGCGCACACCCCAAGCGCCTGCCCCCCATCGCCTGCGAGTACCTCCGCACGCTCGCCCCGACGCATCACCCGAGGACCGGCGCGGGCTACACCACCGCGCTGCGGCGCTTACACGGCTGGCTCGACGAGCGCGGCCTCGACCCGCAGCACCTCACCCGCGCCGACCTGGCCGACTGGTCGCAGCGGCTCCACACCGGGCGCCTCAGCGCCTGCTACCGCCTGGCGGTGCTCCTCGTCGCGCGCGCCTACCTGCGCTGGCGCGACGAGCGCCAATCCCTCGACGTCGCGCCCGACGAGCTCATCCGCCCGCGCGACTTCCCCAAGCTGCCCAAGTACCTGCCGCGACCGCTGACCCAGGCGGCGGACCGGGAGCTGCAGCGGCGCCTGCGGGCCTCGGCGACGCCCTGGCATCTGGCGCTGCTGCTCATGCGCCGCACCGGCCTGCGCAGCGGTGAGCTGCGGGCGCTCGCTTTCGACTGCGTGCGCCACGACGGGCGCTACCCCCTGCTCAAGGTGCCGCTCGGCAAGCTCCTCACCGAGCGGCTGGTGCCGCTCGACCCGCAAGGCGTGGCGCTCATCGCGCAGCTCCAGGCGCTCGCCCCCCGCCCGCGCCCCTGGCTGGTGCCAGGCGTTGCCGCACGGCCCACCATGTACAAGGACCTGCACGCCGCCCTCGCTGCCGTCGCCGCGGACCTGCCCGACCCCGCCCGCGTCACCACCCATCGCCTGCGCCACACCTACGCGACCGAGATGCTCGCCGGCGGCATGAGTCTCGTCGGTCTCATGCGCCTGCTCGGCCACCGCGATTACCACATGACGCTGCGCTACGCTGCGGTCACCCCCGAGCTCGTTGGCAAGGAGTACGCTCAGGCCTACGACCAGCTCGCCGCGCGCTACGAGCTCCCGTCGCCCGTGCCGGCCGAGGACGAGACCTCGCCCACCGAGATGCTGGACCTCCTCAGCCGCTGGCTCCGCACCTACGCCTACGCCCACCCCGCGCGCCAACCCCTCCTCAAGCGTCTCGCCCGCCTCCGCGTCGAATTTGAGCACCTGTCGCCGTAGCGGGGGTGCGCGGCAAAAGTGGCCGGTTAATGTCCCCGGTGATCCGGCAGGGGATGGGTTCGACCCCGATACTGGCAAACCGCACCACTGCCGCGCTGGCGAGTGATCGCCGGGGATCACGCTTGGTATACTGCCGCGTCATGCTCGCCGGTCTGCGCGCGATCCTCTTCGATCTCGACGGCGTGCTCATCCGCAGCGAGGAGCCGTGGTTCCTCGCCGTGGAGGAGGCCGGCCGCCGCTTCCGCGGCCGCCCGATCACGCGGGCGGAGTTCGCGCCCACCTTCGGCCAGGGCACGGCCGCCGACCTCGCCGCCTTCGCCCTGCGCTGCACCGCGGCGGAGCTCGACCAGTTCTACCTCGAGGCCTTCCCCCGCTACGCCGAGAAAGTATGGGTGAGCCCGGCCGCCGCGCCGGTGCTCGACGCGCTACGCGACCGCGGGCTCGCCGTCGCGGTCGTCACGAACACCGTCGCCCCGCTGACGAAGATCGTGCTCGACGCCGCCGGCCTCGCCGCGCGCCTCGACGCCGTCGTCTGCGCGAGCGAGGTCCCGCGCGCCAAGCCGGCCCCCGACGTGGTCCTCGCCGCCATGGCCCGCCTCGGCGTCGCCGCGGCCGCGACGTGGATGGTCGGCGACTCGCGCTTCGACCGCGACGCCGCGGCCGCCGCCGGCGTGCGGTTCATCGGCCTCGGCCTCGACGGCGACGCCCGGATCGAGGACCTGGGGGAGCTGCTCGTGCTGGTGCCGTAGCCTCAGTACGCCGCCGTCACGTGCGGCGCGTACAGCTCCAGCGAGTGCACGAGCGGATGCGGGCTGCCCGCGGGCTCCGCGACGCTCAGGCAGAGGCTCATGTCGTAGCCGCCGGCGCCGGTGCGCGCGACCTGCAGCGTCCCGGTGAGGCCGGTCGTGTAGCTGTCGGGCAGCGGGTAGCAGCTACCCTGCGCCGGGTCGCAGCCGACCAGCACCTGCACGCCCCAGCCCTCCGGCGGGTTCGCCAGGTCGATGGTGGCGGGGAGCGCGGTCGGCATCCCCACCTGGGCCCGCCAGGAGACGATGATGATCTGCGCGAAGGTCTGGGTGACGACGACGAGCTCGGCGGCCTCGCAGCAGTCCATCGGGAACGGCCGGCCCGACACGCTCGGATTGGAGTCGATGCCGTTGACGACCATGTGGTTGAAGCTGCCAGTGCAGAAGTCCGCGAGCGGCGCGTCGGCGCCGGCGTCGCCGGGGCTACCGCCATCCGCGGGGCCGGAGCCGATTCCAGCACGGCCGCCGCAGGCGACGAGCGCGAGCGTCAGCAACGCGATGATGCGATCAACCAGCGGCACGGCGGACCTCCTCGCGGGGCGCAGGTTCCAGGGTACTGCGGGGCGGAGGCGCAGCAAAGGGCCGCGCTGCTATGATGCCACCCGGCGTCGGCGTCCCGACGCGCGGAGCCTCCGTGGACGAGCCGACCTCGAACCCAGCGCTCGACACTCTCGACCTCAGCGATCGGCAGCTCGCGGCCGTGCCGCCCGAGGTGTGGCGGCGCCCGGCGCTGCGCAGCCTGAACCTCTACCGCAACGCCCTGACCGATCTGCCGCCGGAGATCGGGCAACTGGCCGCGCTCGGGGTGCTGATCTGCGCCAACAACCGTCTCAGCCGCCTGCCCGAGGAGCTGGGCGCGCTCGCGCGCCTCCGCACGCTCGACCTCGGCCACAACCAGCTCACGGAGCTGCCGCGGTCGTTCCCGCGCCTGACCGGCCTCGCGGACTACCTCTACCTCCACGACAATCGCCTGCGCGCCCTCGATGACGCCGTCTTCGAACGCCTGGCGAGGCTGCGCTACCTGAACCTGGGCGACAACCCGCTCGAGCGGCTGCCGGCGTCCATCGCCGCGCTCGCGAGCCTCGAAGAGCTGCGGCTCGAGAACGTGCAGCTGGCATCGCTCCCGGACGCGATCGGCCGCCTCGCGCGCCTGGACGAGCTGGCGCTGCGCAACAACGCCCTCGCCGCGTTGCCCGAATCGGTCGCCGCCCTCGAGAACCTCACTCGCCTCGACCTGCGGGGCAACCGCTTCGCGGTCATCCCGGGGGTGCTGCACGAGCTGCCGCGGCTGCGGAAGCTCGACCTGCGCTGGAACGTGCTCAGAGAGCTGCCGGCGTGGTTGCCCGAGCTCGCCGCCCGCGGGTGCCGCGTGCTGCTGTAGCGCCGGCCCGGCCCGCGGCTGATCTGTCTCTCCTGTGCGTGGAACCGCTGTTTCGGGCCTGACTACCAGGGCGCCCGTGGTTACAATAGCCCTAATCAAGATGCGCCGCTCCCCCCGCCCACGCCAGCTCGAGCTGCCCGCCGCGCCCACCTGGGGCGGCCGGCGGCGGGGCGCCGGCCGGAAGCCGGGGCCGCGGCCGCGCACGCTGCACCGACGACGGCCGTGGCACGACCGTCGGCAGCCCGTCCACCTCACGCTGCGGGCGCTGCCGGACGTCGCCGGCCTGCGCGGGCCGGAGGTCTTCCCGGCGCTGTGCGCCGCGTTCGTCGCCGCGCAGCGCCCGAGCTTCCGCCTCGTGCACTTCTCGGTCCAGGACGACCACGTTCACCTCGTGATCGAGGCGATGGACGCCCGCGCGCTGTCCTCGGGCACGCGGGGGCTCACCATCCGCGCGGCTCGCGCCGTCAACCGCGTGCTCGGGCGCCGCGGCCCCGTGTGGGACGGGCGCTACCATCGTCGCGACCTGGCGAGCCCGCGCGAAGTCCGCGCCGTGCTGGTCTACGTCCTCGGAAACGGCCGGAAGCACCGCCGCCTCCAGCACCTCGACCCGTGCTCCTCGGCCGCCTGGTTCGACGGCTGGGCGACGTCCCCGTCGCCTCGGATCCGGCGGTGCGCGACGCCCGCGGCCGGGTGG
>DASXVK010000055.1:0-51277 GCA_036504295.1 Polyangia bacterium
GATCATGATCGTCGCCACGGGGCATCCTCCACCGAAGGGCCTAGAACACCTCTCCGATGGCACGGCTCTGCCCCGTACTCAAGTTCTCCTGCACCTGCTCACGCGATCAGGCCGTCGCTGCGCAGGGTGGGATCCACACCCCCTGCAACTCGGTACGCGCCCGACGTCAATGGCAAGACGGACCTCTGCAGGTACCACTTGCGGTTTGGTGGGGTCCCGGGCGGGCACAAGGGGAAGTACACCTACGAGGCCGCCCTTCACCAAGCCGGCAGCGAGAACTTCTCACGACTGCCTCTCGACCACCAAGGAGATCGTGTCCAACTGCCTATCAGCAGCGCGGGGCGGCAACTCGCTGACCGAGTCCGAGACCACCTCTACATGAGGCGCCCGATACTTCTCGCGAAGGAGGAACTGATAGCCGTTCTGCGTCTCCTCGATGCGGGAACGACTACAGCAATCGTGCGAGACATCGTGCCAACGGACACCACGTTCCTGTCATCCCGCGCGGCGGGCGGGGATGCGTTGTCGGCCGTCAACGGCGGTTGTCGCGCTGGGCCGAGCGCCTGTGCCTCCGGGGCGCGACGTGGTTGTCGCTGAGCGGGCTCGTCGCTCTGAAAAGGCTACTGTGCTGATCGAGCGGCTGCACGCGCACGAGGAGGCCTCGCGACGATGACCCACCGATCCAAGAGCGAGCCCGATCCCGCGCAGCTCCTGGCGCAGCTCACCCGCGACGCCCGCGGCGACGACGACGCGCTGCGGGCGCTCGCCGGGGCGATCGCGCGCGAGGTCAAGCTCCCCGCGGACGCGTTCGTCATGGGCGAGCCCGTGGAGGTGCTGGCGATCGCCTACGAGGGGACCGCGCGCGCCGGTCTCCAGGCGACCTGCCGGCGGGGCGACGAGCGCCACCGGGTCGGCTTCGCGGAGGTCGTCTTCAGCCCGGGCACCGACGGGGCGCGCTTCTCGGCGGCCTACCGCACGTGGCTCGGCCTCGCGCCCCACGACGCGGGTCCGCGGAGTCCGGCACGCCCGCAGAAGCGCCACAAGGCCGACGCGGCGGACGTCGCGCTCTCGCGGCCGCTCGATCTCGTCGTCCTGGCGGTGAAGTCGAGCTCCCTGCGCTGCCGGGTCCCCGGTACCGCGCGGGAGATCACGCTGCGCACGGCGGTGCGCTCCGAGGTGCCCGGCGAGATCATCACGGTGCTCCCCACGAAGCAGTGGACCCACGCCGGCCACCCGTACCTCTCCGGCAAGGTGCAGAGCAGCCGTCTCGACATGCCGGCGCTGGGCCTCGTGCCGCTCGGCCTCAGGCCCGAGGGCGACTGGGACCCCGCGGAGGAGTACTGGGGCGAAGAGGGGGAGCCGCTGCCCGACTGGGCGAAGCCGATTGTCGCGCGCGGCCCGCGGCCGGCCTTCGAGATGGAGCAGGTCCTCCCGGGCGAAGATCCCGACGACTTCGAGACGGACCCGATCATCGAGGCGGTCGAGCTCCGCGCCGCCGGCGACCCGGGGGCGGCGTGGGACGTGCTGATGGGCGTGCTCGCGCAGGACCTGCGGTGCCTCGACGCGCACGCGCACCTCGGCAACTTCGGGTTCGATCACCAGCCGGAGCAGGCGCTGCGCCACTACCTGCTCGGGACGAGCATCGGCGCGCTCACCCTCGGCCCGGACTTCGACGGCGTCCTGCCGTGGGGGCTCATCGACAACCGGCCGTTCCTGCGGTGTCTGCAGGGGGTCGGCCTCTGCTGCTGGCGGCTCGGCGACCTGCCCGAAGCGGCGAAGACGTTCACGCGGATGCTCTGGCTCAACCCCTCCGACAACCAGGGCGCGCGGTTCAACCTCGCCGGCGTCGAGGCCGACCGCACCTGGGAGGAGTGCGCCGAGCGCGAGGCCTGATGGCGGCGGCGGGGCCGGCTCGAGCGGAGCGGCAGCCTCGACACCTACTGCACACGGGTGCAGTATGGGTTCATGACGCGGCGCCGAGCAGCTACCTCGACGGGCAGCGAGTTCCTCCTCTACGCCGCGCCCGATGGCGCGGTGAGGGTGCGGGTCCTCTCAAGCACGAGACCGCGTGGCTCACGCAGAAGGCGCTGGCGGAGCTGTTCGGGGTCAAGGTGCCGGCCATCAACAAGCACCTCAAGAGCATCTTCGCGTCGGGAGAGCTCGCCGAGGGGGCAGTTGTTTCCGTCTTGGAAACAACTGCCGCTGACGGCAAGCGCTACCAGACGCGCGTCTACAAGCTCGACGCGATCATCGCCGTCGGCTGCCGCGTGAACAGTCCAGGAAGACCAGCGCCGCGGCGAGTCCGGTCCGCTTGTTCCCGTCGACGAAGGGCTGATTCTGGGCGATGTGAAAGGCGTACGCGGCGGCCATCGCGAACAGATCCGCGTGCACGAACCGGCCGTCGAATGTCGCCTGTGGCGTGGCCATCGCCGATTCGAGAAGGCCGAGATCCCTGACGCCGCCGGCGCCGCCGTAGCGGGCGAGCTGCTCCTCGTGCAGGAAGAGCGCCTCTTCCACCGACAGGAAGTCAGGCGCCGGGCTCACTTCGCGAGCTTCCGAAAGGTCTCATCGTGGGCGTCCATCACACGCCGCGCTGACTCGGCCACGCGCTTCCTGCGCTGCCGTACGGGCTCGATGATGAGTAGCTTGCCGTCGGTCCGCATCTCCAGCTCGGTGTCGCGGTCGATGTCGAGCAACTCGAGGATCGGTTTCTCGATAACCACGCCCAGACTGTTGCCGATCGCCGTGAGCTTCTTCCGCATGGGCATCGTCGCCATCTCCAGTGTACTAACATATGTATAACCTACATGGGCCGCCGCGTCAAGATGAGGCCCGGCCGCTGGGACCTGATGGCGCGGTGAGGGTGCGTGTCCTGTTCAAGGACGAGACCGCGTCGCTCACGCAGAAGACGCTGGGGTCGACCCCCGGGTGTCGGAGGCGGCGTTCGCGCGGGACTTCAAGGCGGTGCGGACGATGCAGGACGCGGAGCGCGCCGCCGGCGAGAGCCTGCAGCGGCGGATCAAGAACCAGGAAGACATCCCGCTGGTCGAGGACCTCCCCCTGGCGCCCGAGGAGGAGACGCCCGACTTCCGGAACCTGGCGACGGGGCTCCAGCTCCGCTACATCCGCGCGGTCGAGCACTGGCGCGGCAACACCCACCTGACCCTGACCGCGATCATCATGCGCACGCTCGAGCAGCACGCGGAGGCGACCCCGCGGCCGTGAGGGGCGCGGTGTGAGCCCGCCAGCATCGTCTGGCCGCCCCGTCCATGTTGACAAGGTCTCGCCCGAGATGGGATCAATCGACGCACAGCCATGGACGACCGTCGCCCGCCCGCCCCGGACCTCCAGCGCCAGAGAGTCGTGGCCTTCGTAGAACCCGCGCGTCCCGCGGACGTGCACACGGCCGCGCAGCGACGCCTGGCCCGTGAGGAGCATGCGCTGCTGCGCGCGTGGCTCAACGAGGACGCGCTTCTGCCGGAGCTCGCGCTCCGCAGCGGGCAGTCGCTGCCGGCCGTGCTGGCGAGCATGGCCGAGTCGCGGGCGGAGCTGCGGCGCGAGCTCGGTGGCCTGGCCGCCTCGGCGACGGCCGCCCCGATGGCGGCGCTCGACGCCGCGGGTGGGATGCTCCACCAGGCGGATCTCAGCCGGTTCACCGGCGCGACCGAGAGGCTCGACGCCGCGGCATGGGCGTTGCGGCGGACTTCCTGCTCGAGAAGATCGGCCCGAACCACGCTTTCGTTCAGTGGGCGGTGGTCCGACCGGACACGCTCCTGGAGGGCGAGGTCTCGGAGTACGCGCTGCACGAGGGCCTCGTGAACGGCCTCTTCGCGCCCGGCGCCACGAACATGGCCAACGTCGCGCACGTCATGTGCGAGCTGGTGACGAACCCGAAGACGTGGGCCGAGTGGAAGTCCAAGCTGCCCGTGATCGTCAACGCTTCTTCCAGCCCCACCTGATTGGCAATCAGCTCACTCGCCCGGCGCGACGTTGAAGACGAGGGTCGCCGGCTCGAAGACGAAGTCGGCGTAGGGAAGCTCGCCTTCGGGTAGGTGCCAGACCGCCTGCCCACGCGTCGGGAGGCGCCGGTCGCCGACGTCCTGCCAGCCGCCAACAGGGGTAGTCCATCTGCAGCGCGTGACCTTGGTGGCGTCCTTCGCGTCCGCGATGAAGCGGTCCGTGGTCGCGAAATCTTTGGGCGCGCCCCGTTCGTCGAGGAACACGCGCGCCTTGACCGTGCGGCCGTGATCGATCAACTCGACGTCGAACGCGTCGCGGTCGACCTCGTGCCAGCGCACCTCGGGCACGAGAAGCATGGTCGGGGCGATCAGGACGCCATCGTTCAGATAGGTGACCAGCTCCCCGATGTCGTAGGCCTCGCCCTGCCCGTCCCCGACGGTCATGAGGTCGCACAGCCGGATCAGCATCCGGCCGTGGCCGGCCGCGTAGGTGTCGCGGCCGAGCACCGGCACAACGCCGAAGAGACGCAGCTGGATGTAGAAGATGCGCGCGAGCGCCAGGCGCGTGTTGTACTGCCAGGCCTCGCAGCGCATCCAGGCCTCCTTGGCCGATCGCCTGAAGCGCCCGGTGAACCCTAGTCGAAACGACCAGTCGCGCGGCCGCCCGACCACGCCCATGAAGCGCAGGTAGCGCTGGGCCGCCTCGGGCAGCGGCTCGAGGTCGGCCACCGTGATCGGCGCGCCCTTCAGCTCCGGTCCCGGGCCCCGCGGTAGACCAAGCGCGGCGAGCTCTCGCAGGAACTTCCCGCGCATGCTCAGGTCTCCGTCCCCTCGGCCCCGGACCGCTTGATCATCACCGCCGTTGTCGGCACGAGCCAAAGGAGGAAGAGTGGGTAGAGCACGTAGGTGAGCCATCCGTTGGGCGCGAGCGGACCACTGGTCACGACCGCGCCGCTCCAGAGGAGCAGCTGCGCGACCGCCGCAGCTACCGAGATCCCGCCAAGCCATCGCGGGAACGCCGCGTGCCGGAACGACACCGTGGCGACCGCCGCCAGCATCACCGCGCACGGGAGGGTGGCGATGGCGAAGGTCGCGGCCATCGTCCACATCATCACGGGCTGAACGCCGGTCGGCGCCGCCATGGTCTGTCCGACCTGGAAGGCCTGTGCCATCATGCTGATGGCGACCCAGACAGTGCCGGCGCCGAATGCCACTCCGGAGAGGCGGCCCGTGCTGCCCTCGGCCCGCGCGAGGAAGGTGCGCAGGCAGCCCAGGAACCAGAGGTAGAACGCCGAGCTGAGCATGAACAGCATGCTCTGTCCGAGGATCGCTGCCCGGTGTCCGGCGATGAAGCTCGCCACGGCGCCAGGGTCGTTGCCGCTGGGCCACCCACGCTCCAGCGCACCACCCGCCGCACCAGCAACGAGGGCCGCGAACCCGCTGGCCGCGCCCCAGCGCGCCCATTTCTGCTCGGTCATGATCCGCTCCTCTTGTGTCTACACAGGCTGCAGGTGGACGTCATGACCACGTTCACCGAGGCGAGGCGGCGCTGCGAGCGGACGCGACGCGGCCGACGACGTCGGCCAGTACGGCGTCATGGCCGTGCCATTCTGCCCCAACGAGCGCTGCATCTCCAGCCCGCGGTGCGTCTCCTCGGGGCACGGGCGCCGCTCTCGCTCCATCAACTCGAGGTATCACGCGCCGGCTCGCGCCCCGAGACCGCGGGGCGCCTTTGGGTCATCGTGGCGCATCGCAGCGGGGCGCCGCTCGGCGACGTGTTGCAGGCCATGGCCCGGTCCCGGGCGGATCTGCGGCTCGAGCTCGGCGACGTGGCCGAGTTGGCAATGGCCGCCCCGATGGCGGCGCTGGGCGAAGCCGGTGGCGTCCTCCATGAGGCGGACCTCGTGCGATTCACCGGCGGTGCCGAGAGCGGGCGGCCTCATCGAGGAGCCGGCGATGGAGCGCCCCCGTCAGTAACGTGCCGCCGGCCGAACCAAGGCTCGAGCGCCGAGCCCCTCCTCGAGCTCGGTGCCGACCCGCAGGCGCTCGAGGTACTTCGCGTAGCCGAACGTCCGGTCGCGCTTGCGGCCGGTCGTCTCGGTGAGGACGCCGACCTCCTCGAGGAGCGCGATGGCCTTCGCGGCGGTCGGCTTGGTCGTCTCGAGCAGCCTCACCGTGCCGGCGATCGTCACCACCGGATGGCGCGGCAGCGCCTCGAAGAGCCGCGCGGCGACCACGGACGCCGCGCCGGCGGCGAGCACCCGGGCCCGGTCGCGGCTGACCAGCGCGAACAGCTCGCGGGCGCTCTGGACCGCCTCCTCGGCAATGGTCGCGACGCCCTCGAGGAAGAAGGCCGTCCACCCCTCCCAGTCGCCGTCGGTCCGGACGCGGCTCAGGGCGCGGTAGTAGTCCTCCCGGCGGCGCTTGAAGTAGAGGCTCAAGTAGAGGAGCGGCTGCGAGAGCAGCTGCCACTCCTCGAGCACGAGCGTCACCAGCAGTCGCCCGAGACGACCGTTCCCGTCGAGGTAAGGGTGGATGGTCTCGAACTGGACGTGGGCGAGCCCGCGGCGGCGCTCGCCAGCCGTGATTTCTCGGCGGCCTACCGCCTGTGGCTCGGCCTCGCGCCGCACGACCCGGGGCCGCGGAGTCCGGCGCGCCCGCACAAGCGCCACAAGGCCGAGGCGGCGGACGTCGAGCTGGCGCGCCCGCTCGACCTCATCGTCCTGGCGCTGAAGTCGAACGCCCTGCGGTGCCGGGTCCCCGGCACCGCGCGGGAGATCACACGCCGGACGAAGGGTCTGACGCGCAGGCAGTTCAACCTCTCACTCGCCGCGCTCGGCGGGGCCGCGCTGCTCCCGGGCGGAGTCCTCGCCGCGCGGGAGGCGAAGGCCGCCGCCCCCGCCAGGACGAAGGTAGTGCTCGTTCGCGACGCGACGGTCCTCGACGGGAAGGGCAAGCCGAAGCAGGACGTCGTCCTGAAGATGCTCGACGCCGCGGTGGCGGCGCTCACCGGCAAGAGGGGCCTGGACGCCTGGAGGACCCTCCTCCGGCCCAGCGACGTGGTCGGGATCAAGACCAACGTCTGGGCTCACCTCTCCACCACCCCGGCCGTGGAGTCGGCGCTCAAGCAGCGCGTGCTGGACGTCGGCGTCAAGGCGCAGGATGTCGCCATCGACGACCGCGGCGTGCTCGCCAACCCGGTGTTCCAGCGCGCCACCGCGCTGATCAACGCCCGTCCCATGCGCTCCCACCTCTGGTCCGGCGTGGGCTCGCTCATCAAGAACTACATCGTGTTCTCCCCGACCCCCGCGTCCTGGCACGACGACTCCTGCGCCGACCTGGCCGGGCTGTGGAGCCTGCCCATCGTCAAGGGCAAGACGCGGCTGAACGTGCTGGTGATGCTCACGCCGCAGTTCCACAGCGTGGGGCCGCACGGCTTCAGTCCGACGTACGTCTGGAGATACCACGGCCTCATCGTCGGCTTCGACCCGGTGGCGTGCGACTCGGTGGGCCTGCGCATCATCGAGGCCAAGCGCCGGGCGTTCTTCGGCGCGGCGCGGCCGCTGGCGCCGCCGGCCAAGCACATCGCGCTGGCGGACACGCGGCACCACCTGGGCACGGCGGATCCGGCGAAGATCGAGCTCGTGCGACTCGGGTACGACAAGGATGCGCTGATCTAGCCCCGCCCAGGGCCGCCGCGGCGCCGCTCAGGAGACCGCCGCCAGGACGCCGCGCACGCTCTTGTAGATCAGGAAGCAGCCGAAGGCGATCAGGGCCGTGCTGGCCACGAGCGAGAGCCACCGCCGGAACGTGTGGCTGCGCCGGCCCAGGCGCACGACGAGCACGACGAGGACCGCGAACCACGCGACCACGCCCACTTCGACGGCGACGAAGAGGTGCCACAGGCGTGGGCGCAGGTAGGCCTCGCCGAAGGTCTCCGACGCAGCGCTCACGAGGCCCGCGAGGACGAGCAGGACGCCGGGGTTGGTGGCGGCGACCACGAGGCCGCTCAGAAAATCGCCGGCGATGCCCTGGTGCCTCGGTGCCTCGATCGCCGGCTGCGGGCCGGTCTCGCTGCGACGCCCCCGCCAGGCTTCCCGGACACCCAGGAGGGCGACGAGGACTCCGCCGAGCAGAAACAGGCTGAGGCGCAGCCACGTGATGCCCAGGACCAGCGGCGCGAGCCCCAGCCAGAACAGGATCATGTACCCGATCTGGATGCACACGAGGCCGCCGAGCACCGCCCCGCCGGCGCGGGCGCCCCGGCGGAGCCCGGCGTTCATCATGAGGACCGCGCTCGGCCCGGTCGGTATCGAGGTGACGACTCCGAACGCCAGCCCCCACAGCCAGAGCTTGGTCAAGGCGAGCGACATGACAGGCAGGAGACCGCTCGGGTCCCATGCTGTCAAGCACGCGGGTGGTCAGCGAATCTGCCGGATGACGTCGTTGCCGCCGTCGGCGAAGAAGAGGCTCCGCGAGGGGTAGTGGTACACCGCCGAGTACGGGCAGTTGAGCACCGCCGCGTTCCCCACGCCTTCGGCGTAGGTGACGGGGCCAGGCGCGGGGCAGTTGGCGTTGGCCGGCGTGCCGACGAGGGTGGTGACCTTCCCGGTGGCGAGCTCGGCCTGGCGAATGGTGCCGGCGTTGAACTCGACCCAGTAGAGGCTCGTCCCGTCGGAGGTGATGCCGCGCGGGCGGTGCAGGATCGCCGCGGTGCCCACCCCGTCCCTGTAGCCCTGGATGCCGGTCCCGGCGAAGGTCCCCAGGTAGCCGGTGCGGGGGTTGAACGACCGGATGAGGTAGCCGTTCGTCTCCGCCAGGTAGAGCATCCCCGAGCCGTCGGCGGCGATGTAGCGCGGGCTCACCAGCCGCCCCGCCGCGCCCACTCCGTCGACGGCGGCGGCGTTCTGGTACGCGACGCCGGCGGCGGTCGCGACCCCCCCGCCGGGCACCAAAGCGCGCAGGGTCCCCGCGGTCTCGTCGCAGAGGTAGAGCGTGCCGCCGTGGTAGGTGATCCCGCGCAGCCCGTGGAAGAGCGCCGACGAGGCCGTGGCCGAGTCGAGGTAGCAGCGGCCGGCGCTGCGCTGGGCGGCGTCCGGGCAGGCGGTGTTCGGGCTCCCGCTCCACTGCTGGCCGGCGACGGTGGTGACGGCGAAGGTCGGCGAGGTGAGCGCGATGGCGCGGACCACGTGATTGCCCTCGTCGCCGACCCACAGGGTGGTCCCGTCGGTGGTCATCGACTGCGGGGAGTTGAAGCGCGCGGCGAGGCCGTCGGCGTTGTCGGCGTACCCCGCCGCCCCGCCGGCGGCATCGCCGGCGATGGTCTGCACGACGCCGCTCGCCAGATCGACGCGACGGATGACGTTGTTCACGAAGTCGGCGACGAAGAGGTGGGTGTCGCTGATGGCGAGCGTCACGTCCCCGCCGAAGCGCGCCTGGGTGAGGCGGTCGCCGTCGGCGCGGCCGGCGGCGTGGGGCGTCCCGGCGAACAGCGAGCTGGTGGCGGTGAGGTTGCAGGTCGCGTTGCAGCCACAGGGGGTCGAGCCGCAGGCGCAGGCCGGGGTGAGGGTGAGGTCGCAGGTGTCGCCGTTGCGCGCGGTGCCCAGGTCGCAGACCTCGGGGCTCTGGACGGCCTGGTCGCCGCAGGTCTGGCCGACGAGCTCGAAGTGGCAGGCGGCGGAGCAGCCGTCGCCGTCGCGGGGGGCGCAGGTGCCCGCGCCGATGCCGGCGCACTGAGCGGACGAGACGCAGGACGAGCCGTCCTCGCACTGCTTGCCGTCGTCGCACTGCTCGCCGGCCACGACATCCACCACGCCGTTGCCGCAGGTCGGGACCGTCTCGATCTGGCAGGTCGCCGAGCAGCCGTCGCCGCCGCGGGGGAGGCACGCCCCGGTCCCGATCCCGGCGCAGGCGGCGGGCAGGGTGCAGCTCGTCCCGTCGTCGCACTGCATGCCGTCGTCGCACTGCTCGCCCTGCGCGTAGTCGACGACGAGGTCGCCGCAGGTGCTCGGCGGGCCGGCGCAGAGGCCGAGCTGGCAGCGGCCGCCCTGGCAGTCGGCGGCGACGTGGCAGAACTGGCCGACGCCACAGGGCGGGCAGCCGCCGCCGCAGTCGACGTCGGTCTCCGTGCCGTTCTTGACCCCATCGGCGCAGGAGCTCGGCGGCGCGGCGCAGACCTGGCTGGCGCAGAGCCCGCTCTGGCAGTCCGTGCCCGCCGTGCAGGACTTGCCGTTGGCGCAGGCCGGGCAGGCGCCGCCGCCGCAGTCGACGTCGGTCTCGGTGCCGCTCCTCGCGCCGTCGGCGCACGAGCTCGCGGGAGCGACGCAGACCTGGTTGGTGCACACGCCGCTCTGGCAGTCGCTCCCCGCCGTGCAGGCCCGGGTGTTCGCGCAGGCCGGACAGCCGCCGCCGCCGCAGTCGACGTCCGTCTCGGTGCCGTTCTTGACCCCGTCGGCGCAGCTGGAAGCAGCGGCGTCCGGTGGGGGCGGAGCGACGCTGCGACTCGAGCAACCGGCCAGGAACAGGATGACGGCGGGCAGCACCACGACGCTGGCAGGGACGGGACGGCAGGTGGACATGAGCACCTCCGCGAGGTCGGTTCATCTCGCTCGAATCGGCAGTCAGTCCAGGGTACCTCAGTCAGCCGGCACGCGCATGGCTGGCTCGCCCGACGCTACGCCGCCGCCTCCCGCCGGGCCTGGCCGCACGGCGCGGCCGCGCCGAGCAGCACCTCCGGCAACCCGCGCGCCCACGAGCGGATGAGCGCCCAGTTGCGCAGGTCCGCCGGCTTCATGCGGAGGATGACCTTGAAGAGCGCGCGCGACAGGAAGTCGAGCGTGGCGTAGTCGAGCTTCCCGGCGAGGAACGCCACCTGGACGGGGACGACGTCCGGCGCCTGCTGCAGCACGGGCTTCAGGTAGGCCGCGGGCGTGCTCTGCTTCTCCATGAACCCGAGCTTCCCCTCCACTTCGGCCGGACGCGCATGGGCGGGATCCTGGATGATCGGGATGGAGCCGACCCGCTCGTCCACGCTCCGCGTCAGCGTCATCGAGGTGATGAAGTACGCGACCGGCTTGCCGGCGAGCTCCGCGTGGAGCCGGGCCAGGAAGTCGCTGGCGTCCGGGTGCCACAGCGATGAGACCCGCGGGCCGCCGAGCACGACGGCGTCGTAGCCGGCCGTCGAGCGCACCGCGCCGGCGCGGCGGACCTCGACGACGACGCCGGCCCCCGCCAGGGCGCGGCCGATGGCGTCGGCGACCTCGGCCGTCGAACCCGACTTCGAACCGTAGGCGACCAGCACTCGCTTGCTCATGGTCACGACTCCTTCCTCGTCGCAGGCTCCGGTCGGAGGATCTGCTCGGGCCGCAGCCGGACGCTGCGGCGCGCGGGCGCGCTCCGCGGTCGACCGAGCCGCAAGACGATGGCGGGGCGCTCGTCGCGCGCCCCCGGGAACAGGGTGTAGAACGGCTCACGGTGGCGCCGGAGCGTCGCGGCATGGTGGGGGAGGAACGTCTCGGGCTCGACCTCGAGCTTGGTGAGGTACTGCGGCAGCACCCCGTGCGGCTGCACCCCCAGCCCCGCGGCGGTCGCGGCGAGCCAGATCCGCTCCATGGCGCGCCCGGCCTCGATGTAGCCCGCCGGACCCGGGCGCCGGGCGGTGATGAGGCACAGGGCGCCGGCCGTGCGCAGCCGGGCGGCGAGCAGCTTCGCGACGAGGCGGCCGAGGCCGAGGCGGCTCACGAGCCGGTTGACGGACCAGTGCCGCAGCAGGCGGGCCAGGCCGACGAGGACGAAGGGGACCCCCAGGCTCGCGAAGTCCAGGCCGAAGCGCGTGCGCTCGACCTCGCGACGGCTGAACCGCAGGACGTCGAACAGCTCGTCGTGGAGCGGCTTGTGCTCCAGCCGGATGTAGGTCGAGCTGGCGTCCATCGCCGCCATGCACGCGAGCCCGCGCGGGTCCGTGACCCAGTGGACGCCGGCGTCCAGCGCCTGCGCCGCGGCGGTGAGCCCGGCGCAGACCGGCGGGCTCAGCGGGGCCGCCTCGAAGGGACCGCGGTTCGTGACGCGGTCCGCGAGCCAGTCGCCCAGCGGATCGTCCGCGCCGCCGGGCGCGAGGCGCACCAGGGCCGGGCGCGCGGCGGCCGCCGCCCCGTCGTCGTATTCGACCGCCGCCGCGAAGCCGCGCCGCGCGGCCGCGATCACGAGGTTCTCGACCGCGGCGCCGAGGCCGATCCACCCGAACATGCCGCCGACGTCGGTCGGCAGGACGCGCGCACGCGCGAGGGACACCGTGATCGCGTCGGCCTGCCGGCCGAGCTCCCAGGCCTGCATGTTGTCCGCGGAGGGCGCCCGCGCCGCCGCCGCGACCAGCGCGGTGAAGTCATCAGCGGTCAGCATCGCGACCTCCTGCCGGCGTCGCGGCCGGCCACGTGGCGGTCCGCGCCCGCGCGAACACGTCCAGCGCGCGCCGCAGCATCGCCTCGTCGTGCGTGGCCATCAGGCTGAGCCGCAGCATCTCCTGGTGCCGGGGCACCGCCGGATAGGTGACGGGGTTGACGAACACGCCCTCCTCCAGCAGCCGGTGGAAGGCGGCGAGCGCGAGCAGCTCGTTGCCGCAGAAGACGGGGACGATGCCGTTGCCGTGGTAGCTCGCCTGGTAGCCGAGGCGGCGCAGGCCCTGCGCGAGGAAGCGGGCGTTGGCCAGGAGCCGCGCGCGGCGCGCGGGCTCCTCGTCGATGAGCGTGAGCGCCTCGAGGGCCGCGGCGACGGCCGCGGGCGGCAGGCTCGCCGAGAAGAGGTGCGCGCGGGCGGTGTGCTTGAGCGTGTCGATGATCTTGCGCTCGCCGGCGACGAAGCCGCCGATCGACGCGAGCGACTTGCTGAGCGTGCCCATGACGAGGTCGACCTCGGCGAGCAGGCCGTAGTGCTCGGCGACGCCGCGGCCGGTGGGGCCCATCACGCCGATGGCGTGCGATTCGTCCAGCATCAGGCGGGCGTGGTGCTTCTTCACGAGGCGCACGACCGCCGGCAGGTCGATGACCGTCCCCTCCATGCTGAAGAGCGAATCGGTCACGACGAGCGTGGCGGCGGGCGCGTGCCGCTGCAGCTCCGCCTCGAGCGCGGCGGGGTCGGCGTGCCGGTAGCGCACGAGCGTGGCGCGCGCGAGGCGCGCGCCGTCGATGAGGCTCGCGTGGTTGCGCTCGTCCATGAGGACCACGTCGCCGGGGCCGACGAGCGTCGAGACCACGCCCACGTTGGTCTGATAGCCCGTCGAGCAGACCAGCGCGTCCGGCTTGTGCATGAACCTCGCGAGCTGCCGGATGAGCCGCTGGTGGAGATCGAGCGTGCCGTTCAACATCGGCGAGCCCGAGCACCCGCTGCCGTACTCGTCGACGGCGGCGATCGCGGCGGCCTTGACCCGGGGATGCGTCGCGAGGCCCAGGTACGAGTTCGTCCCCAGCATGATGACCTCGCGCCCCCCGTGCTGGACCACGGGCTCCTGCGCGCTCTCGAAGACCGGGCAGAAGGCGTAGAGGCCGGCGGCCCGCGCCGCGTCGGCGCGGACGTACTGCACCTGCTTGACGAAGGGATCGCGCGGGTCGTCGTGGGCGCGGAAGAGCGCCTCGACGTCGCGGGGCTGCACCCGGCGGGAGACGTCCCGCGCGCCGAACGCGCGGTGGTGGTTCGCGGGCGGCTTGATGCCCTTGCGGAACAGGTCGGCGTACGCGGCGCTGTACTCGGGCTGCTTGAACGCCTTGACGAAGTAGACGCAGGGCTCGAGCTCCGCCCCGAGGGAGGCCTTGAAATCGTAGGTGGTGATGCCGAGGTTCAGGGTCTTCTTGCCCAGCGCGCAGGCCACCCGGATCGTCTCGAAGAACAGGTTCGCGTAGAGCTCGTACGAGTCGCGCACGGCGTCGTCCAGGCCCTCCGCCGCGCCGAAGTAGTCCTCATCGCCGATCAGGGCCAGCCCGAAGGCGACGATCGTCCCGTGGCGCTTGATGGCGAGGACGTGGCTGCGCCCGGCGAGGTGGCGCGCCATGGCCTCGAACCAGGCCGGGGTCAGGCGCTCGTGCTCGTACTCGCCGTGCCGCCGCGCCACCTGCCCCCACAGCTCCGCCAGCCGCTGCGCGTAGGGCGCATAGTCCTCGATGACCTCGACCGCGATCCCCGGCGCCTGGAGCGCGGCCTGCTTGCGGCGGACGTTCGCGCGCGTCTTGCTCTTGAGCGCGGCGAGGTAGCCGTCGAAGCTGGGCCAGCCGAGCTGCAGGCGCGCGATCGCGAAGCCCGGGGCCGGCCGGTAGCCGTCCTCCTCGAGGACCCGGAAGTCGTCGTAGCGTGCGGCCGCGACGTCGCGAATGACGCCGAGATCGGCGTCCTCCAGGCGCGCGATCACCTCCACCTCGGCGGCGAGCGCGCGCAGGAACGCGTCCTGGGCCGCGGGCGCCGCCGCGATGGTCGTCCCCAGCGACGCGAGGTGGCCCACCTCGATCAGGCGCAGGTCCATGAAGCCGGGCTTCCAGGTCTTCACGGCGGCGATCACCTCCGGGGGATCCTCCGTGACGAGCTTCGTGAGGTCCATGTCCATCGCGAAGCAATAGGCGATCCCCACCGGCTCACCCGCCGCGAACCCGATCAGGTAGTAGGGCCGCAGATCGTTGATGCGCGAGGCCTCCAGCGCGCGCAGGTGGGCGGCCTCCAGGCCGACGGCCGCCCGGGACGCGAACCGCTCCCAGATCGCGAGCGGGACCTGCGCGATCGACGTGTAGCGTTCGATCTCAACCTCGGTGGTGAAGTGCGGTAGCTCTGCGGTGGCGGTCTGCATCGCCGGCTCCTTGGCTTCGCCGTTCATCGGCGGGCGCTTCGGACCCAGCGTTCTGCAGGCCGCGTTCCAGCATGAGATTCTCAGGAATTCAGACCGTTGGCGCTGGCCCTGACCAGGAATTGCCAGCAGCCCGTCGCGAATGGCAACTAATTGTGAGCGGAAGTGCGGCTCGCCTCAGCCGGCGCGGTGGCGCGGCGGCCGGCGCGAGCGGACCGTGTCGAGCAGGTCGGTGAGGCCGAGCTTGCGGATCCGGAAGTTGAGGGTGGAGGGCTTGAGCGCCAGGATCTCGGCCGCGCCGCCCGCGCCGGTCACGCGCCCGGAGGTGTGCTCGAGCACCCGGCCGATGTAGCGGCGCTCGGCTTCGGCCAGCGTCACCCAGGAGCCCTCGGGCGCGACCGCCTTGGGCGCGACCGGCGACGGACGCGTGAGCCCGCCCTCGAGCGGCGGGATGCGCAGCCGGGGCGGCTCGGACAGGAGCGCGGCCCGCTCGATCACGTGCGCGAGCTCGCGCACGTTGCCGGGCCAGTCCCAGGTGCAAAGCCGCTCCATGTCCGCTTCCCCGATCCCTTCGAAGCGCACGCCGAGCTGGCGCGCCACGCGCTCCATGAAGTAGAGCGCGAGCGTGGGGATCTCCTCGCGCCGCTCCCGCAGCGGCGGCACCCGGAGGGGGAACGCGCACAGCCGGAAGTAGAGGTCCTCGCGGAAACGGCCCGCGCGCACCTCGGCCGTGAGGTCGCGGTTGGTCGCGGCCAGGAGCCGGAAGTCCGACCGCAGGGGCCGCGCTCCGCCGACGCGCTCGAAGGTGCCCTCCTGCAGCACCCGCAGGAGCTTGACCTGGTCCTCCAGGGACAGCTCGCCCACCTCGTCGAGCAGCAGCGTGCCGCCGTCGGCGAGCTCGAAGCGGCCCTTGGCCTGCTCGGTCGCCCCGGTGAACGCGCCGCGCTCGTGGCCGAAGAGCCCGCTCGCCACCAGCCCGGGCGCGAGCGACGCGATGTGCACGGCGATGAACGGCCCGTTGCGCCGCGGGCTCTGGTGGTGGATCTCGTGGGCCACCAGCTCCTTGCCCACCCCGGTCTCCCCGGTGATCAGCACCGCCGTGCTCGAGGGCGCCACCCGGGCGATGAGCCCCAGCACCCCGCGCATCGCCGGCGAGTGCGCGACCATCTGCGAGCCCGCCGTCGCCGCCGGGACGCTCTCGCGGAAGTAGCGGTTCTCCTGCTCGAGCCGCTCGCGCGCCCGCGCGAGCTCCTGCCACAGCGTGACGTTGCCGAGCAGCACCCCGAGCTGCACCCCCAGGGACTCGAGCAGCTCGCCGTCGCGCGCGCCCACCGCGGGCGCGGCGTAGACGTTCTCCAGCGCGACGAAGCCGCGCCGCTCGAGGTCGGGCGCCGCGAACGGCACGAGGACGAGCTGGCCGGTCGCGAGCGGCGTCACCTGCGGGGCGGGGGACGCCGTCTGCGCCACGCGGGCCAGGATCTCCTCCTGCCACGCGCGGGTGCCGCCGCGCGCGGCGAGCAGCCGCGGCGCGGGCGCGAGCTCCACCAGGGCGCAGCGTTCGGCGCCCAGCCCCTCGCACAGCCGGGCGGCGATCTCGCCCCACAGGCCCTCGCCGCGCCCGCCGAGCGGCAGGCGCCCGAGGTCGAGCACCACCGAGCGCAGGCGGGCGGCCTCCAGCGACGAGCTGCTGCGGGGCGAGGGGCAGGCCTTCGCGGCGTCGCCGCGCCAGCGGCGCGCCTCGTCGGGTCGGCCGCGCCGCTCGGCGAGCGCCGCCGCCTCGGTGCACGCCCGCGCGAGGTCGTAGGTCGCGCCGACCTCGCGCAGCAGCCCGATCGCGGTCTCGAACCGCGCCGCCGCCGCCGCCAGCTCCTCGTCGCTCCGGGCCGCGCGCGCCAGCCGTGCGGCCAGGAACCGGTGCCCGAGCCCGGCGGGGTGGGCGAGCGGCATGCGCACGGCCCGCTCGGCCTCCGCGATCACGTCGATCGCGGCCGGCGGCGCCTCGCCCGCGGCTTCGAGCTGCTCGAAGATCTCGTACGGCCCGTCGCCCACGGGCGGCGAGCCGGCGCGCTGCCACGCCCGCGCCCCGGCATCGAGCGCGGCGCGGGCCTCGGGGAGGCGACCCTGGGACGCGCGCACCAGCGCGAGCGCGAGGCCGGCGAACCAGCCGTAGCCCGGTTCGTCGTCCCCGGCGCCGAAGCGGGCGAAGGCGGCCTCCACGAACTCGAGGGCCGCCTCGTGCTCGCCGCGCAGCGCGTGCACCAGCCCCAGGAAGAGCTTCGCCTCCTCGATCATCTTGGGCCGGCTCAGTCGCTCGCCCAGGGCGAGCAGCTGATGCAGGAGCTCGACGGCCCGCGGGTGCTGGCCCGCCTGCGCGTAGGCCATGGCGAGGATGACCTGCGCCGCCCCGGGCGTCGAGCTGTCCGGCTCCGGATCGACGAGCGGCCGCTTCTCCGCGGCGAGCAGGTCCTCGGGCACGTCGCCGAGCAGGGTCTCGAACGCCGCGATGCCCTCGCGCAGGCGGCCGGCGAACACCAGGCTGATCGCGGTGTAGATGAGCACGTCGGTGCGCACGGTCCCGCCGACGGCCTCACCGGCCTCGCGGGCCCGGGCGAGCAGCGCCTGACCCTCCTCCGGGTGCTGGCCGTGCACCGCGCTCAGCGCGCGCGCGGCGAGCAGCCGCGCCTGCGCGGCGAGATCGCCGCGCTCGGTCGCCAGGGTGATCGCGCGATCCAGGACGTCGCCGAGCACCACGTACATGCCGCGGTAGAGCTGCACGCTCTCCACGACGGCGGCGACGAAGCCCGCGGGGCCCCCCGGGAAGGCCGCGGGCGGCACCGACGCGAACACCGCGCGGTACAGCTCGGCGGCCATCCGCGCGCCGCGGTTCGAGGCCTCGCGCCGCGCCGTGCCGAGCAGCTCGGGGACGAGCGCGGGCTGGCGCACGAGGACGCCGAAATCCTCGGCGGTCGCGCCGGCCAGCGCGCGCGCGCGCGCCTCATCGCTCAGCCGCAAGTGGCCCGGTCCCGCGGACTCGCGCTCCGCGACCACCTGGTGCGCCCGGGCCGCGTCGAGCCAGGCGAGGAGCTCGCTCGGGCGCGCCAGGCCCCACTCGACGAGCGTGTCCACCGACAGCGGCTGCGCGGACACGGCCAGGGCGAGCTCGATGGGCGACACTCCCATGTCCACCTCCCAGGCCACAGCGCCTCAGGCCGCAGCCAGGTGACAACATATTGCGAATGACCGAGAGTTGCCAGCGACATGTTGTCACCACGATCTATTACCTCGTGAAATCCGGCATTTGGGCGCGGCACGCCCCATGCTTGAGCGGATCCTCGGGCAGCGAAGAAGAGGAGTCGCACATGGTCTTCCGCGTGGCCGTCGAAGCGACAACCGCGGTCGTCGAGGGGTTGCTGGATGGGGACGCGCTGCGGGACGTGCTCGCACGGTGTCGCGACTCCTCGGCCCGGCGCCTGGTGCTGCGGGCGGGCACGGTGGTCCGGGGTGACTGCATGACGATCCTCGCCGAGCTCGACCTGGAGGTCGTCGCGGAGTCGCCCTACCTCGCGCGCTGGCTCGAGCGGGCGCGGGCCAACCGGAGCCAGCCCTGAAGGGAGAGGCCCGACCAGTCATGCGGGTACGGCCGGGCGCTCGCCATGCACCCACCCGCCTTCACCCGGCATCCCGGCAACATGTCACTCCGACCGCACAAGACGAAGATCGTCGCCACCATCGGACCGGCCTGCGACGTCCCGGCCATCCTGGAACAGATGATCCACGCGGGGATGAGCGTCGCGCGCCTGAACTTCTCGCACGGCACGTTCGACGAGCACGCGGGGCGCATCGAGCGCCTGCGGGCCGCCGCCAGGGCCGCCGGCCGCGAGCTCGCGGTGATGGCCGACCTGCCGGGCCCCAAGATGCGCATCGGCAAGCTGGCCGAGGAGCCCGTCCAGGTCGTCCCGGGCGGGACGTTCACCCTGACCGCCCGCGACATCGTCGGGGACGCCCGCCGCGCCTCGATGAGCTTTGCCCGGCTGCCCCAGGTCGTCAAACCGGGCGACCGGCTGTTCCTCAACGACGGCATCATCCAGCTCAGCGTCGAGCGGGTGGACGGCCCGGACGTGCACTGCCGCGTGCTCACCGGCGGCGAGCTGCGGTCCCGCAAGGGGCTGAACCTGCCGGGCATCGATCTGGGCATCTCGGCGTTCACGGAGCGCGACCGCGAGTGCCTCCGGTTCGCGCTGGCGCACGGCGTGGACGCCGTGAGCCAGTCGTTCGTCGAGTCCGGGGCCGACCTCCGGGCCGTGCGCGAGGCCGCCCGCGCCTTCGGCGGCGACCCGCTCATCCTGGCCAAGATCGAGCGCGCGGGGGCGCTGGAGCGGATCGACGACATCCTGGCCGCCGCCGACGGCATCATGGTGGCCCGCGGCGACCTGGGGGTGGAGGTGCCCGTCGAGCGCATCGCGATCCTGCAGAAGTCGCTCGTGCGGCAGGCGGGGCGCCGCGGGAAGCCGGTGATCGTCGCCACCCAGATGCTCGAGTCGATGACCCACAGCCGCCAGCCCACGCGCGCGGAGGCGACGGACGTGGCGAACGCCGTGCTGGACGGCACCGACTGCGTCATGCTCTCCGGCGAGTCGGCCGCGGGCGAGTTCCCCGTGGAGGCGGTCGCGATGCTGGCGCGCATCAGCGCCGCGACCGAGCCGCACCGGGCCCGGGCCGATCTCTGGGAGCGGCTCAAGACCCTGCCGCGCCACAGCGAGTACAGCACGGCGGACCTCCTCTCGCTCAGCGTCGAGGCGGTGATCGCCGCGTCGTCGCTGGCCGCGGTCGTGGTTTCGACGCGCAGCGGCGCCACGGCGCGCGCCATTGCCCGGTTCCACCTCCCGAGCTGGATCGCGGCGCCCACCGACCAGGCCCGGGCCGTGCGCCACCTGCAGCTCACCTACGGCGTCGAGCCGGTCCTCACGCCGCGGCTCCCGGCGGACTGGACGGCCTTCACGCGCGACTGGGTGCGGGCCCAGGAGCTGCCCGGCCGCGTGGCCCTGCTCGTCCAGGGGCCGCTGCCGGGCAGCCCGCACGCCAACCACCGCCTGGAGATCCTGACGCTGGCGCAGGCCTCGTGAGATGGTCCGCCCCGCTCCGGGGCGGCTACTCCCACTGCGCGGGCGCCGGGCTGGGCGACGGGACGGTCTCGGGCCGCGGGCCGGGCGCCATGAACTCCGGGCCGACCGGGGCCTTGATGGCCTCGCGCAGCACCTCGTCGACGTAGCGCATCGCCTCCTCGTCGAGGTCCCAGCCCATGAGCTCCGGGAGCGGATCGAGCTCCTGCGGCTGGCGCGCGCCCCAGAGCGGGATGGTGTTCGGCGCGTCGAGGCACCAGCGCAGCGCGAGGTGGAGGACGCTGCGCTGGTAGCGCGTGCGCGCGTAGCGGTCCAGGAGCTGCACCGCCTGGAGGTACTGCTGAAACCGGGGCGGCTGGAACTTGGGATCGCCGCGCCGCAGGTCGTCGGCCGGGAAGCGGGTGTCGGCGCCGATGGTGCCGGTCAGCAGCCCGCGGCACAGACTGCCGTAGGTGAGGGCGACGAGCCCGTGGGCCCGCGCCCAGGGCAACACGTCCTGCTCCGGCTGCCGCTCGAAGAGGTTGTGGGGCGGCTGCACCGCCGCCAGCGGCGCGACCCGGTGAAAGCGCTCCATCTCCGCGACCGAGTAGTTCGAGACGCCGAGCGCGCGGACCTTGCCCGCCTGCTGCACCGCCAGCAGGGCGCGCGCGCTCTCCTCGACGGGTACGGCCGGGTCGGGCCAGTGCACCAGGTACAGGTCGATGTAGTCGGTCCGCAGCAGGCGCAGCGAGGTGTCGACCTCGCTCGCGATCTGGGCGGGCGTCGAGTTGCGATAGAGCACGTCGCCGCGCCGTTCGAGCCCGACCTTGGTGGCGATGACGACCTGGTCCCGCCGCCCGTGCTCGGCGAGCGCGCGGCCGACGACGGCCTCGGCGTGTCCGAAGCCGTAGGCCGGCGCGGTGTCGATGAGCGAGATGCCCTGATCGAGCGCCGTGTGAATGGTGCGGACCGAGACCGCGTCGTCGGTGCCGCCCCACTGAAAGCCACCCATGGCCCAGGTGCCGAGGCCGAGACGCGACGCGGGCGCGGACACGTTCGGAATCTTCAGATAGTCCATGACGAACCTCGTAATCGTGGTCCTTGAGTGGCGTCACCGCGGGCCGGCGCAAGTCGCCGCCGGGGGCTGGTTTGACTTGCACGCCCGCGCACCCGCCTTAAGCCTCGACGGAGGGAGACCCAGATGCGTGACGAGGATCTCGATTTCACCGTGGCGCGGCTCGGGGAGCGCCGCATCCCGTCGCCGATGTCCGGCGTGCGCTTCACCCGGGACGACGAGCGGGTGCTCTACCACGCGAGCCTCAATGAGCTGAAGCCCTGGCTGGACCGGGGCGTGGAGCCCCCCGCGATGGAGTCGGCCGGCCCGCGGGAGAAGCTCTTCTTCGACCCGGCGCGGATCGCCTGCGGGATCGTGACCTGCGGGGGCCTGTGTCCCGGGCTGAACGACGTGATCCGCGCGATCGTCCTGAGCCTGCACCACCACTACGGCGTGAAGAAGGTGCACGGGTTCCGCTTCGGCTACGAGGGCCTCGTGCGCCGGCACGGGCACGAGCCCCTCGACCTCACGCCCGACGCGGTCGCGCGGATCAACGAGCTCGGGGGCACCATCCTGGGCTCCTCGCGGGGGCCCCAGGACCCCGCCGCGATGGTCGAGACCCTGGTCGCCCTGAACATCGGCGTGCTCTTCACCATCGGCGGCGACGGGACCCAGCGCGGCGCGCAGGCGATCAGCGCCGAGGCGGCCCGCCGCGGCCACCCGATCAGCGTCATCGGCGTCCCGAAGACCATCGACAACGACATCTCCTTCGTCCAGCGGACCTTCGGCTTCGAGACCGCGGTCACCGAGGCCCGGCGCGCGACCTATGCGGCCAACACGGAGGCGGAGGCCGCGCGCCACGGGATCGGCCTGGTGAAGCTCATGGGCCGCGACTCCGGGTTCATCGCGGCCTACTCGGTCCTGGCCAACAGCCAGGTGAGCTTCTGCCTGGTCCCCGAGGTCCCCTTCGCGCTCGCGGGCTTCCTGGCCGCGCTGCAGCGGCGCGTCGAACGGCGGGGCCACGCGGTGGTCGTCGTGGCCGAAGGCGCCGCCCACCACGTCATGGCGCCGACGGGCGAGCGGGATGCGTCGGGCAACGTCAAGTACGGCGACGTCGGGGTCTTCCTGCGCGACGCGATCCGGGCGCACTTCAAGAAGGTCGGCGTGGAGGCGAATCTCAGGTACATCGACCCCAGCTACGCCACGAGGAGCGTGCCGGCGACGCCGCACGACTCGGCCTTCTGCCTGCTCCTCGGCCAGGGCGCGGTGCACGCGGGCCTGTGCGGGCGGACGAACATGGTCGTCAGCTTCTGGAACCACCGCTTCACCCACGTGCCCATCCCGCTCGCCGTGTCCGCGCGCAAGAAGATCGACCCGGAGGGCGAGCTCTGGAGCAGCGTCCTCGCGTCGACCGGACAGCCGCCGGACATGCGCTGACCTACTTGGTGACCGCGATCGATCTCCGGAAGGCCGTCAGGCTGTACGCGAAGAACCCGAGGCCGATCGCGGCCACCATCAGGTACTGAAGCCAGACCGCGCTCAGGCCGCCGCCGCGGTAGATGATCACCTGCGAGAAGCTGACGAAGTGCCGCGCCGGCAGGAGATACGTGACGTACTGCAGCCACTTCGGCTGGCTCTCGACGGGGGTGCTCCCGCCCGAGAGGAGCATCAGCACGAGGATCACCAGGATGATCAAGAGGGCGAACTGCGCCATCGACCGTGAGATCGTCCCCAGGAAGATCCCGAGCGCCGTCGCGAAGAACAGGTAGAGCACGACGCCGCCGAACCACAGCGCGACCGAGCCCGCGAACGGCACCTTCAGCGCCATCTGTACGATCAAGAGGAGCGAGGCCCCGGTCGCGACGAGGATCACGAGGCCGTCGAGACCGGCTGCAGGAAGCCGGAGAACTGGATGGTCGGCACGATGGTGAGGATCGCCGTGGCGAAGACGGCCGCGACCTGGCTGCTGGTGAAGGTCGAGGTGACCATGCCGATACCGGTCGTGGCCGTCACGTACAGCAAGGTGCAGAGCGTCAGCATCACGAAGCTGCCCTTGATCGACACGCCGAAGACGATCAGCGACAGGAGCGTCAGGATGAAGAAATTGAGCATGCCGATCGCGATGTAGGGGAGCTGCTTCCCGAGCAGGTACTCCAGCCGCCCGGTGGGCGTGACGTAGAAGTTGATCATCGAGCCCAGCTCCTTCTCGCGCACGATGCTGACCGTCATCAGGATCGCCGGGATCAGGAGCAGCAGCAGGGCCGGGACGCTCGGCACGATCGAGTAGACGCTCTCGAAGGTCGGGTTGTACATGAACCGCTCTTCGATGTCGGCGGTGTACTACGTGCGCACCCAGCCCGAACCGCTCGACCAGCTCCCCGATGCGCGCCTTCGCCTTCTCCGGCGGGAGGTGATACAGGCGCGCGTGCAAGACCAGGTTCTGGCGAATGGTCAGCTCGCCGTAGAGCGAGAACGCCTGGGTCATGTAGCCGAGGTTCTTGCGCACCTCCATGCTCCCGGCCTCGACGGAGCTGCCGAAGATCGTCGCGCTCCCTTCGGTGGGCGGCAGGAGCCCGGTCAGCATCTTCATGGTCGTCGACTTGCCGCAGCCGTTGGAGCCGAGGAAGCCGAAGATCTCGCCGCGCTCGATGGACAGGGTGACGTGGTCGACCGCGGTGAAGGCGCCGAAGCGGCACGTCAGGCCCTGGGCTTCGATCGCGAGCTCCGCCTGGCCCGGCGGCCGCGGCGGGATCGTGAGCTCCGTGTGGCCCATGCGCTTCTCTTCCGGCAACAGGGCGATGAAGCAGCGCTCCAGATCCTGCGTGCCCGTCCGCTGCATCAGCTCCGCGGGGGTTCCCGTCGCCAGCACGCGCCCCGCGTCCATCGCCACGATCCAGTCCCACTGCTGCGCCTCGTCCATGTAGGCGGTGGAGATGACGACGCTCATGCCCGGGCGATCGGCGCGGATGTCGTCGATGAGCGACCAGAACTGCCGGCGGGAGAGCGGATCGACGCCGGTCGTGGGCTCGTCGAGGATGAGCAGGTCCGGTTCGTGGACACTGGGACTACCTCTCCAAGGTCGCGCGGTCAGCGGGCCGGGGGCCGGGGCGGGAGGAGGTGCTGCAGCCGGTCCGGCCAGACCGCGGCCGGGTTCACCTTGACGTACCCGACGCCCCGGACACCCGTCTTGATCCGCTCGAGGTACTGGGTGGCCAGCTCCTTGGGCACCTGGATCTTGACCCGGAACATCAGCTTCTCACGCTCGCTGGCCGTCTCGACCTGCTTGGGCGTGAACTGCGCCTCCGGGGAGACGAAGCTGACGGAGCCGGCGGCCGCGCGGCTGGGATCGAAGTCGAGCGTGATCCGCGCCTCGGCGCCGATCCTCGTCCTGGCCGCCTCGGCCGAGGGCGGGAAGATCTCCATGTACACATCCGACAGGTATACCAGCGTCAGCGCCTTGCCGCCGGGCGCGAGGACCTCGCCGGCCTCGGCCAGCCGGTAGAGGACCCGCCCGGTGACCGGGGACCTGAGCGTCGCGTCGTCGATGCGCGTCTGGATCGTCGCCGCGTTGGCCTGGGCGACCTCGACCTTCTTCTCGGCGGTCTGCAGCATCGCGCGCGCCTCCGCGAGGGTGGCCGTGGTCGTCTCCAGCTTCGTCTTGCGGACGTCCAGGTCCCGCTGCGAGCCGGCGCCTTCCCGGACGAGCTTCTGGGCGCGCTCGACCTCGATCCGGGAGAGCTCGATCTCGCTCTTCTGCTTGATGATGGCGGCCCGCGAGAACGCCAGGTGCTCCTGCGCGGCCGCGACGCTCGCCTGGGCCTCGGCCAGCTCCGCGTCCAGCGTGACCGTGTCCAGCCGCACCAGGACCTGCCCCGGCTTGACGAGCGCGCCTTCCTCGACGAGGAGCTGCTTAGTCGGGGTGCCGCGCAAGAGCCGCTCGGGGCCGCCGCACCGCTTTTCGGTAGGCGGTGCGCCCGGAGCGGAAACCGCCGCTGCGACGGCGAATGGGAGCAACGCCCGGGCCGATCGCGACATCGAGACATCCAGCAGGGGGTGGGCGGAGGAGGTTCGAGATGAAGGCATACAGAATTCCAGCGCTGGTCGGGACGGTGCTCCTCGTCGGCATGGTGGCGGCGGTCGGGTCCGCGCAGCCGGCCGGCTTCAACACCCCCCAGCAGGTGCTCTCGCGGCTCGACCGCCTGCACAAGGCGGGGATGGAGCTCGGCAAGCTGGCCCAGACCAACGGGTCATCGCCGAAGGTGAAGGCCTTTGCCAAGCAGGTGGCGCAGTTCCATCGCCAGGGCGAGCAGCGGGTCAAGGCGGTCGCCAAGAAGGAGTCGATCACCCTGGTCGAGCCGATGCCGATCAACGACCGCGACCGGGAGAACATGACGGCCCAGAACGCGACGATGAACGAGCTGCGCAACCTCAAGGGCAAGGAGTTCGATCACCAGTACCTGACGACCGTCATCCAGGGTCGCGAGAACGCCCTGCCGATCCTCAAGCAGATCCTGCCGCAGGTCGAGGACCAGAAGGCGAAGGCGGTGCTGAGCCAGGTCATCACCCAGCTCGAGCACCAGCTCGACACGGCGAAGAAGCTGCTGAGCACGGAGACCAAGTAGCCGGGCTCGCCCATCGCGTCGACTCCGCCTGGCACCGGCGCCACGTGGGGCCGATCTCGTCACCCACGTGAGAGTGCGGGATGACCACTCGTGTCGGCGTTCGGCTGGGACGCTCGCGGCTGGAACGCCGGCTTGACCGCGCGGTGCTCGTCAAGCGGGCCCGTCGGCAGGCGGCGCCGAAGATCTGGGTGCCGCCCCTCGTGTACGTCGCCATCGCGCTGGGGCTCGGCGTGCTGGCGCCGGTCGTCAGCGCGAACGCGTCCTGGCTGCCCGTCTCGATGATCAGCTCGCCCAGCGCCCTGGCGCTGCTCACGGCCGTCGCCACCGGTATGCTGGCCTTCACCGGGGTCGTGCTCTCGCTGGCGCTCGTCGCGCTGCAGTTCGGCGCCACCATCTACGGCCCCTGGCTGATGCGCGCGCGCGGGGGCACGCAGCTGCTGGCGCACGCGCTCGGCGTCTTCACGGGGACCTTCCTCTACACGGTGCTGGCGATCCCGGTCGTGGACCTGGCGGGCACGGAGGGGGTCAGCGCGGTGGTCGTCTGGGTGTCGTTCGGCTGGCTGCTCGGGAGCATCGTCATGCTGCTGCGCTTGGTGCCCGTGATCCAGGGGATGTCGATCGACACCGTGCTGGGCGACCTCGGCCGCCAGGGACGTGAGGCGATCAGTGCGGTCTACGAACCCGGCGGCGATGGCGCGGGCGCCGCCGCGACAGCGGCCGACGCACCGCCGGCGCAGGTGATCCGGCACGCCGGTCGGCCCGCGTACCTGCTGGCCGTCAATGAGGCCGCGCTGGTGGAGCTGGGGCGCGCGCGCCAGGCCGTCCTGCGGATTCCTCGCGCCGTCGGCGAATCGGTGCTGTCCGGCGAACCGCTCGTGACCATCGAGGGCGGCGATGGGCTCGTACCGGAAGACCGGGCGCGCCGGGCGATCGTGGTCGGCACCGGGCCGATCCTCGTGGGCGACCCCGCCTACGCGTTGCGCCTGCTCGTGGACATCGCCATCCGCGCGCTGTCGCCGGCGGTCAATGATCCCACCTCGGCCGCGCATGCGCTCGACCAGATCGAGGCCTTGTTGCGTCGGCTCGCCGAGTCGCGGCTGGAGCCCGGGGAGGTGCGGGATCGTGACGGCACGCTCCGGCTCGTCTTCGCGGTGCGCAGCTGGGACGATCTGCTCGGGCTGGCCCTGACGGAGATCGATTACTACGGCCGGGATTCGACGCACGTCCAGGCTCGTCTCGACGAGCTCCTGCAGGCGCTGGTGGAGGCGGTGCCCGAGGCCCGCCGTCCGGCGGTGCGTCGCTTCATGGCCGACCGGTCAAAAGAAGGCGCCGGCTAGCTTGGTCACCAGTTGCCGGAGCGGAATCTCGGTGAGGAGCAGCGGGAACATCGGCAACAGGATGGCGGCGACCAGGGCCAGCGCCTCACGGCGCTCGAGTGGTACGAGCCGCATCTGCCGGACCACGCTGAAGCTGTTCGCGAGGTCGGCCAGGGACTGGAGGTCCGGGGTGCCCAGGAGCTCGGCGCGGTCTCCCTGCACGATCCAGCGTTCATGGAACTGCGCGGTGTAGGCGCGGGCCAGCGCCCCGTACTGGATCCGCCCGCTGAGCTTGACGCGGTAGAGCGCGCCGGAGAAGAAGGCCAGCGGGCCGAGGCCGATGACCACGGCCAGGACCGCGAGCACGACGATCGGCCGCTGGAACGAGGCCAGCTTGGCTCCCAGGTAGACGATCTGGCTGCCCCACGAGCCTGCCAGGCTGGCGCCGAACGCGACCAGGACCGGCGCGAGGCCGTGACAGGGGATCGCGAGGGTCGCGAGGCCGCCGCACAGGTCGGGGTGCGTCGCGACCAGGCGCATCTCCAGGCGCGAGAAGCGCCACAACAGCTGCGACCAGACCAACCACCGCCACACACACCGCAGGAACAGGAAGTTGGCGGCGGGCAGGGCGATGACGGCATACCAGAGGGTGACCGCCGAGATCGGGCGGTGCAGGGTCTCGTGCATCGTGAACAGGCCAGCGCCCCCTCTCCAGAGATTGAGCTGGCCGAGGAGCAACGCGATGAGGAGGCAGAGCAGCTCGGCGGCGGCAGAGCTCCACCACCGGTCGGCCCGCCGCACCACGCCTTCGATGATGCCGGGCGCCAGCCCCTCGTCGAGCCGCGCCTGGGCGAAGTCGTCGATCGCATCGGAGCACAGCGCGTGCAGCGTCCCCTCCGCGCTGAGGAGGAGCGGTATGGCCACGAGGAGCCGCGTGTGCACCGCGAAGTCGGTGAGCAGCAGCCCGGCGCCCGGCGAGAACGGCGCCAGGAGGAGGAGCGGCAGCCACGTGAGGGCGACCAGCGCGAGCGTGGGTCGCGCGCGGTTGCTCCCGTCGCCCCGCAGCAGCCTCGTGGCCTTCAGCAAGGAGAGGAAGGGCCCGCCCCGGGTGAGCGTGACGGAGACCCGCTGCATTACAGGTTGGCGTCCTCGGGCGGCACCGTGCCGGGATCGGGCAGGCGCGCCGCGGGTCGCCGATCACCGCCCGCGGGCGGGCCCTGCGCGTCGAGGGTGTAGGCCGTCATCGACAGCGAGCCCATGGCGTAGCCGTCGACCAGCACCTGGGCGTGGTGGCCGGTCCGGGTGGCGAGGCCGGCGAAGTAGAGCAGCGGGATGAAGTGGTCGGGCGTGGGCACCGCCTGCTCGAAATCGGGATGGCTCTGAAGCCCCGCCACCTCGCTCGGCCGCTCGGTGATCACGGCGCGCGCCGCCTCGTCGAAGCGCTGGGCCCAGTCGTAGCCGAGCTCGGGCTGCGACCAGTCGAGCGCGCGCAGGTTGTGAACGATGTTGCCGCTGGCCAGGATCAAGACGCCGCGCGCGCGCAGCGGGGCGAGCCGCGCCCCGAGGTCGAGGTGGTAGTCGAGCCCGCGCCGGGCGTTGATGGCCAGCTGCACGACCGGGACGTCGGCCCGCGGGAACGCGTGCACGAGCACGGACCAGGCGCCGTGATCGAGGCCCCAGCTATCGTGGTCGAGGCCGACGCGCACCGGCTCGGCGAGGTCCGCCACCTCCTCCGCCAGCGCCCGGTCGCCCGGCGCCGGGTACTCGACCGCGAAGAGCTCCCGCGGGAACCCGTAGAAGTCGTGGATCGTCCGCGGCTGCACCATGGCCGTGACGGCCGCGACGTTGACGTACCAGTGCGCCGAGATGACGAGGATGCCCCGCGGGCGGGGGACGCTCGCGCCGAAGGCGCGCCACGCCTCGGTATACCGGTTCGTCTCCAGCGCGTTCATGGGGTTGCCGTGGCCGAAGAACGCCGCCGGCATGAGCGCCGTCGTCTGCGGCCCGCTGGTGTCCGCGCCTGGGTTCATGATCTCTCCCCGCAGCTTGCTTCGATGCCGCACACGACGCCCAGTCAAGACGCGGACGGGTGGGGCCGCGGGGGGGCCGGCGCCGGGGTCCCGATCGTGCTGGCGGCGACCAGCTCGCTCCCGCACTTCGGGCACTCTCCCGGCGCATCCTGCTCGATGTCGGGATGCTGGGGACAGACGAATCGTTCGTGCTCACCCATGGCGAGCCTCGGGCTTCTAACGTTTCCTAGGGCGCTCGCGGGTCCCGCGCCAGCGGAAAGCGGGGCGGCGCGCCGCGGGTATTTCGGCATCCTGACAAGACCGCCCGATCCGGCATCCCACCGCCATGGTGAGGCCGGTCTCCTCCCTGCGGGTGGGCCCGTGATGCGGCTGGGGCTCTGCTGCGCGTTCGTCGGCGAGCCCATCCACTTTCGCCGGACCACCGCCCGGTACGCCGGCGGTCTGCCCGGCGCCGGGCGGCGCGACCTCCTGCGCCGGCTCGCCGCCGCCAACGCCGCCGCGCTCACGCAGGCCATCGAGTGGTGCGTCGCCCACGACGTCGGGGCGTTCCGCGTCAACAGCGAGATCCTCCCGCTGCGGACGCACCCGCTGCTCGGCTACGAGCTCGACGCCCTCGACCGCGGGGGCGCGATCACCGCGGTGTTCCAGGCGGCCGGGGCGGCGGCCCGGCGCGGGCACGTCCGCCTGAGCTTCCACCCCGACCAGTTCGTCGTGCCCGGCTCGATCCGCGCCGAGGTCGCCGCGAGCTCGCTCGCCGAGCTGGAGGCGCAGGCGACGCTCGCCGAGCTCATCGGGGCCGAGCAGATCACGCTGCACGGCGGCGGCGCGCAGGGCGGCAAGCCGGCGGCGCTCGCGCGGCTCGCGCGCAGCCTCGGGCGGCTCAGCGCGCGGGCCCACGCCCGCCTCGCGCTCGAGAACGACGACCGGATCTACACGGTCGAGGATCTCCTCCCGGTGTGCCGCGACCTGGGCCTTCCGCTCGTCTATGATGCGCACCACCATCGCTGCCACCCCGACGGTCTGACCATCGAAGCAGCGACCGACGCGGCGGCGAGCACGTGGGGCTCGCGCGAGCCGTGGGCCCATCTCTCCAGCCCGCGCGGCGGCTGGGGCGGGGACGACCCGCGCCGTCACGCCGACGAGATTCGCGCGCGGGACGTGCCGGCGTGCTGGCTGGGGCGCTGGATGACGATCGACGTTGAGGCCAAGGCGAAGGAGGTGGCCGTGCTGCGCCTCCAGGCGCACCTCCGAGAGGGGCCGCGGCGGGCGCATGGACGGGATGCGTGACCGGGCGCTGGTGACGGGCGCGACCGGCTTCATCGGCCGCGCGCTGGTGCCGGCGCTGCGCGCCCGCGGCTGGCGCGTGGTCGCGGCGAGCCGCCGGCCGGCGGCCGGGCGTAGCGCAGCCGGGGTCGAGTGGCGCACCTGCGACCTCCTCCGGCCGGAGACGCTCGACGCGGCGCTCGCCGGGACGCGGGTCGCCTACTACCTCGTGCACAGCATGGGCTCCGGCCAGACGGGGTTCCGGGCGCTCGAGCAGCGCGCCGCCGCGGCCTTCGTCGCCGCCGCCGCCCGCGCCGGGATCGCGCGCATCGTCTACCTCGGCGGACCCGCGCCGCGCGGCCGGCCCTCCGAGCACCTCGCCAGCCGCCTCGGGGTCGGCGAGATCCTGCGCGCCGGGCCGGTGCCGGCGGTGGAGCTGCGGGCGTCGATGGTGATCGGCCACGGCAGCGCGTCGTGGCAGATCGTGCGCGACCTCGCCATGCGCCTGCCGGTGATGGTGCTGCCCGCGTGGCTGAGGTCGCGCTCCCGCCCCGTCGCGCTCGACGACGTCATCGCGGCGCTGGCGGCGGCGGCGGAGCTGCCGCCGGCGGGCAGCGCGTGGTTCGACGTGCCCGGGCCCGAGGTCCTCAGCGGCCGGCAGATCCTCGAGCGCATCGCCGCGCTGCGAGGCCGCCGCATCTGGGCGCTCGAGGTGCCGCTGCTGACGCCGCAGCTCTCCGCCCTGTGGCTGAAGCTGGTCACGCGCGCCGATTTCACCCTGGCGCGCGAGCTGGTGCTGGGCCTGCGCGAGGATCTGCTCCCGCGCGACGACCGGTTCTGGTCGCTCATCGGCCGCGACCGGCTCGTGGCCTTCGACGAGGCGGCCCGCCGCGCGCTGGCGACCGAGCCGCGCCCGCGCGGCACGGCCGGGTGGGAGGAGCGGCTCGTGGACTTGACGGCGGCGCCGCGGCAGCGTACGTGAGAGCGCCACCGCGCTCGCCGCGACGCCGGGAGCCGCCATGAAGTTCACCTTCGCCCACAACAACATCAACGTCTTCGATCTCGACCGCAGCCTGGCGTTCTACCGCGAGGCGCTCGGCCTGCGCGAGGTGGGCCGCATCGCCCCGCCCGACGGGAGCTTCCTCATCGTCTATCTCGGCGACGGGGCCACGACGCACCGCCTGGAGCTGACGTGGATGCGCGACCGCGCCGCGCCCTACGACCTCGGCGACAACGAGATCCATCTGGCGCTCGTCACCGACGACTTCGCCGCCGCGCACGCCCGGCACGAGCAGATGGGCTGCATCTGCTACGAGAACCCGGCGATGGGGATCTACTTCATCGCTGATCCCGACGGGTACTGGACCGAGATCCTGCCGGCGAAGCGCTAGCCTGGGCGGCCGCGTCGCCGGCCGGGAACGACGCGGCGGCGAGCCGCGCGAGGTGGCGGCGGATGTCCTCGGGCCAGTCTGAGGTGAGCGCGGCGAAGCGCTCCCGCTCGCCGGCGTAGAGGGCCCGCGACGCCTCCTCGAACCCGGGACGGTCTCCGGCCATGACCGTCATGAACCGGCTGGCCGCGTCGCGCGCGCGGCGCGCCCGCTCCCGGTCCGGCTCGCGCTTGCGGGCGTCGTCCACCAGCCGGCGCAGCGCGGCCGAGATGCCGTTCGGCTGCTGCGCGAGCCACTCCCAGTGGCGCGGCAGGAGCGACACCTCCCGGCACACCACCCCCAGCTTCGGCCGGCCCGGCCCGGTCCGGACCGCGCCCGGGACCGTGTCGACCCACTCGCGGACCAGATCGGGCGCGGAGCGCTCCAGCAGCGCCGCCACCTGGCGAACGCCCTCGGGGTCGAGATGATCCGCGGCCTCGGCCATGATCCGTAAGGTGCGGAAGAGCGGCGGCCTCGTCGGTGTCGCGGGCGACCGCGGGCGCGCAGCCCGCAGCTACTCGCATGGCATCCAACCATATCGTAGAATTCAACCATCCCGGCGTCCCCAGGAGCCTCCGGCCCGATGACCCGGTTCGAGCACAAGAGCAACCCCCTCCTCAGCGTGGCGATCGCGGTGAGCATGGGGAGATCGCGCGCAACGGCAAGGAGGCCCTGGCGGCGCTCGCGCGCCACGAGGCCGCCGGCACCCTGCCCGACCTCGTGCTCATGGACGTCATGATGCCCGAGATGGACGGGCTCGCGGCGATGCGCGAGATGCGCCGCCGGCCCGCGGGGAAGAAGCTGCCGATCATCGCGCTCACGGCGAAGGCGATGCCGGAGGACCGCGAGCGCTGCCTCGAGGCCGGGGCCAACGACTACATCGCCAAGCCCATCGACGTCGAGAAGCTGCTCTCGCTCGTCCGCGTGTGGCTGCCGAAGTGACCCCCCGCCATGACGCCTGCCCCGGATCTCTTCGACCTCGAGCTGGCCCTGCTCCTCGAGGGCATCTACCGCCGCTACCAGTACGACTTCCGCCAGTACGCGATGTCGTCGCTGCGGCGGCGGATCGATCAGGCGCGCGAGCGGCTGGGATGCGGGACGCTCTCGGCGCTGCAGGAGCGGGTGCTGCGCGAGCCCGCGGTGTTCCAGGAGCTCCTGCCGTACCTCACGGTGCAGGTCAGCGAGATGTTCCGCGACCCGCCCTTCTTCGTCGCGCTGCGGGAGCGGGTCGCCCCGCTGCTCGCCACCTACCCGCTGATCCGGGCGTGGGTCGCCGGGTGCGCCACCGGCGAGGAGGTGTACTCGCTCGCGATCCTGCTGCGCGAGGAGGGGCTGCTCGAGCGCACGACGATCTACGCCACCGACATCAACCCGCAGGCGCTCGCCCGCGCGGAGGCCGGGATCTACGACGCCGAGCGGACGCGCGGCTTCAGCGACAGCTACCGGGCCGCCGGCGGCAAGGGGTCGCTCGCGGACTACTACACCGCCGCCTACGACGCGGTGGTGCTCGACAAGTCGCTCAAGGCCGGCGTCGTCTTCTCGGACCACAGCCTGGCGACGGATCAGGTGTTCGCCGAGGTGCAGCTGGTGCTGTGCCGCAACGTGCTCATCTACTTCAATCGCGAGCTGCAGGACCGCGCGGTCGCGCTCTTTCGCGACTCGCTGTGCCGCGGCGGCTTCATGGGCCTGGGCGCGAAGGAGACGATCCGGTTCACCCGGCACGAGGCCGCGTTCACGCCCGTCGTGGCCGCCGAGCGGATCTATCAGCGGACATGAGCGCCACGACGCCCCCGCCTGCCGCCCTCCTCGCCGAGCTGCGCGCCCCGGGCCGGATCCGCCTGATCGCCGTCGGCGGGTCGGCCGGCGCCATCGACGCGCTCGGGGTCATCCTCGGGCGGCTGCCGGCGGCGTTCCCGCTGCCGCTCGTCGTCGTGGTCCACCTGCCGCGGCGCCGCCGGAGCGTGCTCCCGGAGGTGCTCGCGGCGCGGTGCCGGGCGCCGGTGCGCGAGGCGCTCGACAAGCAGCCCCTCGAGGCGGGCGGGGTGTACGTCGGGCCGCCGGACTACCACACGCTCCTCGACGAGGGCCCCGCCGTGGCGCTGTCGGTGGACGAGCCGGTGAACTTCTCGGTGCCGTCGATCGACGTGCTCTTCGAGTCCGCCGCGCGGGTCATGGGGCCGGCGCTCCTCGGCGTCCTGCTGAGCGGCGCGAACGAGGACGGCGCGGCCGGGCTGGCGGCGATCGGCGCCGCGGGCGGGCTCGGCGTGGTCCAGTCGCCGGCCGAGGCGGCCGCCCCGGTGATGCCGGCGGCGGGTCTGGCTCGCCTGCCCGCCGCGTTCGTGCTAGATGCCCAGGGAATTGGCCAGGCGCTGGCGATGCTGGGCGCACCGGAGGATTAGGGACGGATGACCGGCACGGTGAAGGTGCTGCTCGTCGACGACCGGGAGGAGAACCTGCTCGCGCTGGAGGCGTCCCTGCGCCGTCCCGACGTCGTGCTGCTGAAGGCGCGCTCGGGGCGGGCGGCGCTCGAGCTGCTGCTCGAGCACGAGGTGGCGGTCGCCCTCGTCGACGTGCAGATGCCCGAGATGGACGGCTTCGATCTGGCGGAGCTGATGCGCGGCTCCGCCCGCACCCGCGGCATCCCGATCATCTTCGTCACCGCCGGGCAGCACGACACCAGCCGCGTCTTCAGGGGCTACGACGCCGGCGGCGTGGACTTCCTCTTCAAGCCGCTCGAGCCGCACATCCTGCGCGGCAAGGTCGACGTCTTCGTCCAGCTCCACCGGCAGCGCCGGCAGGTGGAGGAGCAGGTGCGCGAGCTGCAGCTGGCCCAGGCGCGGCTCGAGGAGGCGGACCGCCGCAAGGACGACTTCCTGGCGGTGCTGTCCCACGAGCTGCGCAACCCGCTCACGCCCATCCGCAACAGCATCTTCATCCTCCAGCACGCCGTGCCCGGCGGCGAGCAGGCCCGCCGCGCCGAGCAGGTCATCGATCGTCAGACGAGCCACCTCGCGCGCCTGGTGGACGACCTGCTGGACGTGACCCGCATCTCGCGCGGCAAGGTCCGGCTGCAGCGCGAGCGCGTGGACCTGAGCGAGCTGGCGCGCCGCACCCTCGAGGACCACCGGCCCGGGTTCGCCGCCGCCGGGGTCACCCTGGAGGCGGTGATCGCCGACGCGCCGCTCGTCGCGATCGTCGACCCGACCCGCATCGCCCAGGCGCTCGGCAACCTGCTCCAGAACGCGGCGAAGTTCACCACCCGCGGCGGCCGCGTCGAGGTCGCGGCCCACGCCGAGGAGGGCGCGGCGGTGCTGCGCGTGCGCGACGACGGCGTCGGCATCTCGCCGGAGCTGCTCGGGCGGCTCTTCGAGCCCTTCGCCCAGGCCGACCGGACGCTCGATCGCAGCCAGGGGGGCCTCGGCCTCGGGCTCGCCCTGGTCAAGGGGCTGATCGAGCTGCACGGCGGCACCGTCAGCGCGACCAGCGACGGGCCGGGCCGGGGCGCGGCGTTCGAGCTGCGCCTCGAGCTGGCGGAGGCGGTGGCCGCGGCGGCCCGCCCGACGGACGCGGCCGCCGCCCGTCGCGGCCGGCGCGTGCTCGTCATCGAGGACAGCCACGACACCGCCGACACCCTGCGCGAGGCGCTCCAGATGATGGGGCACGAGGTGCAGGTCGCCAACGACGGGCCGAGCGGCATCCGCCTGGCGCAGGAGTCGCGGCCCGAGGTCGTGCTGTGCGACATCGGGCTCCCGGGGATGGACGGCTACGAGGTCGCCCGGACGCTCCGCGCCGACCCGGACCTCGACGGGATCGTGCTCGTCGCGCTCACCGGTTACGCGAGCCCCGACGACCAGCGGCGCGCCGAGGAGGCCGGCTTCGCGCACCACGTGGCGAAGCCGGCGACGCTGGAGCGGCTCGACCGCGTGGTCGGCGGCGCGTAGCGGCAATGCCGTTCGGATAGGACTCGGAAGTTGAACCGCCAAGACGCCAAGACAGCACGGGTCGAGAGCACCTTGGCGCGTGACGAGCGAGTCGAACTTGAAGCAGGGGGACGGATTTGGGGTCGGTCGCGCTGAACGCACGAGAACGGCGCTCGCGCACGTGGCCGGGCGGCACCGCAACCCACCCCAGGAGTCCTAACCCCCGGCGGCTCGTCTCCCGGTCTTCCTACCCGCCGGTGTCTTGGCGTCTTGGCGGTTCAATCTCTTCTCCGACCGGCATCGTCCCGGTCACCGCGCGCGCAGGCGGGCGAGGATCGGGCCCGCCAGCTCGCGCAGGAGCGCCTCCAGCTCCTCCGGGGACATCGGGCTGCGGGCGTCGAGCCAGAAGGTGAGCAGCTCGAGCAGGCCGCCGGCGAGGAAGCGCGCCGCGGCGTCGCGGCGCGCGCCGGCCGCGCCCAGGGCGGCGAGGTCCTCGCGCACGAGCTCGGTCACCATCTCGCGGAAGCGCTGCTGCACCACGTGCCCGCTGCGCTTGCCGACGATGGCGCGGAAGAGGCGCCGCTGCTCGTGGGCGTGCGCGATGAGGCCGTGAGCGAACGCGAGCGGCGCGTCGGCCGGCGCCGCCGCGGGCCCGCCGCGCAGCTCGGCGCGCAGGTCGGCCCCGCGCGGCGGGGCGCTGCGCCCGGCGCGCAGCCCGGCGGTGATCCGCGCCGTGGACGACGCGCTCGCGGCCGCGGGCGCCGGGGTGGAGGCGGCGATCCCGGTCGCGGAGCTGCGCACCGCGGTGGGCGACCACATCCTCATCCTCATCCGCGCGCTCATGGCGCTGGCGGCCATCCTCGGGATCGTCGGCGCCCTCGGGCTCGGCGCCGTCATGGGCGTGAGCGTGCTCGAGCGGACGCGCGAGCTGGGCGTCATGAAGACGCTCGGGGCCACGCCGCGCCGGATCGTGCGGCTCCTGGTCGCGGAGGGCACCGCCATCGCGGCGCTGAGCTGGGTGCTGGCGTTCGCGCTGTCGATCCCGCTGACGCTGCTCGTCGACCGGATCGTCGGCAACCTCGGCTTCCTCGCGCCGCTGCCGCTCGTGGTGTCGGCGGCCGCGGCCGCGCTGTGGCTCGGCCTGGTCGTGGTGGTCGCCGTCGTCGCGACCGTGCTGCCGGCCCGGCGGGCGGCGCGGCTCGTCATCCGCGCGGCCCTGGCGCAGGCTTGACGCGCTGCGTCTGGAACTGGCGCGCGGGCCGATCTCATGCTACGAGAATGCGTCGATGTCGCAGCAGCACCAGCACCAGATCTACGGCGACGGCGGCGACACCCCCGACACCGCATTTGCGCCGGCCGAGCGCGCCACCCGGGCGAACGTCGAGCAGAGCATCGCGGCGCTCAGCCGGCACCCGCTGCTGCGCGGGCTGCTCGACGCGGCCGACGTGTCGGTGGTGGTGCTCAACCGCGAGCGCCAGATCCTGGTCGGCAACGCCACGCTGCTCGCCGGCCTCGGCGTCGACGGGATACAGATGCTCGAGGGGCTGCGGCCGGGCGAGGCGCTCGGCTGCGTGCACGCCTGGCAGTGCGCCGGGGGGTGCGGCACCTCGCCCGAGTGCGCCACCTGCGGCGCCGCCATCGCCATCGTGAACAGCCAGCGCACCGGCGGGCCGGTCGAGCGCGAGTGCCTGATGACGGTGCGCCGGGGCGAGGGTATGGACGCCTACGAGCTGCGCGTCAAGGCGTCCCAGATCGAGCTCAGCGGCGAGACCTTCACCATCGTGGGGCTGCGGGACATCAGCGCCGAGAAGCGGCGCGCCGCGCTCGAGCGCATCTTCCTGCACGACATCGCGAACACGCTGACGCCGCTGCTGACCTCGGCGCAGCTCCTCGAGCTGAGCACCCCCCCCGGGGAGAACGCCGAGCTCGTGCAGCGGATCGCGACCCTGGCCGGGCGCTTGCAGCGCGAGATCGAGGACCAGCGGGTGCTGCTCTCCGCCGAGAACGGCACGCTCGAGGCCACCCCGGCCGCGCTCCTGCCCGAGACCGCGCTCGACACCGCGGCGAGCGTGGTCCGCGGCCACCCGGTGGCGCGGCAGCGCACCGTCGAGGTCGCTCACGGCGGCGCGACGGCGCCGATCCTCGCCGACGAGTCGCTGCTCGTGCGCGTGCTCGTGAACATGATGAAGAACGCCCTCGAGGCGACGCCCGAGGGCGGCGTGGTCCGCGCCTGGGCGGAGCGCCCCGCCGCGGGCGGCTGCGCGCTCAAGGTGTGGAACGCCGGGGTGATCGACGGCCGGATCGCGCTGCAGATCTTCAAGCGCTCGTTCAGCACCAAGGAGGGCCACGGCCGCGGGCTGGGCACCTTCAGCATGAAGCTCTTCGGCGAGCGGTACCTCGGCGGCACGGTCGGCTTCACCTCGACGGCCGCGGCGGGCACGACCTTCTTCATCCGCCTGCCGGAGTAGCGGCGCCGCCGCGCCGCCTGCTAGGATGAGGCAGGCGCGCGCCGCGCCGAGGTCCGTGTGACAGCGAGACTCCTCATCTGGGGCGGCTTCGTCCTCGTGCTGACGGTGGCGTGCTTCTGGCGCCCCCGGCCCATGCGCGGCGCCATCGCGCTCCTCTTCCTGCTGCTGGGCCTCGGGGTCCACGGCGCCGTCGTGGCGTGGGACCCGCAGCGCTATCTCGCGCTCGCGCGCGGCGCCCTGATCCCGTTCTACCGCGACCTCGCGGTGGCCGTCGTCCAGGTGAGCCCGCGCCACTTCGGCCTCGGGCTGCTGGCGTGCGAGGTGCTGGTCGCGCTCCTCATCATCGGCTCGGGGACCGCGGTCAAGGTCGGGCTCGGGGCGGGCATCGTCTTCCTCGTCGGCCTCACCCCGCTCGGCGTCGAGGTCCTGCCGAACGCGCTGCTCGCCGTGGGCCTCGTCCACCTGCTGCGCCAGGACTACCCGTTGAGCGCGCTCGGTGAGCTACGGCAGTGGCGGCGCGCGCGCGCCGCCGGGGTGACCGGCGACCCGGCCGCGCGCCCCGCGCCCGCGGGCTACCGCCGGTCCCGCTGAGATGCGCCTGCGCCCGGCCGCCTCGCTCCTCGCGCTCGCCGCGCTCGTCGCGGCGAGCCCCCGCGCGGCCGCCGCCCCCGGCCGCAGCGAGCAGCTCCAGCTCCTCACCTGCGCCCGGCCCGGCGGCGAGTACACCGCCACGCTCACCGGCCGCATCGTGCTCCACCGGGCCTTCGTCGCCGCCGGCGCGGCCGAGGAGGCGGAGATCCGGGCGAGCATCAAGCAGCAGATCCGGTACCTCTGGGGCCACTACCGCACGAACGCGACCGCGCGCCGGGAGCTGCGCGTCGTGCTCTCCGGCGCCGAGCCGGCGATCACGATCCGCGCCAAGACCGTGGTCCCCTACGGCCGCGACCTCACGCTCGACTGGAAGGTGACCGGCCAGCACCTCAGGATCGACGATCCGTACACGACCCGGGCGGTCGCGCGCGGGCGGGTCCGCCGCGACGACCCGGCGCTCGCGGTGACCTACGAGGCGCGCTTCACCCTCGGCATCTGCGGCCAGGAGGCCGCGCCCGGCGCGGCGCTCGAGGTGCCCCTGCCGCTCGACCCCTGGCTCTTCTACTGGCACGTGCCGGCGCGGGACCGGCGGCCGATGGCCTACAACGGCATCGTCGCGGTGACGAACCCCTGCAGCGACGACGATTTCGCCGAGCTGCCCCACCCGTTCTACTACTGGTACGACTGGCAGCCGGAGCGCCGCGGCCCCGACGCCGCGGGCGCGCGCTTCGACTGCCGCCGCCTCCTCGCGCCGGGCGTCGACTTCTTCCCGTTCCGGGTCGGCCTCGCGCGGGTCGGCGCGGCCTCGGCGGACTTCGGGCTGCTGCGGCGGCAGCTCGCGGGCGGCGGGCCGATCACCGCGACCGTGCTCCTCGGCGTGCTCGACCACTCGCTGCGGACGCTGCCGGCCGCGGCGCTCGGCGCGGCGATCGGGGCCGGCGGCGACGGGCTGGCGCAGCGCGCGGCGGCGGCGCAGCAGCGGCCGTTCGGGCGCGAGCCGGGCACGTTCAAGCTCCTGCAGCTCCTCGCCGACCTCGGCGCGGTCGCCCGCCCCGGCGCCTTCAGCGCGCGGGTCGAGGACGGGCTGCTGCGCGTCGACGTCGCGGGCGTGCTCAAGCGCAGCGGCCGCCCGCTGCGCCTGCGCGCCTACCTCGGCCTCACCGACGTCTTCGGCCCGGTGCCGCCGCGCCACTGGGCGGTGCTCCGGCGCGCCCTCGCCGAGGACCACCTCGTCGTCTACGCCGGCCACTCGGGCATCGGCGAGAACTTCCGCTTGGAGCGCATCGAGCGTCACCTGGGCGTGCCCCACCCCGAGTTCGTGCGCGCCTACCGCCGCGCGCCGTTCCAGCTGATCGCGTTCCTGAGCTGCTACTCGTACATGTACTTCGGCCAGGACCTGCTCGCGGCCGGCCTCGACCGCGCCGTGGCGCGCGGCGAGTTCGTCTTCACCGGCGACGAGTACACGAAGGGCGACCGCGGCGCCCTCGCGCTCCTCGATCTCGTCGATCAGGCGCTCGCGCCGGACAACCCCGCCGGCACCGTGAAGGCGCTGCGCTTCCTCGATCCGGAGGATTTCTGGATCGTGAAGGAGGCCGGGCGGGAGCTGAAGTAGCGCTACTCGGCGAGCGCCGCCTCGATCGCGGTCGTCACCGCGGCCGGGTCGGGCCCCTGGCGCTGGAAGACGATCTGGCCGCCGCGGTCGAGCACCATGACGAGATCGGTGTCGCCGTAGGCCTCGAGGCCGTGGGCGGGATCGAGGGCGGTCGGGACGCCGAGGCCGAGCGCGGTGCGGACCTCGGCGCAGGTGGCCGCGGTCGCCGGCTGGTGGGTCGCGTCCTCGACGATGACGACGAGCGCGGCCAGGCCGCGCGCGCCGTAGTCCCGCGCGAGGGTGTCGCCGAGCCGCGCGTAGTAGCTGCAGGACGCGCACCAGCCGTAGTAGCTCACGACGAGGGCGACGCGGCCGCAGAGGTCGTGCAGCCGCACCGGCGCGCCGTCGCAGCCCGCGAACGCGAGGTCGCCGGCGACGGCGCCGACCGCCGTGCCGTACGGCGGCGCCGGCGGGCAGTTCGCCGCGCCGCCGTCGCCCGCCTCGCCCGCGGGGGCGCAGGCGAGCAGGGCGGAGGTCACGGCGGCGAAGGCGAGCCGGCGCATCGGCTCAAAAGAGGTGGATGCGGCTGACCACGCCGTTCGCGAGCTCGAACGCCGCGCCCCGGTCGGGGTACAGGGCCGCGCCCAGGAACGGCTCGACGGCGGGGGCGCCGACGGCGGCCTGCAGGTCGGCCTCGGTCATGCCGACCGCCGCGCCGCTGTCGGTCTGGCCGGCGAACGCCGGGCCGAGGTGCAGCGAGACGATGGTCGCGTCAGCCGCGGCGCCGGTGAGGAAGCCCGCGAGGTCGCGCTCGGGGACCTCGAACCAGACGCCGCCGCCGGGGCCGAGGTCGAGGGTGCGCGCCGGCGCGCCGAGGAGCGCCTCGAGCTGCGCGCGGGTGTCGCCGACGGCGACGCTGCCCTCGGCGACCTGGACGCCGGCCCCGGCGACGAGGGCCGGGCCGGCGGCGCTGCCGTCGCCGCACTCGAAGCGCGTCGGCGGGGCGTCCCCGAGCCGCGCCCCCGAGTCGGCGTCGAAGAGCGCCACGCGCCACGCGCCCGGCCAGGCCGCGGCCGAGCCGGGGTAGGTGGGCGCGAGCAGGGTGGTGAAGTACAGGCCGTCCGCGGGCATGGCCAGGCGGTAGCGGCCGCGCTCCGCGACGGCGGGGTAGTCGAGGTCGCCGTGGTACAGCAGCGCCCCGCCCGCCCCGTACTCGAGCTTGACGACGAGGTCGAGCGTGCGCGCCGGGCCGGGGTTGAAGACGGTGAGGAAGACCAGCATCGTCGTGCCCGCGTCGACGAAGCGCAGCTCGCGCGTGGCGATGACCGCCCGCGGGCTCGGCGCGTCGACGGGCGCGGTGAGCGCGGGCGCGACGCTCACGGGGCCGAAGCTCGGGTCGTCCCGGCCGTCGAAGATGGTGGCGTCGATGGCGGCGGGGTCGGTGGTGCCCCACCAGTTGGCGCCGAGCTCCGCCTGGGCGAGCCAGTCGGGCTCCCCGCTCGCGAGCTTGTGGCGCCAGCCGAAGTCCGACGGCTGGCCGGCGCGCAGGTTCCCCGTGAGGTTGTTGGAGGTGACGCGGCGCAGGAACGCGGCGCCGAGGCCGGCGGCGCCGAGCGTGGGGTCGCCGTTGTCGCAGCGGTTGTCCGCGATCGTGTTGTCGATGAGGAACGGGATCGCGTGCGGGTTGCAGTCGGTGCAGACGTGGACGCCGCCGCCGTCGAGGCGGGCGTGGTTGCGGCTCACGCGGTTGCCGAGGAGCGCCGAGGCGGTCGAGACCAGCGACACCGCCCCGCCCTCGGTCTCGGCCTCGTTCTCCTCGAAGACGTTGCCGGCGATGGGCGCGGCCATGATGCTCGTCGCGAGGGCGCCGCCGTACATGGCGCGGTTGCGGGCGAAGCTGTTGCCCTGGAGGATCGGCTCGGAGGCGGCGACGTAGACGGCGCCGCCGTAGCCCAGGCCGGCGGCGAGGTTGTCCTCGAAGGTGCAGCCTATGATGCGCGGGCGCGCGCCCTGCTCGACGAGGATCGCGGCGCCGCCCTCGATGCCGCCGGGGTCGGTCTCGTTGGCGGTGAAGCGGGACCGGCTGATGAAGGGCGCGGCGCCGGTGAGGCGCACGGCGCGGCGGGCGTGATCGAGCACGCACCACTCGAGGATCGAGCCGTCGACGTAGTCGTGCAGCCCCTGGTAGCGCGCCGCCACGGCCGTCGGGGCAAAGACGAGCGAGCCCCAGCGCGCCCCGGCCGCGCCGCCGGCGACCGTGAAGTGGATCGGCTGCGCCTCCGTGCCGCGGGCGATGAGCTGGCCCTCGATGATCAGCGAGACCCCCTCGGCGAGCTCGACGGTGACGCCGGGCTCGATCGTGAGCGTCTGCCCCGCGGGGACGGTGCGGTCCGCGGTGAGGCGGTAGGGGCTGCCGGCAGCGGTCCAGGTGCTGGCAGCGGTGCTCGAGCTGGACTCGCAGGCGGCGACGACGGCGAGGAGGAGCAGGGGCAGGGCGGCGCGGCTGGACATGGGGCGATTTCCGCACGATCCGGGGGCGGGCGCAAGCCGGGGGCGAGGAACGCAAGAGGCCGGGCACGGGCAGGGGCAGGGGCACGGCCACGAGCGTCGTGCCCGGGCCCCTGGCCGTGCCCGTGCCCGGACTACTTCGTTTGGGGCAGGCCCAGGGCGGAGCGCGAGAGGCCCAGCGCCAGCCCCAGCACCTGCGGGTAGAGGAGCACGTCGAGGCCGCTCGCCGGGGCCGCGGCGAAGTGGGTCTGGCAGTGGGGGCAGGCGGTGCAGAGGGCGGCGGCGCCGGCCTCGCGGGCGTCGGCGAGCTTGGCGGCGCGCAGCCGGGCCGCCAGCTCCGGGTTCTGCTCCGCGAGCGGCGCGCCGCAGCAATCGAGGCGGCGCGGCCAGTCGACGGACCGCGCGCCGGTGACCGCGACCAGGCGCTCGAAGACCGTCGGCGCGTGCGGGTTGTCGAGGTCGACGACGTCGCTCGGCCGGAGCGCGCGGCAACCGTAGTGCGCCGCGGCCGCGAGCTCGGTCTGCGGCGCCGTGACGCGGGCGGCGATGGCGTCGAGGCCGACGTCGCGCGCGAGCACGTCGAGCAGGTGCCGCACGGCCGGCCGCGGCGCGTGGCCGGCGGCGGCGTGGTCGGGGAGCGCCAGGCCCTCGCGCGCGAGCTCCTCGGCACACCGCGCCTGCAGCTCCGGGTGCCCGCGCAGCAGGTGCTGGGCGTGGCGCAGGCTGCCGTAGCAGCACTGGCACAGCGTGAGCACGTCGAGGCCGCGGGCGGCCGCGAGCGCGAGGTTGCGCGCGGCGAGCACGAGGTGCGCGTCGAGGCGCAGGCGGCGCACTGGGTCGCCGCAGCAGCCGAAGTCGAGGTCGACGAGGCCGACGCCCAGGCGCCGCAGCACGGCGCGGGCCGACCGCTCGTACGCCGGCACCTCGGCGGGGATGGCGCAGCCGACGAAGAGCGCGAATTTCACGGCGCCCCTCCCGCGTCGAGGCCGGCGCGCCGGCCCAGCACGGCGTGGGCGCGGTGGCGCAGCTCGTAGAGCACGTCGGTGACGCGGATGCCGGCCGGGCAGTGCTCCTGGCACTGGTAGCAGGTGGCGCAGTCCCACACCATCCGCGACCCGAGCGCGAGCTCGTCGAGGCCGAGGCGCAGGAGGTTCATCACCTTCTGCGGCGTGGCGTCCACCCCGCCGGGCCCCGCCGAGTGCGCGACCACGGGGCACACGTTCGTGCAGGTCTGGCACTGCACGCACGGCGAGAAGGTGCGGCGGTCGGTGGTCAGCGCCGTCGTCGCCAGCGGCCGGGCCGCGGGCGCCGCGGCGAGGAGCTCGGCCCAGCGCGCCGCCGGCACCGCCTTCACCCGCGCCGCCGCCGCGGGCTGGCCGCGGGCCGCCAGGTCGGCCTTGCCGGCGGCCCAGAGATCGTCGAGGTCGAGGCCGACCGGGCAGCCGCGCGTGCAGCGGCCGCAGGCGGTGCACGAGTAGGCGCCCTCGGCGCGCGCGGCCAGGTCGTCGGCGTCGCGCCGCATGCCGAGGAGCTTGGCCGCGGGCAGGACCTGCTCGTTGTCGAGCAGCGCCGCGAGCCCGCGCACCGAGCAGCGCTCGTCGCACAGCCCGCAGCGCACGCAGGCGTCGAGCGCGAGCGCGCGGCGGGTGGCGCGGCTCGCCGCGTCGGGCGCGCGGGCGCCGGCGCGCGCGAGCAGGCTCACCGGGTCGGCGACCACGTGAAAGAGGCGGCCGAACGGCAGGTACGCGAGCCCGAGGAGGCAGGCCAGGAGGTGCAGGTGCAGCAGCCCGCGCTCGGCGCCCGCGCGGGCGAGCGGCGCGGCCACCGGCCGCAGCGCGGTCGACAGCGGGTACGAGACGAAGGCCGTCCGGGGCCGCGCGTGGCAGCCGGTGCAGCTCTCCTCGTTGAGCGTGCGCCCGGCGGCGAGCGCGGCCGCGTCGGGTCGGCCCGGCGCGGCGTCGAAGACGACGCCGTACTCGGCGGCCCACACCGCGCGGAGCGGCTGGAGCTCCGCCCCCGACGCCGACGAGTACTCCTTCGCCATGCGCTCGAACGCCGGCGCCGAGACGATCTTCGCCGCGCCGAGCGCGAACCCCGACCCCACGACCACGACCACCAGCGCGACGAAGAGCGGGTCGCGGCGCCGCACCGGCGGCAGCGCGCGGCGGCCGGCGCGGCGGCGCAGCGCGCCGGCGACGAGCCCGGCGAGCACGAGCAGGCCGAGGAGGTCCCGCAGCCACAGCCACGGGCTCAACGTCGAGGCCGCGCCCTTGAAGAGCTTGTCGGTGACGACGGCGTGGAGCGCGTGCAGCACGACGAGCCCGGTGACGCCGGCGGCGATGGCCAGGTGGGCCGCGCCGCGCACGGGATCGCGGGCGACCAGGCGGCGGCCGCCGACGACGTCGGCGACGAGCGCGCCGAGGACGCGCGCGAGGCGCGGGCTGACGAGCGCGCGGAGCGCGCCGCCGAGGGCCGCGAGCGCGCGGCGGCCGGCGCCGGGGTCGGCGGCCGCGGGCCCGATCCGGCGGGCGAGCCAGCGGCCGGCGTGCCACAGCGTGCCGGCGAGCGCCACCGCGAGCGCGACCCGCAGGCCCCATTTGATGAGGAGCGGGCTCACGCGGCGCCTCGCAGGTCGCGCGCCGCCGCCGCGACCGCGGCGAAGGCGGTGGCGAGCGCGATCCCGGCGCCGCACTTCATCCGCGCCCAGTCGTGGTGCGCGAGCATGGTCCCGGCGGCGAAGAGGCGCGGGTGCACCGGCCGCCCGGCCTGGTCGCGGGGGCGGAGCTGCTCGTCGACGTCGACGCCGGCCCGGTTGAGCGCGTGGCCGCGCGGGTCGAAGAGGTCGGGGTGGTGCCAGTCGGCGCGCGTGGCCGGCTGCACGACCCGGAGGTCCATGAGCGCCTCGCGCACCCGCGTGCGATCGGCGACCAGGCCGCCGCCCATGAAGCGGCCGGTGGCGAGCACGACCGCCCGCGCCCGCAGCGGCGACGTGCCGGGGAGCCCGCCGTCGAGGTGCAGGGCGAAGGCGTCGGCCTCGGGCACGACGGCGACGGCGCGGCCCTGCACCACGCGCCGCACGCCGCGCGCGCCGGCGGCCCGCTCGAGCGCCTCCTTGAGGCGCAGGCCCGGCACGGAGGTCGGCATCGTCGGGATCTCGAAGACCGGCGCGCCGAGGGCCGCCGTGAGCTCCGCGGCGATCGTCTCGGTCCGCCGGATGCCGAGCACGGCCGGCAGCCCCACCGCCTGCGCGTCGCCGAGGTGCGGCCGCACGAGCTCCGCCAGTCGCGTCCGGTGCTCCCGCAGCTCGAAGGCCCGCGCGAGGTGGGCGGCGTAGGTCTCGCCGGCGACCGCGCGCGCCGGCGGAAAGTCGAGGCGCGCCGTCCGCAGCTCCGGCCAGCGCGCCGCCAGGGTCGCGGCGATGCCGCGGGCGCTGTACTCCCGCAGCCCCTCGAAGTCGACGAGCAGCGCCGTGGTGCGCGCGGCGAGCGCGGCGACGCCGGGGAGCATCGTCCGCGGGACGCAGTAGCTCGTCTTGACGGTGCCGACGCCGGTCACGACGGCGCAGTTCTCGTCGCCGGGCGCGCCGTAGGCGAGGCCGGCGTCGCCGAGCGCCGTGACGAGCTCGGCGAACGCGGCGCGGATGTCCGCCGCGGCGACCCGGGCGTACGGGTGGCCCGGCTCGTCCGCGACGACGGCCTGCACCGCCGCCCACGGATCGGCCCAGCTCCGGCCCGCGGCCACCGGGTGCACCCCCATCAGGTCGAACAGCCCGCTCGAGAAGAGCAGCGCGCCCGCGTTGCCCACCTGCACCGTCGTGAGGCCCCGGTTGCCGGCATAGACGGCCGCCGCCATGCCCGCGAGCCCGGCGCCGACGACCGCGAGATCGACGGGGTCGCGCATGGGCGCCGCAGCGCCGGAGCCGCTCATGGGCGTCCCCCGCGCCCGCACAGCTCGTCGCCGTGGAGCCCGCAGTGGATCGCCTCGGCCAGCTCGGCCTGGGCGAGCTGCTCGCCCCACAGCACCGGGTGCTGCCCGCGCCAGCGCTCGCGGAAGAAGTCGATGCTCTCGGCGAGGCCGCGGTCCCCGGTGAGCACACCGCGGTCGTAGAGGTGCGCGACGGCCCGCACCGCGCAGAAGGTGCCCTGGCACGCCCCCTTGCCCATGCGGCTGCGCAGCGCGAGGTCGGCGAGCAGCGTGCCGGGCGTCGTGCGCAGATCGCGGGCGATGGCGTCGAGAGTGGCGCGCGACACCATCTCGCACTCGCACAGCAGGGCGTCGTCGGGCGCCTGCTCCCGCATCCACGCCCGCGGCGCCAGGCCCGGCTCGGTCCACTCGCACTCGGGCGCGGCCGCGAGCGGCGCCGCGCGCGTGCGGCACGGGGCCGTCACGCCGAGGCGCTCGCAGACGAGGTCGGAGGTGCGCTCGGCCATGAGCCGGCTGGTCGTGAGCTTGCCGCCGGTGATCGTGACCAGGCCCGCGGCGCCGTCGCGGGCGTGATCGACGAGCGCGAAGCCGCGGCTCACGGCGCGCCCGTCGCCCGGCGCCCCGGCCGCCGAGACGAGCGGCCGGACGCCGGCGTAGGCGCGGATGTAGCGCGTCTCGCCGAGCGCCGGCAGCATGGCCGCCGACTCCTCGACGATGAGGTCGACCTCGGGGACGGTGGGCCGGATGTCGGTGAGGTCGGGCACCGTGATCGAGGTCGTGCCGACGATCGACACGGTGCCGCCGGGCATGACGATGTCGGCGTTGCCGGGCTTGCGCAGCCGGTTGATGACCCGGTGCGCGAGGCGCGCGTGCGTGACGAGCAGCGTCCCCTTCGAGTACAGCATCGGCACGTCGGCGCCGGCGAGCGCGGCCACGTCGCGCGCCCACGCCCCGGCCGCGTTCACGACGACGCCGGCCGCGATGCGGCTCTCGGCGCCGGTCGGGCCGTGCCGCAGCCGCGCCGCGACCACGCGGCCACCGTCGCGCTCGAGCCCGACCACGGCGGTGCGCCGCAGCAGCCGCGCGCCCAACCGCTGCGCCTCGGCCATGTGCTCGAGGGAGAGCTTGAACGGGTCGATCGAGGCGTCGGGCACCTCGTAGACGGCGATGGTGCGCTCGGACAGCGCCGGCTCGCGCGCGCGCGCCTCGGCGACGGGCACGGCGCGCACGCTGATGCCGCACCGCCCGCACAGCTCCGGGAACGCCGCCACGTAGTGCTCGTCGTCGCCCTCGACGGCGACGAAGAACCCGCCCGTGTCCTGGATGCACTGCGGGGCGAGCCGCTTGAGGATCGCGCCCTCCTCGCGACACTCGGTGGCGGCCGCGGGGTCGTGCGCGACGTAGCGCGCCCCGCTGTGCAGGAGGCCGTGGTTGCGCCCGGACGCGCCGGCGTTGAGGTCCTCGCGCTCGACGAGCACGCACGCCACGCCGCGCAGCGCGAGGTCGCGGGCAATGGCCGTCCCCGTGGCGCCGCCGCCGATGATGAGGACCTGCGTCTCGAGGGAGCCCATGCCGCCCGCCCCGCGCGCACGCGCCCGCAGGGCTCCACTACGAACACCACAAATCGCGCCGCGACGCAAGGCGTCAGCGACGGGGCGGGGCTGACCGGCGGGAGGGCCGGGCGGCGGCTGCCTCACCCCGGCGGGCGATACGCGGACATCTTGGCGCCCCGCGCGATATCGTCCGGAAATGGCCGTCGAGCGACCAGACCGCGGCGCCGTGGTCGAGCGCGACCGCCACCTGGGCGAGGAGAACGCTCGCGTTGACGAGCACCCTACCGCCCATGGCGCATCTGGTCCAGGTCGCCCTCCCAGCCGACCCGGCCGCGCGCCGCAGACCGGTGAGTTCCATCGCCTCCTGGACCATCTCGTCGTCGAGGTTGATGACCGTGCGCGCCATGTTATCTCGGGTAGCACCGGAAGATATCTGGGTCAGCGCGGCGCCGATCCCGCGCATCTTCAGGCGCGCGCCTGCGCCAGCAGCTGCTCGAGCCGGGCGAGCCCCGGGCCCACGTTGGTGGTGAAGCGCCTCATGGCCTGCTGCACCGCCGGGTCGACCAGGTGCCGCCGCAGCCCACGACTGGCGTTGAGCCGGGCGCGCTCCAGCCAGCCGGCGAGGTCGGGCTCCTTCGACCAGAGGTAGTCGGCCTTCCTCGCGACGAGCGTGCCGCGCACCCAGTCGAGCGCCGTGCGCGGCAGCGGGTTCGGCGGGCACAGCCGGTTCTTCACCGCCAGCTCCTCGCGCGTCGCCTCCACGAACCCGATCAGCGCCGCGTTGAAGGGCGTGAGGCCGATGCGGATCGACTGCAGCGTGATGCGGTCGGCCGCGAAGATGGGCACGCCCGGCGCCGGGTTGAGCCCCGGCGCGGCGCAGTGCACGTGCAGGTGCCGCGGGCTCGTCGGGATCGTGCCCCGGTCGAGCACGATCACGTCGCGCTCGAGGCGCCGCACGTGGCCGAGCCGCACCACGTTGCCGATGCGCCGCAGCTGCTCGACCTCGGCCGCGCTCATGGTCGCGCCCCGGAACATCGTGGGTGTGACGTGATCGTCGACGCGCACCAGCTGACCGGCCGCGCTGAGGCGCCCGAACAGATCCTCGAGCGAGGTCGCCTGCGCCGCCGCCTCCATCTGGCGGGCGATGCCCTCGAGCATGGTGCCCACCAGCTCGCCGCCCTGCGCGAACGTACGATTGATGAGCCAGGGCTCGCGCGGCTTGATCCAGCAGACGCGCTCGGGCGGCACGCCCGTCTCCAGCAGCCAGAGGCACGCGTCGATCGCCGTCTTGCCGGCGCCGATGATCACGTAGCCGTCCGGCGGCTCGACCACCCGGGCGGTCGCGGTGAGCGCGCGCTCGGCTACGCGGGTCAGCGCATTGGCCCGCCGCTGGAGCACGTTCGGTTGCCTCGTGGCGGCGGCCGGCGCGGCGGTTCCGCGGAACCGGGTTGCCGCGTCTCGGCCCACAGCTCGTGCTCCGCCGCCGCGAGCGCCTGCAGCAGGAGCGCGCCCTGCTCGGGCGGCAGCCGGGCCTCGACGACCAGCATGCCCTGCTCGTCGTGCCACGTCTGCACGTACCGCCCCTCGACCTGCGCCACGGCGCTCGGGTTCTCCAGCGCCTCGACCCGCCGGTAGCCACGCACGAGTCGCTCGATCTGCGCCGCGGTCCCGTCGCGCCCCATCGTGAGCAGGTCCTCCTCGGTCTCGGGGCGGGCGATGCGCGACAGGGCGCGCACTTTCGAGTAGCTGAGCGTGCCCTCGGCGAGCGCCGCCTGCAGGCGCGGCAGCGCGGCGAGCGCGCGGGCGACCCGCACGTGCTCGCGCGCGGCGCGCAGGTCGAGGCCAATCCGCCACGACAACCACGCGGCGCAGGACCGGAACCCCTGCGTCGCCCAGGCCTCGCTTGCGTCGTAGGCGCGGATGCAGTCGAGCAACCGGGCGGTGGCGCTCGTGAGCTGCGCGGCGAGAGTCGCGATCTCCTGCTCGAGGGTGGCGGTGTCGTTGGTCATGAACCTAGTATGACATGGGCATTTCTGTAGCCATCAGGGTCGCGCTGGCGGCGAGATCGCACGGGTGAATGCGTTTTCAGTCGTCGACGCCCCCAACACCAGCGCAGCGGGGCAATACGGCGACGGGAACGCTGTCCGGCGCGCGGGCCACGACGCGGTTCTCGGCGACCGTGAAATTCAGTCAAGCACTAATTCGAGAATCGACTTAGCACTGGAATTATTTGCAGATGACGGAAGCGAGTCCACGGCGCCAGCACGGCCGTCCCCACGAGCGCCGGCACCAGCACGCTCACCGCGAGGATCGCCCAGAAATGCGGCGCCTGGGCGAGCGCGTACGGGTCGTCCCCCGGGATCCGCACGAGGACCCACAAGCCCAGCCCCCCGGCGCCGCAGAGCGCGAGCACGACGCCGCTCAGCGTGCTCCAGCGTCGCACCCACGAGCCTCGCACCCGCGTCGCGGCCCACCCGACCACCGCCGCCGGGACCACGCGTACGCCGTACATCAGCACGAAGCCCCACGCCCACCCGGCCCGCGTGACCGGTGCCGTCCCGTCGGCGCACCCCAGCACGTTGAGGCAGAGCGTGCTCGCTGCGCTCGTCGCGAGTGCCAGGACCAACGCTCGCCAGATCGCGCCCCGGGCCGTCATGCGCGCGCGGCCATGATGCCGCACCTGCGCGTGAGCTCACCCCCGCGGGGTCGCGCTCGCGTCCGCGTCGAGCGGCGCGGCAGCGGCGCCCTTCGCCGGCCGCCACAGCGACAGCAGGATCGCCCCCGCGATGAGCGACGCCACCACCGCCAGCGACACGCCGATTGGCACGTGCACCACCTCCGCGAGGAGCATCTTCGCGCCGACGAAGATGAGCACGAGGGCGAGGCCCGCGTCGAGGAAGCGGAACTTGCCCATGACGCCGGCGAGCAGGAAGTACAGCGCCCGCAGGCCGAGGATGGCGAAGATGTTCGACGTGAAGACGATGAACGGGTCCTTGGTCACGCCGAAGATGGCCGGGATCGAGTCGACGGCGAAGACGATGTCGGCGACCTCGACGGCGACGAGGGCGAGGAGCAGCGGGGTGGCGAAGCGGCGGCCGCTCTCGCGCACGAAGAAGCGCCCGTCGCGGTGGCC
>DASXVK010000056.1:0-11217 GCA_036504295.1 Polyangia bacterium
GGCGCCGCTCCTCACCCGGCCGCGCGGGGCGCGCGTCCGAGCGCTCGAGGACGGCCTCGCGGCGCGGCTGGTCGCGCAGCCCGGCGACGGCCCCGTCGTCCTCGACTGGCTGCGGCCGCCGCCCGGCGCGGGGGCGGGCGCCGTCGAGGTGCGCGTCCACGGCCCCGACCTCGACCGGCTCGACGACCTGGCGCGGCAAGCGGCCCGGCTCGCCGGGACCGTGCCCGGGGTGGCGGGCGTGCACCCCGCCGCGTCGCGGGTGCCCGAGGTCGTCGTCGCGCCCGACCGCGAGGCCATGGCTCGCCACGGCCTCGCCCCGGCCGAGCTGAGCCTCGCCCTCGAGGCGGCCGGCGACGGCCACCGGGTCGCCGGCCTCGCCGTCGGTCGGGATCTCGTGCCCGTGGTGCTGCGCCTGGGCGCCGCCCGCGCGAACGGCGACCCCGCCGAGCCGCTGCGCACGCTCGTGATCCCGCGCCCCGGCGGCGGGCTGCCGCTCGCGAGCGTCGCGGCCCTGCAGCGGAGCGCGAGGTGGACCGTGATCGCGCGGGAGGGCCAGCAGCGCGTGGTCGAGCTCCTCCTCGGGATCCGCGCCGCCGACCCGGCGAAGGTCGTCACGGCGCTACGCGCGCGGCTCGCGGCGCTGCCGCGCCCACCGGGCTACACCGTGACGGTCGAGGAGCCGCGCTGACTGGGGCTACAGGTCGAGCTTGAACTGCTTGATCTTCGCGATCAGCGTGACCCGCGAGATCCCCAGGATCCGCGCCGCCGCCGTACGGTTGCCGCTCGTGCTCCGCAGCACCCGCTCGATGTGCTCGCGCTCCACCTCCGCGATCGACCGCTCCGCGCCCGGGTCGCGGCGGTCCCCCCGGGCGATGAACGGCTTGCCGCGCAGCGTCGCCTCGAGGAAGTACTGGGGGAGGGCGGCCCGCGTGAGCTCGGTCGCGGTCTCGACGAGGACGGCGCCGTTGAGGATGTTCTCCAGCTCGCGCACGTTGCCCGGATAGGCGTAGCGCTTCAGCAGGGCCAGCACGTCCTCGGACACGGCCGCGAGCTTCCGGCCGTGCAGCCGCGCGTACTTCTCGACGAAGTACTGGGCCAGGTAGGTGACGTCGCCCTCGCGGTCGCGCAGGGGCGGCACGAAGATGTTGCACACGTTGAGCCGGTAGAAGAGGTCGGCGCGGAAGCTGCCCCGCCCGATCTCCTCCCGGAGGTCCTTGTTCGTGGCGGTGATCAGGCGCACGTCGACGTGCCGGTTCTCGGTCGCGCCCAGCCGCAGGTACTCGCCCTCCTGGAGCACCCGCAGGAGCTTCACCTGGACCGCCAGCGGCAGCTCGCCGATCTCGTCGAGGAACAGGGTCCCCCCGTGGGCCTTCTCGACGAGCCCGGCCTTGTCGGACACGGCTCCGGTGAAGGCGCCGCGGGCATGGCCGAAGAGCTCGGAGGCGAACAGCTCCCCGGCGAAGACCCCGGCGTTGACCGCCACGAAGGGGCGGTCGCGGCGGCGCGACAGCCGGTGGATCGCGCGCGCGAGCAGCTCCTTGCCGGTCCCCGACTCGCCCCACAGGAGCACCGCGTTGTCCGTCGGCGCGATCAGCTCGACGTACTTGAAGATCTCGAGCATCTGCGGCGCCCGCGTCACGACCCGCCCGAACGGGCCCTCGTCCCCGCCGGCGTCCGTGCGCTCGCGCAGCTCGCGGATCTCGGACACGAGGTTGCGCCGCTCGAGGGCGCGCTCGATGGTGATCGTGAGCTTGTCGCAGTCGATGGGCTTCGTGAGGTAGTCGTAGGCGCCGAGCTTCATCGCCTGGACCGCCAGCTTGATGTCCTCGACTCCCGAGAGGATGACCACCTCGGGCCGGCCCGGCCGCCCGGCGAGGTACTCGAGGATGTCGATGCCGCTGATGTCCGGCATGTCGATGTCGAGGAGCACGATGTCCGGCGCGAGCTCGGCCAGGACCTCGAACGCCCGCGTGCTCTCGCTCAGGCAGCGCACCTCGTACCTGGCCACCTGCATGAAGAAGACCTGCAGGTCGTGCAGCACCGCCTCGTCGTCGTCGATGATGAGGATCCGGTTCACGCGCGCGCCTCGCCGCGCCCCGGCGCGCTGCCTGCGTCCGGGGTTAGGACACTCCACTTTGACAGAAGGCGCGGGCTGGTGCACGCTGCCCTCGCTCGGCGACGGTGGGTTGGTCTGCGGCCCGGGATCGGTTCGCCCGGCGGAACGCAACGGCGATGCCCCAGACCAGCATTCAGGCCAGGCTCATCAAGAGCTTCTCGCTCGCCATCCTGATCCCGAGCCTGACGACGGCGGTCGTGGGGGTCCTCATGATCCGGCGCCAGGTCCTGGACCAGGCGCAGGGGCGTATCGCCTCCGACCTGAGCGCGGCCCAGGAGATCTACCAGAACGTCGTCGATCGGCTGAAGGGCTCGCTGCGCATCCACGCCACCCGCCGGGTGATCTACGGCGCGCTCGACGGCGGGGACCGGAGCGGGCTCGCCATGGAGCTCGAGCGGGTCCGCCGGGACGAGGGGCTCGACGTCCTGACCCTGCTGGATCGGTCGGGCCGGGCCTTCCACCGCACGCGCAACCCGGCCCTGGCCGGCGACGACCAGGCCTGGGACGAGCTGGTGCGACGCGTGCTCACGCGCATGACCCCGGTCGCCGCGACCGCCGTCGTCCCCCCCGAGGAGCTGGAGAAGGAGTCCGCCGATCTCGCGCGCCAGGCGTTCATGGAGATCACGCCCACGCCCAAGGCCGGCCCCACCGGGCGCACCCGCCAGAGCTCCGGGATGATGCTCAAGGGCGCCGCGCCGGTCTTCACCGCCGACGGCCGCATGGTCGGCGTGCTCGTGGGCGCCGTGCTCCTCAATCGCAGCACCGCGCTGGTGGACAAGATCCGCACCGTCGGGTTCAGGGAGGGCGTGTACCGCGGCCAGCAGGTCGGCACCGCCACGATCTTCCAGGACGACGTGCGCGTCTCGACGAACGTCAAGAACGCCGACGGGTCGCGCGCGATCACGACCCGCGCCTCGGCCGAGGTCGCCGACGCGGTGCTCCGGCGCGGCGAGACGTGGTGGGGGCGGGCGTTCGTCGTCAACGACTGGTACCTCGCCGCCTACGCGCCGATCCACGACCTCGGCGGCCGCCGGATCGGCATGCTGTACGTCGGCACCCTCGAGCGGCCCTTCCTCGACAGCCTGGTGCGGCACCTCTACGTGTTCCTGGGGATCGCGCTCCTCGGCGTGGTGCTCGTGAGCTGCGTCGCCGTCGTGATCGCCCAGCGCATCTCGCGCCCCGTGCGCGCGATCTCCGAGGCCGCGCACGACGTCGCGGGCGGCGACTACACCCGCAAGGTCGAGGCCGGGTCGCAGGACGAGATCGGCCAGCTCGCGGCGAGCTTCAACCGCATGACCGAGGAGCTGGCCCGGGCGAACCAGGAGCTCAGGGAGTGGGGCGAGAACCTCGAGCGCAAGGTCGAGCAGCGCACCGCCGAGCTCCGGGAGATGCAGGCCCACATGCTCCGGACCGAGAAGCTCGCCGCCATCGGCAAGCTCGCCGCGGGCGTGGCGCACGAGATCAACAACCCGCTCACCGGCGTGCTCACGAACAGCAGCCTCATGCTCGCCGACCTGCCGCCCGGCGACACCCGCCGCGAGGACCTGCAGACTATCGTCGACGAGACCCTCCGCTGCCGCACGATCGTGAAGGGGCTGCTCGAGTTCGCCCGTCAGACCAAGCCGCAGAAGCAGGTCCTCAGCCTCAACGCCATCGTCGAGGACGTCCTCGGCCTCGTCCGCAACCAGGCGAGCTTCCGCAACCTCGAGGTCACCACCGCCCTCGACGCCAACCTCCCCTTCGCCATGGCTGATCGCGACCAGATGCGCCAGGTGATCCTGAACCTGGTCCTGAACGCCGCCGAGGCCATGCCCGAGGGCGGCGCCATCACGGTCCGCTCGCGCGCCGGCGCGGGCGGCGGCACCGTCGAGGTCGCCATCGCCGACACCGGCCCCGGCATCCCCGACGGCACCAAGGAGAAGCTCTTCGAGCCCTTCTTCACGACGAAGAAGACGGGGACCGGCCTCGGGCTGGCCATCGTCTATGGCATCATGGAGCAGCACAAGGGCGCCGTGCACGTCGAGAGCGCGCTCGGGCAGGGTACGACCATGACCATCAGCCTCCCCACCACCAACGAGGACGTGGCATGACCGACGTCGGCCGCACCGCCAGAATCCTCGTCATCGACGACGAGCCCACGGTGTGCAAGAGCTGCGAGAAGATCCTCGCCCGCGACGGCTACGAGGTCGCCACCGCGGCGAGCGGCCACGAGGGCCTCGTGCGCCTCGGCGGCGAGCCGTTCGACATCGTCATCACCGACTTGAAGATGGCGGACGTGGGCGGCGACGCGGTGCTCGAGGCGCTGCGCACGAGCCTCCCCGACGTGGTCGCGGTGGTGATCACGGGGTACGCGACCATCTCGTCGGTGGTCGAGACGATGAAGCTGGGCGCGTTCGACTACCTGCCGAAGCCCTTCACGCCCGAGGAGATGTCCACCGTCATCGCGCGGGCGTGGGAGAAGCGCAAGGCGATCCTCGAGGCCAAGGCGATGGCCGCGCGCGAGATGCCGCCGGCCATGGTCGGCATCGTCGGCAAGAGCGAGCGGGTGCAGGAGGTGTATCAGCTCATCCGCAGGGTCGCGCCGACCAGCAGCATCGTCCTCGTCGTGGGCGAGACCGGCACCGGCAAGGAGCCGGTCGCCCGCGCGATCCACGCCCTCAGCCCGCGGCGCGAGGCGCCGTTCGTCGCCGTCGACTGCGCCGCGGTGGGCGCCGAGCTGCTCGAGCGCGAGCTCTTCGGCCAGGTAGGCGGGGCGCCTGGCGGCGCGGGCGGGGACGCGCCGGGCGTCTTCACCGCGGCCGACGGCGGGACCGTGTTCCTGGATGAGATCTGCAACCTGAGCCTCGAGATCCAGGCCAAGCTGCTGCGCTTCATCGAGGGGTGCGAGGTCGTGCCGATCGGGGGCGTCGAGCCCCGCCGCGCCGACGTGCGGCTGGTGTTCGCGACGAACCGCGACCTCAAGCGCATGGTGGCCGAGGGCGCGTTCCGCGAGGACCTGTACTACCGGCTGCACGTCTTCCCGATCGTGCTACCGCTGCTGCGCGATCGGCGGGAAGACGTCCCGATGCTCGCCGCGAACCTCCTCGCGAACGTCCGCGCGGCGACGGGCAAGGCCGTCACGACCATCGCCGAGCCGGCGCTGCGGCTGCTCGAGGAGTACGACTGGCCGGGCAACATCGACCAGCTCGACAGCGTGCTGCAGCGCGCGGTGCTCGCCTGTCAGGGCGAGGTGATCGAGCCGCACCACCTCCCGGAGGTGCTCACCCGGGCCGCCCCGCCGAACAGCCTGCCGGTGCCGCGGACCAACCAGGAGTTCCTCGCGCTCAAGAAGAAGCTGCGCGAGCAGGCGGTCGCCGAGCTCGAGCGCGAGTTCCTGCTCCAGGCGCTCGAGCGCAACGCCTGGAACGTGACCCGCGCCGCCCTCGAGGTCGGCATCCAGCGCCCGAATTTCCAGGCGCTCATGCGCAAGCACGGCCTGCGGGCGAGCCACGCCCCCGAGCCGCCCCAGGCCGGGTGACCGCCTTGCGTGCCGCCGAGATGCGGGTGTAAGACATACGGGCAGTTGGCAGGAGGATGGTCGTGCGCGCTCCGCGGGTCCTGGTGGTCGATGACGAACGCTCGGTGTGCCAGAGCGTCGACAAGATCCTGCGCCGCCGCGGGTTCCTGATCGACCAGGCGCTCGAGGTCGAGGCGGCGCTGCAGATCCTCGAGCGCGGCGAGCGCTTCGACCTGGTCGTCGCCGACCTGATGATGCCGAAGGCGGGCGGCGTGGAGCTGCTCAAGCAGGTCCGGGCGACCTGGCCGAAGCTGCCGGTCCTGCTCATCACCGGCTATGCGTCGATCGCCTCGGCGGTCGAGGTCATGCAGCTCGGCGCCGCCGGCTACCTGCCCAAGCCCTTCACGCCCGAGGAGCTCGAGGAGGCCGTGGGCGCCGTGCTCCAGAAGAACCCCGCGCCCGCCGCCGACGCGGACGGTGCCGCCGAGGGCGTCTTCGGCCTCGACGTCGGCTGAGGCGACTGACGCCCCGGCTCGGTTGCGGACGCGCGGCCGGGATGGCACAGACAGGTTGTCGGCGGTGGCGGTCGACCGCCGACCCTTCCTGTGCTAAGAGTCCGCGTGCCTGGTCGGTGCGAGACTACGCCGGAGCGACGCGAGTGTGCGGCATCATAGGTATCTTCGGTCACCCCGAGGCGGCGAACCTGGCCTACCTCGGCCTGCACGCGCTGCAGCACCGCGGGCAGGAGTCGGCGGGGCTCGTCTCGACTGACGGCAGCCAGCTCTTCACGCACCGCGGCATGGGGCTCGTGCCCGACGTCTTCGACGCCGCCACCCTCGCGTCGCTGCCCGGGCGCGCCGCCATCGGGCACGTCCGCTACTCCACCACCGGTCAGTCGCAGCTCCGCAACGCCCAGCCGCTCGCGCTCGAGTACGCCGGCGGCTCGCTCGCGGTGGCCCACAACGGCAACCTCGTGAACGCCGAGGAGCTGCGCCAGTCGCTCGAGCGCCGCGGCGCCATCTTCCAGACCACCACCGACACCGAGGTCATCACCCACCTCATCGCGCACGCCGCGGGCTCGCCGGAGGATCGGATCGCGAGCGCGCTCGCCCAGGTGCAGGGCGCGTACTCCCTCTGCTTCCTCACGGACCGCTCCATGATCGCGGTCCGGGACCCGCACGGGATCCGGCCGCTGGCGCTCGGGCGGCTCGGCGGCGCCTGGCTCGTGGCCTCCGAGAGCTGCGCCTTCGCGCTCGTCGGGGCCGAGTACGTCCGCGAGATCGAGCCCGGCGAGCTCCTCGTCATCGACGAGGCCGGGCCGCACTCGCACCGCCCGTTCCCGCCGGCGCAGCAGCGCTTCTGCATCTTCGAGTACGTCTACTTCGCGCGGCCCGACTCGCGCCTCGAGGGCGTCAGCGTCTACACCGCCCGTGAGCAGATGGGCCGGCGCCTCGCCCAGGCCCACCCGGTGGTCGCGGACGTCGTCATCCCGGTGCCGGACTCGGGCATGGCGGCGGCGATCGGCTACGCGCGCGAGAGCGGGATCCCCTACGACATGGGCCTCATCCGCTCCCATTACGTGGGCCGCACCTTCATCGAGCCGCAGCAGTCGATCCGCCACTTCGGCGTCAAGCTGAAGCTCTCGGCGGTGCGCGAGGTCCTCGAGGGCCAGCGGGTCGTGGTCATCGACGACTCGATCGTGCGCGGCACCACCTCGCGCAAGATCGTCGACATGATCCGGCAGGCCGGCGCGACCGAGGTGCACCTGCGCATCAGCTCGCCGCCGACCCGCCACCCCTGCTACTACGGCATCGACACCCCGAGCCGCCGCGAGCTCATCGCGTCGAGCAAGTCCCTCGAGGAGATCCGCGACTTCACCGGCGCGGACAGCCTCGGGTACCTCGCCACCGAGGGCATGGTGGCGGCGGTCCAGGGGGCGCTCGAGGGCACCGGACGCGCCACCTCGACCGGCGCGGCGCGGCTCACGTTCTGCACGGCCTGCTTCTCCGGCGACTACCCGGTCGAGCCCGGGCCGCCGGCCCCGGTCACGCCCCGCAAGATCGTCCCGCGGTAGCTCCCCGTCTGGCCAAAGAAAAAGGGGCGACGCAGGCGCGCCGCCCCTTGAGAGGCGATAGCCCGTGAGGGGGGCTCAGACCCGGAAGTCCACGATCACGACACCCCGCCGATCTTCGTCCTTCTTCCGCTCGTGGTCGTGGTCGTGCTCGTGCTCGTGATCATGCTCGTCACGACCTTCGTGCTCGGGCGGATACTCGGGGATGTCGCGGGGGACCTCCAGGACTGGCCGGTCGTCGCGCCGCTCCTCGTCCTCGCGGCGGCGAATCTCTTCAATGATCCACGGATCGAGCATGTGTCATCTCTCGCTTCGTCGACCGGTCTCGCTCCAAACTCAATGCAAACACCCTGCCACCAGAGCTCTTTAGTCTCGACCTCCAGCTAAACACCCGGAATGTCTCTCTCGACAATCTACCACATTAGTTGGATGCTGTCGCGTCGGCGGTCTTTGAGCACCCCGATTCTGTCATCACTGCCACGACGGCTGTTACAAGTCCAATACACGCACGTGTTTGGCTCTGGGTTTCCGGCACGTTGACGAGGTCCCGCCACCCTCGCACTTTTTGCGGGGTGGGGGGCGCACTTTGTTCACAAACGCCACACCGTGTGGGGCGGCGTGGCGCAGAGACCGCTGCTGCTACTCCAGGACGACCCGCAGCGAGTAGGAATCGCGCGGGTTTGCGACCTTGCCCGAGGCGTCCCGAACCTGGATGAGATAGCTCTTGCCGGGCTGCAGCGGCGCGACGAGCACCCGGTCCCCCTCCGCGGGGCCCTTGGCCTCGGCCACGGGAGCGCCGAGCCCGCCGCTCTCCGGCGCCTCGTAGAGCGTGGCCGTGAGGCGCACCTTCGGGATGGGCCCGATGGTGGCGCGCAGCGTGGCCGCGCGGTCGGGCGGGGCGTTCAGGCGGAAGAGGTCGGCGTCGCCGCGCGGGTAGATCGTGCCCTGAACCACCCCGGCGGGAGGCAGCGGATTGGCCTGCGCGGGCGTGTTGTTGGGCTCGTGCTCGACCGTGCCGTCGTCCGGCTCAAGCTTCCAGGTCAGGCGGTAGGGCTCGTCCGGGTTGGCGTCGCCCGGCCGGCCGTAGACCCGCACGAACACGGTGCCCTTGACCGGCACGTTCACCAGCACCTCGGGCTCGCGCCGGCCACCCTCGTCCACGCGCCCCAGCTCGACGCCGTTCTGGTCGTGCACGGCGAGCTTGAGGTCGACCCGCTCGGGGCAGGTGACCTCGACCCGGGCGAGGACCGGGGCATCGCTGGTCAGGCGGAACCAATCGACGTCCCCGGGCGCGGCGAGATAGCCGGCGAGCGCGCCCCCGGCGCCCGCGAGCGGGGTCGCGTGGGCGCGGTCGTCGTTCGGCTCGATCTCGGTCGGCTCCCCCGGCAGATCGATCGCGACGCGCAGGCTGTAGCGCAGCTCGGCGCTCCGGCCGCCCAGGCTGCGCAGGACGACGAAGACCGCGGGCTCGCCCTGCTTGAGGGCGACGTTGCGCAGGGCGACGCGCTCGCCGCGGCCGCCCTTGGCCTCGGCGATCTTGGTCTGGATGGAGTCGACCACCGTGACGCTCGCGGCGACGCCGGCGACGCCCTGGTAGTCGACGCGCAGCGTGCCCGCCTCGGGCGACGCCGTGAGGGGGACGCGGTACCAGTCCTCGTCCTTGCGCCAGCCCAGGAACCCGGTCACCTCGGCGCCGGGCAACAGCTCGGTCGCCCAGGCCGGCTTGTCGTTCGGCTCGATCTCCTCGCCGGGGCCGAGCGGGCCGGCCGTGACGGTGAGGAGGTACGGGTGGGTCTCGTCGGCGACCGGCTTCTTGCCGAGCTGCCGCACGCGCACGTAGTACGTGCCGGCGGCGAGGCCCAGGTTCGGGATGCTCTCGCCGGCGCCGGCCTTGCCGTCGTTCACGCCGAGCAGCAGCTCGCCGTTGCCGTCGAGGACCTCGAGGACGAGGTCGACGCCCGGCACGCCGGTGAGCTGCACGGCGACGAGCGTGCGGTCGACCTGCGCGGGCCGCGGCGCCGGCTGCGAGGCCGGCTGGCTGCCGAGCCCGCGGGCGAGCCCGGGGAAGGGCGCGAACCGCGGCGTGGGCGGCGGGACGGGCGGCGCCCCCGGCGCCCCCGGGGCCGCGGCGACGGGCAGCGTGAGGCGGTAGAGATCGACGTCGCCTCGCTTCGCCTGGGACGCGTGCATGAAGCCGCGGACCGCGCGGCCCGGCTCCAGCGGCTGCGCCTGCGGGAGGGTGTCGTTGGGCTCCCGCTCGTCGACGGTGGGCAGGGCCGGCGCGGCGTCCGCGGGGGCGGGGCTGGCGTCGCGGTCCACCAGCACCACGGCGGCCCCGGCGTCGCCGCGGCCGAGGTGCACCTTGCGGCTGCCGCCGCAACCCCCGACGGCGGTGGCCAGCAGCAGAGCGAGCCCAACGCTATGCGCGGTTCGTGATCGTCGCAAGGAACTCCGCCTCGCAGACGACGGTCCCCTCGACGAACGCCTCCCCGCGCATCTTCCAAATCGACTTGCCCCGGCGCAGGGGGGAGACCTCGAAGCGGAGCTGGTCGCCCGGGACCACCGGCCGGCGGAACTTCACCTTGTCGATGGCCATGAAGTAGATGACCTGCGTCTGCGGGTCGAAGTCGCCGCCCTTGACGGCGAGGATGGCGCCGGCCTGGGCCATGGCCTCGACGATGAGCACGCCGGGCATGACCGGGTGCCCCGGGAAGTGCCCCTGAAAGAAGGGCTCCCCGATGGTGACGTTCTTGAGGGCGACGATCTTGTCGTCCGCGAGCTCGAGGACGCGGTCGACGAGCAGGAAGGGATAGCGGTGCGGGATCGCCGCCTGGATCTCGCGGACGTCCATCATGGGGGCTACTTCTTCTTGGCCGGGGCCTTGGCGCCCTTGCCCTCGCCGGAGTTGTAGCGCCGCACGACCTGGCTCGTGAGGTCGAACTCCGACTTGGCCCACAGCAGGCTCGCCTCGGTCTTCTCGAAGATGAAGGCGAAGCCTTCGGCCTGGGCGATGTTCGCGATGATCACCTGCATGCGGCGGAAGATCTCGCGGGTGAGCTTGCCCTCTTCCTCCGAGAGCTCCTTCTGGTGCTTCAGGTAGAGACCCTGGAGCGCCACGAACTTCTCCTGCAGCTCCCGCTCGCGCTCGCCGACCTTCTGGGGCGTGAGGAGGCCCGACGCGCGCTGCTTGTCGAGGTCTTCCTTGATCTTCTTGAGCTCGTTCTGCTTCGCGTCGAGCTCCTTCTGCTTGCGGTCGAAGATGCCCTTGAGGCGGGACTTGGCGCGCTTGCCGTCGTCGGTCTCGTTGAGCGCCCGCTGCAGGTCAACGTAGCCGATCTTGAGGCCCTCCGCCCGGGCGATGCCCTTGTCCAGGGTGGCAACGCACGCGATGGCGATCAGGGCGAACAGCCAGGTCTTCTTCATCAGGGGCTCCAGGTGGCGAGGTGCCAAGGTGTTACCCTCAGCGGGTAGGAGTGTCAACAGCCAATTCTCCATCGTAAACGTGGACGTGGACCTGGACCTGGACGTGGGGGG
>DASXVK010000057.1:0-19615 GCA_036504295.1 Polyangia bacterium
CCGCGTGCGCGCCGGGTCGTGCTCGATGGGTACGGACGCGCCGCAGACGGCGATGATCTTCTTCGCGAGGTCGCCGATGCTGATCTCCCGGCCGGTGCCGAGGTTGACGGTCTGGCCGAGGGCGCGCGCTGGCGCCGCCGCCGCGGCCATGAAGCCGCGCGCGGTGTCGGCGACGTAGAGGAGGTCGCGCGTCGGCGTGAGCGCGCCGAGGCGCACCGGCAGCCCGGCCAGCGCCTGGGCGGCGATGGTCGGGATGACGGCGCGGGCCGACTGCCGCGGGCCGTAGGTGTTGAAGGGGCGCACCGTGACGACGGGCAGCCCGAACGCGAGGTGGAAGCTCTCGGCCACCTTGTCGGCGCCGATCTTCGACGCCGAGTAGGGCGACTGCGCCGTGAGCGGGTGCGTCTCCTCGATCGGCACCACGCGCGCGGTCCCGTACACCTCGGAGGTCGACGTGTGCACCACCCGCGTCGCGCCCTCGTCGAGCGCGGCCTGCATCACGTTGAGCGTGCCGAGGACGTTGGTCTCGAAGAAGGTCTGCGGCGAGCGGTACGAGTAGGGGATGGCGATGAGCGCGGCCAGGTGGTAGACGGTCTGGCAGCCGCGCACCGCGGCGCGCACGCCGAACGGGTCGCGGATGTCCCCCGCCACCACCTCCAGCTCGCGCCGCACGTCGGCCGGCACCAGCTCGAGGCTGCCCCAGTCGTTGCGGCCGTTGTAGTGCACGAACGCCCGCACGCGCGCGCCCGCGCGCACGAGGCCCTCGCAGAGGTGGCTGCCGATGAAGCCCCCGGCGCCGGTGACGAGCACGCGATCGGACATCGCGGTGACCTTATTTCCCACGCGGCCCTCCGTCAACCCGCGATCTCGTCGAGGAGCGCCGCCAGCTCCCCGGTGATCGCCGGCGCCGAGAAGCGCTCGATGGCCGCCCGGTCCGGCGCCGCCACCGCGGGGCCGCCGGCGCGGGCGTCGAGCGCGCGGGCGAGGCAGCGCGCCATGCCGGCGACGTCGCCCACGGGCACCGCGACGCCGGTGCCGGTCTCGGCCAGCATGCGGGTCATCTCGCGGCTCGCGGTCTCGCACAGGATCGGCCGGCCCGCGAGGAAGTAGTCGTACATCTTGCCGGGGATGTAGAAGGTCTCCTCGCCGAAGGCGGGCAGGTACAGCAGGTCCGCCTGCCGCAGCGCCGCGATCCCCTCGGCGTAGGGCACGCGCTCGCGCACGACCAGGCTCTCCTCCAGGCCGAGGTCGCGGGCCGCCTGGTGGTCCTCGGCCGCGTCGAGCCGGCCGAAGACGAGCAGGCGCAGGTCCCGCGCCGCGAGGCCGCGCTCGTCGCGCAGCCGCGCCATCGCGCGCAGCAGCGGCAGCGCCCGCCGCGGCCCGTAGAAGCTGCCGAAGTGCACCGCCGTGAGCGGCCCCGCCGGCGGCGCCGCGGGGGCGGCCGGGGCGAGCCCCTCGTCGTAGGAGCTGTAGATGCGCCGTACGCGGTCGGCCGGCAGGTCGGGGTAGAGCCGCTCGTAGGCCTCGCGCACCGCGTCGGTCGTGACCACGACCGCGTCGGCGGCCTCGAAGACCAGGCGCTCGAGGCGGCGCTCGAGCGCCTTCACGGCCGGGTGCCGCGCCGCGAACTGTACGTTCAGCGTCCACGGGTCGCGCAGCTCCGCGATGAAGGGCAGGCCGAGGTGGAGCTTCAGCGTCAGGCCGACGAGGAGGGCGCTGTAGGGGTAGCTCGAGACGTAGACGGCGTCGGGCCGCGTCTCGCGCACGAGCCGCTCCGCGGTGCGGCAGGCGTACGGGACGAAGGCGATGTTGCCGTCCAGCGGCACGAGCCGGTCGCCGAGCCCCTCGACGAGGCCGGCGAGCTTGCCGCCGGCCGGCGCCGGCCCCGTGCCCGTGCGGTTGCGCGCCTGCGTCTTCGGCCGGAGCCGCTGGTCCAGCCCCTCGCCGAAGTTGCGCACCGCCCAGATCCACGGCGGCGCGTAGTCGCGGCTCACCTGGAGGTCCGCGGGCAGCGCGGCGAGCAGCGAGTCGTCGTTCTCCTCCGCGGTCCCCGGCGGGCCCGCGAGCACGACCGGCCGCCAGCCGTGCGCCGGCAGGTGGCGGGCGAAGCGCAGCGGCCGCTTGCCGCCGATGCTGGCGCGGGGCGGGAAGAGGAACGCGATCATCAGGACGGTGCGCATGGCGACCTCTCAGGCGGCGGGGGCCCGCCGCCAGAACCGCAGCTTCTCGACGAGCCACGCCCGGTCGGCGGCGCTGATGATCCCGCAGAGCGAGCCGACCGTGACGTACGCGGCGGCGTAGCCGGCGAAGGAGGCGCCGAGCGCGAGGCCGGCGCTGAAGGAGCAGAGCCGCACGATGAGCCACGCCACCGGCGCGCAGGCGAGGGCGACGGCGATGACCCGCAGGTACGCGGCCCAGGGGAAGAGGGCGCGCACGCTGATGCCGAGCCGCTGCCGGATGCGCATCAGCATCCAGAAGGTGACGAAGAACTGCACCGCGACGGCGGCGACCGACGGCCCGAGGAAGCCGAGGAAGGCGATGCCCGCGATGCTGCCGAGCGCGTTCAGCACGACGCCGAGGGTCGCGGCCTCGAGCACCGTGCGGGTGTCGCCCAGCGACTGCAGGATGACCCCGTACGACGTCACGCGCAGCGGCAGCAGCAGCAGGTAGATGCGCATCGGCCCGGCGGCGCGGATGTAGCCGCCGGTGAAGAGCAGGGTGACGTAGGCCTCCGCCGCGACGAAGAACACCACGCACAGCGGCATCATCACGAGGCCGACCTTGAGGATCGACCCGTGCCACACGCGCAGGAGCTCGGCGGGCCGCTGGCCCAGCCAGTGCTCGACGAAGGTGGGCATCAGCACGGTCGCGACGGTGTACGGCAGCACCGAGACGATGGGCAGCTCGCGGGCGCCCATCGCGTAGTCGGCGAAGGCGGCCGCGGCGAAGCTCATGGCGATGAGGTACTTGTCGATCTGCTGGTTCAGGAGCCCCATGGCGGAGCTGAAGCCGAGCGGCACCGCGAAGCGCAGCAGCGGCTGCACGTGCTCCCGCAGCCCGGCGGCCGCGACCCCCGCGTGGAGCCACGCGGACACGGCCAGATAGAGGGCCAGGCGCACCGCCGCGCTCGCACAGAAGATCAGCAGCACCGTCGTCAGCGGCAGGTGCAGCCACAGCGGCGTGAGCAGCCCGCCGACCTGGATGAGCACGGAGACCATGTTGAGCCGCGCGGCCAGCGGGGCGCGGTCGACGGAGATGAGCAGGTTCGGCAGCGCGAGGGTCGGCAGGTCGAGGACGATGTAGAGCGCGATGAGCGGCAGGTACCGGTGGGGCGACGGGCGGAACGAGCCGATGATGAGGTCGCCGAGGCCCATGAGGACGCCGGCGCCCGCGAGGCCGAGGCCGAGCAGGAGGAGCGTCGTGAGCCGGACGAAGGCCTTGCGCCGCGGGGGGCTGAGCTGCGGCATGAAGTACAGCAGCCCGTTCGGGATGCCGAAGACGCCGACGCCGGCGACGATCTCGTAGAGCATGAGGAGGAAGTTGAGGACGCCGACCTCCTCCTTCGGCAGGAGCCGCGGGATCGCGAGCACCATGCCGACCGTGGCGAGCGCGATGACGACCTTGCTCGCCACGACCACGCCCGCCTTGTCGCCGAGCCGGCGGTCATGCGCCTCGGCCTGCGCCTGCGCGTGCGCCGGCTCCGCTGCCTCGCTGTGCTCGGTGGATGGCATGGAGTTTGCTCGCTGAAGCTTTGCCGACGTGGGTGGACCCGTCAAGAAAGCGAGCGCGGACATGAGCACCGAGGCGGAATGCAAGCGAGGTGCCGGGGCGGCGCGGCCTCGTTTCGCGGCGCCGCGGCCGCAGCCGGTGACGAGGATCGGACAGGGTGGCGGATTCTCGACGGGGACACGGCAGGTTCGGCTTGCACCGCCCGCGCATCGTCTGCTACTCACGAGGCCGTCATGAGCACGATCGTCTACGTCGTCGGAGCCCGGCCCAACTACCCGAAGGTCGCGCCGCTGCTGTGGAGCGCGGACCGCGACCGCCACCGCCACGTGCTGGTCCACACCGGGCAGCACTACGACCACCAGATGAGCCAGAGCTTCTTCACCGACCTCGGCATGCCGGACCCCGACCACTACCTCGGGGTGGGCTCGGGCACCCACGCGGCGCAGACCGCCCGCGTGATGGTCGCCTTCGAGGCCGTGGTCGAGCAGGAGCGGCCCGACCTCACGCTCGTCGTCGGCGACGTGAACTCGACGCTGGCCTGCGCGCTCACCGCGGCGAAGCTCGGCCGGCCCGTCGCGCACCTCGAGGCGGGGCTGCGCTCGTTCGACCGCGCCATGCCGGAGGAGCTGAACCGGCTGCTCACGGATCAGCTCGCCGACCTGCTGCTGACGCCCTCGCCCGACGCCGACGCGCACCTCGCGCGCGAGGGCGTGCCGGCCGCGCGCGTGCACCGCGTCGGCAACATCATGATCGACTCGCTCCTGCGGTCACTGCCGCGGGCGCGGGCCGCCGGCACGCTCGCGCGCCTCGGGCTCGAGCCGCGCGGCTACGCCCTCTGCACGCTGCACCGCCCCTCGAACGTCGACGTGCCCGAGGTCTTCGCCGGCATCCTCGACGAGCTGGTCGAGCTCTCGCGGCGCCTGCCGGTGGTCTTCCCCATCCACCCGCGCTCCGAGCGCCGCCTCGGCGAGCTCGGGCTGCGGCCACGCGTCGACGCCGCCCCGGGGCTGCGCCTGATGCCGCCGCTCGGCTACCTCGATTTCCTCGGCCTGACCGACGGTGCGCGCCTCATCCTCACGGACTCCGGCGGTATCCAGGAGGAGAGCGCGGTCCTGGGCGTGCCGTGCCTGACGCTGCGCCTCTCGACCGAGCGCCCGATCACGGTCACCGAGGGCACGAACCGGGTGGTCGGCGTCGACCCGGCCCGCATCCGCGACGGCGTCGAGGCGGTGCTGGCGGCGCCGCCGCCGGGGCCGCGCGCGCCGGCGCTGTGGGACGGCCAGACCGCCGCGCGGGTCCACGCGGTGGTCGACGGATGGCTCGTTAGGAAAGGGACCCTGAGAGGGTCCCTTTGACCTCCCGCGCAGAGCGCTGGCAGGCAAAGCCCGCCAGCGCTCACGCGAACACGAGGCCGGCGCGCGCCTGACCAGCGCTTGCCCGCTACGATCCAGAGTGCTACTGCTACGGAGCCCCGATGCCAACGACGCCGTCTGACGCACTCCCCCGCCATTCGATGCCGCGCCTCGCGGACTTCATCGTCCGCCGCCGCTACCTGATCCTGGCCGTGGCGCTCGTCGCCACGGTCCTCGCGGGCTGGCGCGCCTCGAAGCTGCAGCTCCGCACCGACTTCTCCGAGCTCCTGCCCGAGAAGGACCCGGCCGTGGTGGTGCTGCGGGAGATGGGCAAGCGCATCAAGGGCCTCTCGACGCTGGTGGTCGTCATCGAGAGCCCCGACCCCGAGGCGAACAAGAAGGCCGTCGCCGAGGTCGTGCAGCGCGTCAAGGCGCTCAACGCCCCGCAGATCCACGACATCGAGTGGGGCGTGCAGCGCGAGCAGGAGTTCACGCGCCACAACAAGTACCTCTACGCCAGCGTCGCGCAGCTCGAGGACGCGCACGACGCGATCCGGCGCGAGATCCTCAAGCGCAAGAACCCCGCCTACGTCGACCTCGGCGGCCCCGACAGCGAGCCGCTCGGCAAGAAGCGCGAGCAGATCGACAAGCAGGAGAAGGACCTCCTCGGCCGCTTCCCCGAGGGCTACTTCGCGCTCAAGGACCGCTCGCTCTACGCCGTCGTGGTGCGCGTCGGCGAGTCGATCTTCGGCGAGCACGCCGGCGAGAAGATCGACCAGCAGGTGCGCAAGGCCGTGGGCCAGATCGACGCGCGGGCGCTCCACCCCGCGATGAAGATCGGCTTCACCGGCGACATCATCTCCGGCATCGAGGAGCGCAAGGCGCTCGAGGACGACCTCGTCCTCGCGACCGGCATCTGCGTCACGCTCGTCTGCCTCGTCATCTTCCTCTTCTACGGGCGCAAGCGGGCGGTGCCCTTCGCCGTCATCCCCGCGCTCATGGGCGTCGCGTTCGCCATGGCCTTCGCCCAGCTCGCGTTCGGCTACCTCAACGCGGCGACGGCGTTCATGGCGTCGATCATCATCGGCAACGGCATCAACTACGCCATCGTACTGATGGCCCGGTACGAGGAGGAGCGCCGGGCCGGGCGGGACGTGCGCGACGCCATGGCCATCGCCATGGGCACCACCTGGGGCGCGACGGCGGTCGCCTCGCTCGGCGCCGCCATCGCCTACGGCTCGCTCGCCATCACGAGCTTCCGCGGCTTCACCCAGTTCGGCTACATCGGCTTCGTCGGCATGGTGCTGTCCTGGCTGGCGACCTTCACCGTCCTGCCGGCGCTGTGGGCGACCTTCGACCACCGGCGCGCCGACCAGGCGATGCCGAAGATCCGCGGCTTCGCGCTCGCGGCGCCGCTCGGACGCCTGACGGTGCGGCACCCCAAGCTCCTCGCCGGGCTCGGCCTCGCGATCACGGTGGCGGCGATCGTGCCGCTGCGCTCGTACCTGCGCGACCCCTTCGAGTACGACTTCCGCAACCTCCGCAACCAGCGCTCGCGCTACTCGGGCGCGGGCAAGCTGTCGTACAAGCTCGACCCCATCTTCGGCCGCTCGCTGTCGCCGAGCTTCATCCTCGCCGACGATCCGTCGCAGGCGGAGGAGATCCGGCGGGTGCTGCGCGAGCAGGACAAGAAGTACAACGTCGTCGGCGACATCAAGACGGTGAACGACTTCCTGCCCGGCGGGCCCGCGGTGCAGCAGCAGAAGCTCGAGATCCTCGCCAGCATCCGCAAGCTCATCGACACCAACAGCAAGCTCCTCGACGACAAGGAGCGCGCCGACGTCCTGGCGTTCCGGCCGCCGGACGACCTCAAGCTGCTCGCGCCCCAGGACCTGCCGATCAGCATCCGGCGCTACTTCACCGAGTCCGACGGCACCATCGGCCGGCCGGTGGCCTACTACGCGCGCGAGGGCATCTCCATCTGGAACGGCCACACCCTCATCAAGCTCGCCGCCGTGACCCAGGAGCTCCGCCTGGCGGACGGCAAGACCGTGCGCTCCTCGGGCTCGCCCGCGATCTTCGCCGGCATGATGAACTGCATCCTGCGCGACGGGCCCATCGCCACCGTCGCCTCGTTCCTCGGCGTGGTGTTGCTGGTCGTGCTGCTCACGTTCCGGCGCGGCGGCGGGGGCCTCATGATCCTGGGGACGTTGGTCGTCGGCGTGCTCTGGATGATCGGCGCCGCGGCTATCGGGCACGTCCGGATCAACTTCCTCAACTTCATCGCGCTGCCGATCGCGTTCGGCATCGGCGTGGACTACGCGGTCAACCTGCAGCTCCGCTACCGGCTGGAGGGCCCCGGCCGCGTCGAGGCCACGGTCGCCGCGACCGGCGGCGCCGTCGCGCTCGCGTCGCTGACGACGATCATCGGCTACGCCGCCCTGCTCGTGGCGGACAACAAGGCGCTGCGCTCCTTCGGCCTGCTCTCGATCATCGGGGAGTTCGCCTGCCTCGCGGCCGCGCTGCTCATCCAGCCGGCGGTGCTGCACCTCCTCGAGCGCCGCCGCGGCAAGTCCACGCCGCCGCCGGCCGCGCTCGCGCCCAGCGCGCCGGACCAGGCCGCGAGCGCCGGCGGGGGCAGCGCCGCGCCCTGAGGCGAGCCGCAGGCGAGCCGCGACGTTGCCTGACGCGCCGGGCCGCGGCCGTGACCTGCGGCCGTCGCGGGCGCCGTTCACCGCAAATCTGCATCCCACCAAGGGATGGGGATGAACGCGGATCGCTGGGGGGGCCCCGCCGCGCGGGCCGGACGGCGCCGGCTGCGGGTCATGTACGTGCAGCCAGCCGAGGGCTTCGGCGGCGCCGAGCGCCAGGGCGTGCTGCACATTCGCCGTCTCGCCGAGCACGGGGTCGACGTCGTGCCGGTCGTCGGCCCCGGGGAGACGATCTGCCGCGCGCTCGAGCGCGAGGGCGTGACCGATTACTACTTCGACAAGGACCTGCTGCACGAGGCCGACGGGCCGCTGTCGTTCTTCGGCGAGCTGCGCGACAAGGCCGCGGCCTTCCGGGACTGGTTGCGCATGCAGGACCGGCTCGTGCGGCTCGGCCGGGTGCGCGAGGTCGACCTCGTCTTCGCGAGCCGCGCCTTCGGCTGGGTCGTCGCGAGCCCGGCCGCGCATCGCCTGGGCGTGCCGCTGGTCTGGCGCGGCGGCTCCCGCCCGACCAGCCTCGGCGAGCGCCTGGGCCTGCGCGCGCTGAGCCGCCTGTGGCCCCCCGACGCGCTCATCGCGAACTGCGAGGCGGTCCGGACGCCGCTCCTGCCGCTGGTGCGGCCGCGGGTCAGCTACATCCTGCCGAACGGGGTCGACGTCGACCGCTTCGACCCGGCCCGCGTGGACGGCCGTTTCCGCCGCCTGCCAGGGCTCGCGCCGGGGGCGCCGATCATCGGCTTCTCCGGCCGGCCCGCGCCCGAGAAGGGGCTCGAGCTCCTGGCCGCGGTCGCCGGCCGGCTCGCCCACGACGTGCCCGACGCGCGCCTCCTCCTGGCCGGCGAGTTCGGGTATCGCAGCCGGTACGAGGACCTCTTCCGGCGCCTCGGCCTCGCCCGGCGCGCGACGTTCCTCGGCCACGTCGAGGACGTCGAGTCCTTCTACGCGAGCTGCGACGTCATCGTGCTGCCGTCACGCGAGCACTCCATCGAGGGCTCGCCGAACGCGGTGCTCGAGGCCATGGCCATGGAGCGCCCCATCGTGGCCACCCGGGTCGGCGGCCTGCCCGAGGTCGTCACCGACGGCCGCGAGGGCTACCTCGTGCCGTGGGACGACGCGCCGGGGATCGCGGCGGCGCTGGTCCGGCTGCTGCAGGCGCCCGAGCTGCGGCGCCGCATGGGCGCGGCCGGCCGCGCGGCCGTGCTGGCCCGCTACAGCGACCGCACCGTCGTCCAGCGCCTCGTCGGCGTCCTCCACGCCGTGTCGGTGCGCTCGCTCGACGCGCGGCGTCGGACGCCGGCGCTCCCGGCGCGCCCCGTCCACCAGGCCGAGGCCGCCCACCCGGCCGGGTGATGCAACAGGGAGGCGGGGAGGCGGGGAGGCTGATTCTGTTTTGGCTCACGACGCCCGAGGCGTGCATGACGCCAGCGTCGGCGTGACCCAGCCTGACCAAGCTCCCCGTCTCCTCGTCTCCCTGTTTTCCGGCCGGAACCCCGCGGAGTTGCCCTCGCCCCGACGGGCGCATATGCTCCCGTGCATGTCCGAAGCTCCGGTTCGCCTGCTCGTCGTCGACACCTCGCCGGTGAACAGCGGGGGCGCGCAGCTCCTGTACCGCTATGCCAAGTACTTCGACCCCGCGTGCGTGCGGCCGACGATGCTGCTGCACGAGGACAACCTGTGGGCCGCCCGGTACCGCGACGCGGGCACCGCCGAGGTCATCGTCGAGCCCGGGCTGTTCCAGTCGAACACCATCCCGCCCGTCCACGAGGTGCCGCTGCGCACCTGGCTGCCGAAGATCATCGGCGCGGTCGGCCACATGACCCCGCCGTTCTGGCGCATGGTCCGCGCCATCCGCGAGCGCGACATCGACGTCGTCATGGGCGTCTGCGACACCCCGGCGACGCTCGCGGCGCTGCTCGGCACGTTCACCAGCCGGCCGGCGATCATGCACCTCGTCTCGACCTACGTGAACCGGTTCGAGCCGGCCGCCCTCGAGCTCTTCGGGCACCTCCCGGCGGTGCGCCGCCTCGTCATGCTCTCGCGCTACTCGGCGCGCTACTTCGAGCGCCTCGGCCCCAAGGTCACGACGATCTACTCCGGCATCGACCTCGCCGACTTCGACGAGCGCACGATCGCGCCGTCGCTGCGCCGGCCCCGCGGCCTCGGCGCCGACGTGCCGCTGATCGGCATCGCCGGGCGGTTCGTCGACGTGAAGGGCATGGACGTCTTCGCCCGCGCCGCGGCGCGCGTGGCGGCCCGGGTGCCGGCGGCGCGCTTCTTCATGCTCGGCGACGACAGCGGCGCCTACGGCGCCGAGGTGCACCGCCTGGTGCGGGAGCTCGGCCTCGAGGACCGCGTCGTCTTCACCGGCTTCGTCGACGACATGCACGCGGCGCTCGCCGACCTCGACGTCGTGGTCGTGCCCTCGCGCCGCGAGAGCGCGCCGCTCGTGGTCTACGAGTCGATGGCGCTCGGCAAGCCGGTCGTGGCCAGCCGCGTGCACGGCCTGCCGGAGCTGGTCGAGGACGGCGTCACCGGGCTCCTCGCGCCCGTCGAGGACGACGCGGCGGTGGCCGAGGCGGTGGTCGCGCTGCTCGGCGACCCGGCCCGCCGCCGGGCGATGGGGCAGGCGGGCGCGCAGCGGATCCGTGCGCGCTTCAACCTGCGCCACGCGACGGCGGAGCTGCAGGGCGTCATCTGCGACGCCGCCGCCGCGCGCCGGGCGCGCGCCTGAGCGTCAGGCGGATTCGAACAGCGCCCGGGGTAGTCCGGATTGGCGGATGATCGACTGCAGGGTGCCGACGCGCAACTCGGCATGATCCGGCACCGGCACGGTCACGGTGGTGCCTTCGACCCGCTTCTGCATCACGACGTGACTGCCGCGCCGGCGGACCTCGACGAACTCGTGCTGCGCCAGGATGGCGCACACCTCGCGGCCCGAGAGCACGCGCAGTCTACCCAAACGCGACCTCGAGGCGGGTGATGAAGATCTCCCCATGGAACCGGCCCTGGATCTCGGCCGGGTCAGCGGTCTCGAGGAACAGCTCGAGCGCTTCCTGCAGGTTGACCCGCGCCTCCTCCACCGTCGCGCCCTGGCTGGCGATGTCCAGCTCGGGGCAGAGCGCGACGTAGCCGTCTCCCTCGCGCTCGATGATCCCGGTCAGCTCCCGCACGTGCCGCATGGTGCGCCTCCAGCACTCTTGTAGCACCGGCGGCGCCTCTTTCAACCGCGCCGTGGCACCCCAGCGGCCTCCGGGCAGGCGCGCCTGACCTAGCGGCCGAGCCGCGCCCCCGGGTCCCGGCCGAGGCGGACGATCGTCTCCTCGACGAGGCCGACCATGTGCCGGATGTCGAACCGCGCGATCACGTCGGCGCGCGCGGCGGCGCCGAGCCGGCGCCGCAGGGCCGCGTCGCCCAGGAGCCGCCCTATGCCCGCGGCGAGCGCCGCCACGTCCTCGCGCGGCACGTAGAGCCCGGTGCGGCCCTCGTCGAGCTGCTCGTCGAGGCCCGGGCAGCGCGTCGCGACGATGGCGCGCGCGAGCCCCATGCCCTCGTAGGCGACCAGGGGCGCCGCGTCCCGGCGGGACGGGATGGCGAGCACGTCGAGGTCGCGCATGGCCGGGCGCATGTCCTCGACCCAGCCGGTGAAATGGACGCGGCCGGCCAGGCCGGGCGCCGCGGCCAGGCCGTCGAGCGTGGCGTCGAACGCGTCGCCCTCGCGCCGGCCGATCACGACGAAGTGCGCCTCCGGGTGCTGCCCGGCGATCCGCGCCGCCGCCTTCAGGAAGAGGTCGACGCCCTTGAGGTGGATCACCCGGCCCGCCATGCCGACGAGCGGCACGTCCTCTGCGAGACCGAGGCGGGTGCGCAGCGTGCCGCGCACCCGCGCGGGATCGACCTCGCGCGGGTCGATGCCGTTGTAGGCCAGGAGGACCTTGCCCGGGACGTGGCCGTAGGGCGCGGCGGCCGCGCGCGACACGGCGAAGATGCACCGCACAGCCGGCAGCAGGCACAGCGCCTGCATCGGGATCGCGGCGCGCAGGTCGTCGTAGCAGCGCTGGGCGCTCCAGACCACCGGCCGGCCCGCGATCGTGGCCGCCGCAGTGGCGAGGGTCGCGGGCGTGCCGCCGAACCCGGCGACCACGTCGATGCGCCGCTCCGTGATGAGCCGCGTCACGTGCGCGATCGCCCGGCCCCAGTTGCGGGTCGTCACAACGGCCGCCCGGGCGACGGCGCCGAGGTTCCCGCGGCGGGGCCGCGGCACCGGGTCCATCTCGCCGAAGTCCGGGTCGACCACCACGTCGGCGTGGCCGTGAGCGCGCTGCTGCGCCGCCTGCCACCCGTCGCGGTGCAGGAAGAGCGTCGCCTGCACCCGCCGCGGATCCAGGTGCTGCGTCACGCGGAAGAGCAGGTTGGCGCCGCCGCCGTTGTCGGGCGAGTTGCAGAGGATGAGGACGCGGGCGACGGGCTCGGGCGTGGTGACGACGGGCGCGGGGCGACGGGCAGTGGCGTGCATTGATCACTCTCCGGCGAGGTCCGCGGCGCGGTGAAGCAAGCCCTGCGCCAGCCGCGCAGCCCCGCGCGCTCGCGGGGTTACGCGCGGCGCGCGCGGACGCGCGCCAGGAACCTGACGGGCAGCGTCGAAGAGCGGACGGCGGCGCGCCACGGGTTCGTTGACAGAGAACGGCGGGAGAGTACCTTCGAGCCATGCGTGCCCGATCTCGCTCGCTGTGGCTCCTGGCCTGCGCCGGGATGCTCCTCACGCGGTCCCACGCGCTCTCCCAGGCCGAGGGCGACCGCAACTGTGCGTTCAAGGGCGGCAACGCCGTCCTGCCCAAGGGTGCGCACCGCGGCACGTTCTTCAGCCTCACGACCTTCACCGACTCGTCCAAGGTGAAGCCGAACCTCAGCCTGCACGTCAAAGGCACCTTCAGCCTCGACGTCGACGACGACGGCAACATCACGCGGGGCGACGGCGAGGTCGAGTACTGGCTGGGGGGCGCGTCCTCGAACGGCCCGAACTTCGCCCAGGGCTTCAACGCGAAGGCCACCGCGCCGCTCAAGAAGTCCGGTCACACGCTCAGCAGCTTCGCCCTCGCCGGCACGCTGACCGGCAGCGCCAACGCGTGGGCCGCCAGCCCGGCCGCCAAGGGGCAGTTCGGGGGCGGCGGCTCGGGCGCGATCGAGCTGTGGTTCGCCATCCCGGACGCGGACTGCGGCGAGCTGCGCGGGACCTTCCATGCGAACGCCATCGACAACGCGAGGTCCGGGCTGGCGGCCAAGGGCTACCAGGTCGAGAGGGGCTCGTCGGACTGGCAGATCCAGGGGGAGAAGCCCACGCCGCAGCAGCAGAACGACTTCCGCGCGCGCGTCAACGAGGCGGTCGACTACAGCGGGCCCCTCAACCAGCGGCGCATCTGCAAGCAGCGCATGGAGAAGCTCGCCGACGAGATCAAGAAGAAGCACGGGAAGGACAAGCTCGGCCAGTGCCTGCACAAGATCTGGCTCGAGGGCGCGGACCGGATGTTCACCCGCTGGCTGAACGAGGACCTGCCCAAGCTCAAGAAGTATGACGGCGACGTCGACGGGCTCCGCGATCTGGTCCACACCGTGCTCGAGACGGACTCGATGATGGTGTTCCTCGGCATCGACACCTGCAGCCGGGAGCTGCACCGCCGGGTGTGGCTGGCCGTGCAGCGGGCGTTCGAGCGGGTGCTCGCGCGCGCCTACGACACCCAGGCGATCCAGGACGTCCTCGCGCTCGTGAAGAACGCGGTCATCATCGGGGCGGTGTCGCCGGACCTGAACGCTGACGTGGTCGACACCATGAAGAGGATCGCGCAGCGGCACATCGACGACATGGCGAAGGAGCTCTACCGGTACAGGAAGGAGGGCTTCAAGGCGACGGAGTGCAACCCGCGCCTGCTCGCCTCCCTGAAGAAGGCCATGTTCGCGGCCAAGCAGGGCGCGCTCCTCGGGGCGGACGGCTCGCGGATCACGGATGAGGTCGGCGCGCTGTTGAGCCAGCTCAAGATGAAGGACATCTCGGCGTGCAACCAGGAGCAGCGCCAGAAGGACCTCGACAAGCGCCGACAGAACCAGCCCCCGAGCGGTGGCCGATGAGCGGCCGCGCGGGCGTCGTCGCGGTGACGCTCCTGGCCCTCGCGGCCGGGGGCGGCTGCGACCGGTTGAAGGGGCTCGTCGGCGACGCGCCGGACGAGAAGCGCGCCGCCCTCGGCGAGAGCGTGGGCGGGCTCGAGGCGACCGGCGCCGGCCCGGTGCTCGGGTGGGAGGCCGTGCCGGGCGCCGCGCGCTACGCGGTGAGCGTCTCCGACGGAACCGGCGTTCGCTGGGCCTGGCTCGGCACGCAGACGAAGGTGCGCTACGGCGCGGCGTCGGCGGGGGATCCCGACATGCCGTCGCTCGGGCGGATGCAGGCCCCGGTCGTGGTGGCGGCGCGCCCGGGCGCCACCTATCGCTGGTTCGTCACCGCCCTCGACGCGCGCGGGCGGCTGCTGGCGCACAGCCCGATGCAGTCGTTCGTCGCGACGGAGAAGACGGCCCCGCCGGCCCCCGGGCGGGGCGTCGCGTCCCGGCGGCGGGCCGGACCGGACGTCGCGCCGCCGCCCGCGATCGCCGCCGAGCCGGCCACCCCGCCCCCGTCGGCTGCGCCGGCGAGCCTCCTCACCGAGGCGAAGGTCCGCGGGTTCATCGTCTACCAGCGCGAGATCAGCGGCGCCGGCGGCGACGCGATCGCGGCGTTCGGGCCCGCGGCCGCGCGCGCCAAGGGCGGCCCGGGCGGGATGGGCCCCTCCGCGGCCACCGACCGCCTGGCGGCGCGGAGTGAGGCCGCCCTGCGGAAGAGCGGCCTCACCCAGGAGGAGGTGACCGCGCTGTCGGGCATCCTGACGCCGTACTACTCCAAGCGGGTGCGCGCTCGTGACGCGCAGAAGGCGCTGGCGCAATCGAAGTCCGGCGGGGTCATGGACTCCATGTACCGCAAGCGGCTCGCCGACGCGGAGCAAGCCCGCACCGACTTCTCGCGCACGTACGGGGCGGCGTCCCTCGCCGCGGTCGAGCGCCACGAGGCGGAGTACCACGTGATCGCGCAGGCCATGGTGGACTCGGTCCTGCGGCCGCGACGCTGACGGAGCCGCGCGGCGGCGCCGGGCCGCCCGCGGCGACGGAGTCGACCGCCGGGTCCGCCCCTACTTCTGGTTCGGGCACCGCAGCTGGATCGTCCAGCCGTCGTGCAGGTAGGTCTTGCGGATGGTGCCGGGCTGGCCGCACTTCCCGGGCGAGGTCGCGTGCAGCAGGCAGAGCTCGTGGGGGCCCGAGCGGGTGCGGAACCCGCCGCGGCTCTGCGCCTGGACCTCGCCGGCCACCGTGCCGTCGACGGTGACGGTGACGGCGCTCTGGCAATGGGCGTTGTCGACGTTGAAGGTGATCATCGTGGCGGGCCGTGGCGGGGTGTCCGCCGTGGCGCGCTTCGGCATCGCCTGGGGCGGGATGGTCGTGGGCGCCGGGGCGCTCGCCGCCGCCTCGGCCGCCTCGGCCTTCGCCGCCTCCTTCACGCCCTTGACCGCGGCAGCGACCAGCGCGTCGGGGTCGCAGCCGGCGTGCCGGACCTCGGGAATGAGCTGCTCGTGGAACGTGTACTTCATCTCCCGGTAGTCCGACTTGAGCCCGCGGTACACCTCGCGGACGCGGTGGACCTTCGCCCGGTAGTCCGACGTCAGGCCCGCGGTCTCGCCGAGCTCGTCGAGCTTCGTCAGCAGATCGTAGACCCGCACCAGGTCGCGGCCCTGGTTGAGGTAGTCCTGCCCGAGCCGCTGCGCGCGCGCGAACGGCTCGGCGACCTTGACGCAGCGCTTCGCGAGCTTCTCCTTGACGCCCACGGGCCGGGTCACCTCGACGAGGACGCGCTGAACCGCCCGGGCGAAGTCCGTGCGCAGCACCTCCATGCGCTCGTGGACGACCACGAGCTGGTCGACCCACTTGCGGAAGCCCTCGGTGTCGGGGAAGACCGTCTCGAACATCGGGTCGCCGTAGGCGCGGAACCCGGCCTTCGCGGGGGGGGCGGCCCCGGCGGGGCCGCCGGCCGCGAGCGCCACCGTCAGGATGAGCCCCAAGATCGGTGTGCGCATGGTCCCCCCCTGCGTCACAGCTGCGGCTCCGGGATGGTCCGGTCCGGCACGTGGAAGTCCGACGGCCGCAGGCCGCCACCCTTCGGGCGACGGCGGGCCTTGGCAGCCTTGTCCTTCTTCGCCTTGGCCGGCTTCTGGGCCTTGGCCGCGACCGGCGTCCCCGCCTTGCGCTCCACCCGCGCCGCGGCCGCCGCCGGCTTGGCGCGGCGCGCGGCGTCGGCGGGGCGGCGGGCCTTGGCCGCGCGCGCCGAGGCGGGCGCGGGCGCGCTCTCAGGCTCGGCCGGCGCGGCCGCGATCGGCGCCGGCGCCGGGGCCGCGGGCGCCAGGTCGGCGGCCGGCGTCGCCGCCTCGGGCGCGGCCGGCGCCTCGCGGTCCTGCGGCGCGCGGCGATCGACGATCTCGTCCTCGGCCCGGCGGCGGCGCATCTCGGCGATGAGCGCGAGGTTGCGCCGGGCGTTCGGGTGGTCGTCGCCGACCACCACGGCCTGGCGGAACGCCGTCTCGGCCTCCTCGACGCGGCCGAGCTTGATGAGCGTCACCCCGGTCGCGTAGTGGTACTCGGGCTCGGTGCCCTCGAGCTTCACCGCGGTGCGGAACTCGCCGAGCGCGGCCCCGTACTGCCGGGTGCCCGCGAGCGCGAGGCCCATGTTGTAGTGGACGCGCGGCCGCTCGCCCAGGCGCAGCAGGGCGCGGCGCAGGAAGTACTGCGCCCGCGCGGGGTCGCCGCGCTTGAGGCACACGGCGCCGAGGTTGTTGTAGGCCTCGCCCGTGTACTGGGTGAACCGCTGCGCCTCGTCGAGGACCTTCTCGGCCCGATCGTAGTTGCCGGCCTCCGCCTGGGTCTGCGACAGGAGGAAGTAGGGCCGCGGGTCCTTCGGATCGAGGCGCATCGCCTGCTCGTAGGCCACCGACGCCCGCGACCAGTCGCGCTTGCGGCGGTAGAGGTCGCCGAGGAACTTGTGCGCCATGAAGTGCTTGGGGTTGCGGCGGCAGATCTCGTCGTACACCGGGACCGCCTGGTCCCAGCGCTCGAGGCGCTGGTAGGCCGCGCCCAGATCGAGGCGCGCCTGCAGATCGTCCGGCGCGAGCGTGGCCAGCACCTCGAGCTCGCGGGCCTGCTCCTCGTGCAGCGAGCGGCCCGCGCACACCGCGGCGAGCAGGCGGCGGGCGCCGGCGTGGCGGGGCGCGTCGCGGGTCACCTGCTTGAGCTCGCGGTGCGCCTCGTCCAGCGCGCCCTTGTCCCACAGCAGCTCGCCGCGCAGATAGCGGCACTCGACGTCGCCCGGCCGCAGCTTGAGCGCCTTGGTCGCCGCCTCGAGCGCGCGGGCCTTGCTGCCCTCGGCGCGGTAGAGGCGCGCCAGGGCGTGGAGCGGCCAGAAGGCGGTGGGCCGCTTCTCGACGATGCTCGCGTACTCGGCACGCGCCGCCCGGGCGTCGCCCTCGTCCTCCAGCACCAGGCCGAGAAAACGCTGAGCTTCCAGGAACTTGGGATCGATGTTGACGGCCCGGCGCAGGCCCGCCTCGATCTTGTCGAGGTCCTTCTTCTGCCCTGGCAGGAGGCCGTGATAGGCGGTGACGGCCTTGCCATAGATGAAGAAGGCGTAGACGTCGCGGGTCGCCGGCCGGTGGAAGCGCTCGAGCGCGATGGTGCCCGCGGGCAGCGCCTGCATGGCCTCGAGGGCGGCCGTGACGAGCCGGTCGAGGACCGCGAGCTGCTCCTCCTTCGGCCCGGCGCCATGCGCCTTGAACGCCTCGCGGGCGGTCCCGTCGGTCCGGTCGAGGACGCGGATCTCGAAGTCCAGGTCCCAGTTGGGCAATCGCCGCACGCTGCCCGTGATCGCGTACCGCGCCCCGGCGGCCGCCGCCTGGCGCGCCGCGTCCGCGTCATCGGCCGGCACGCGGGCCCCCTCGGCGAGCAGCCGCGGCCCGAAGGCCGGCGTCAGGGTCTGGGCCTGCTCGAGCTTCTCGGCGATGAGCGCGGGCGCGCCGCCGATGAGGTAGTCGAGCGTCCCGTAGCCCGGTACGTTCCGGAAGGGTAACACCACGACGCTGTCGGCCGCGTGCGCCGCCGTGCCAGCGAGCAACAGCAGCAGGAATGAGGCGATGGCGAGTGTGCGGCGGGAATCCGAGCTACCCAACATGAGCCTGGTTTTGGACATGGCGTGTCTCGACACGCTCGGGGGTTAGTCTGCCTGCCAAAACCCGCGAGCGCAAATTCGCTACGCATGCATCTCGATGATCAGGGGGACGAGAATTTGACTCGCTCATTGGATGCGTACATAGGTTAGGAGGGGGCGCAAACCCATGTCGACGTCGAGTGAGAACGAGTCCCCCGCCGAGGCCGCGGCGGGCGCGCCCCAGCCCTCCGCGGCCGCGCCGGACGCCGCCGCCGTGGCCCCCGCGAAGCCCGCCAAACGGAAGGCGCCCAAGCGGCGCAAACGCTTCTCATTTTGGCGATTCCTCCTGCTATTAATCCTTTTCGGCAGCGCGTTCGCCGGCGGCCTCGGGTACTGGGGCTACCGCCAGTTCGCGGACGACCTGCCCCAGGACCTGTCGGTCGTCCACATCTACCAGCCCCCGCGCGCGAGCCGCGTCTTCAGCGCCGACGGCGAGCTCATCGGCGAGTTCTTCACGCAGAAGCGCATCCTCATCCCGATCGAGCGCGTGCCGCAGCACGTCATCCGCGCCTTCGTGGCGGCGGAGGACGCCCGCTTCTACAAGCACTTGGGCATCGACCCGATCGGCATCGTCCGGGCCGCGCTCAAGAACTGGCGCGCCGGCCACGTGGTTCAGGGCGCCTCCACCATCACGCAGCAGGTCGCGCGCCTCATGCTCCTCAACCAGGAGCGGAGCATGCACCGCAAGATCCGGGAGGCGATCCTGGCCCACCGGATCGAGAAAGAGCTCAAGAAGGAGCAGATCCTCAACATTTATCTGAACCACGTCTACCTCGGCCATGGCGCGTACGGGGTGCAGGCCGCGGCCGAGATCTACTTCGGCAAGGACGTGCAGAATCTGTCGATCGCGGAGGGCGCGCTGCTCGCGGGCCTGCCGAAGGCGCCGACCAGCGACAGCCCCTACGCGAACTTCCAGAAGGCGCGGGGCCGCCAGAACTACGTTCTCGACCGCATGGCGGAGGAGGGCTACGTCACCGCGGCCCAGGCGCGCGCGTCGCGCGACGAGCCGATCGCGCTGATTCAGCGGGAGGCGTCCCGCAGCCACGTGGCGGCGCCCTACTTCGCCGAGCACGTGCGCCGCTACCTCATCAAGAAGTACGGCGCCGAGGAGCTCTTCGCCCACGGCGTCACGGTCTCCACCACCCTCGACATGCGCGCCCAGCGCGCCGCCGAGGCGGCGGTGCTGCAGGGCCTGCAGGACCTCGACCGCAAGCTGCCCTACCGCGGCCCCCTCGGCCACCTCGACGCCGCGGCCCAGGCGCGCTTCGTCGTGGCGCGCCGGCCTTACTACGGCCAGGTCAAGGTCAGCGCCGAGGATCTCGCGCTCATGCCGCCCACGATGTCGCCGGCCTGCCAGGCCGCGAGCGCGCCGGCCGAGGAGACGGTCGGGCGCGTGGCGGACATCGACCTCGAGTTGTCGTACCTCGCGGTCGTCGCCGCCCTGAAGAAGGGCGTCGAGCTGCGCGTCGGCGAGACCGGCGTCAAGCTCCAGGACGTGGACGCGG
>DASXVK010000058.1:0-5164 GCA_036504295.1 Polyangia bacterium
CGCGGCCGCCCGCGCGCCGGCCGGCACGGCCGCGCCCGGGCACCCGAGGGAGGAGAGCGTCAGCGCGAGCGCCCAGCGCGGCGCGGCCGCCGCGGCGGGCTCGATGATGGGCCCGGCGGTCGCGAGCGCGGTCGTGAAGCCCTGCGCCGGGTTCGCGGCCCGGAACGCCGCCTGGCCCGGCGCCGGCGCGATCACGCGGTAGGCCGCGCTCGCCGCGCCCGCCGCGGCGCCGGCGCCGTCGGCCTCGCCGGGTGGCTGTGGACCGCGGCCACAGGCGGCGAGCACCACCGCCGCGGCCCACCAGACTCGCATGAGGTTCGGCATTGACGTCGTCCCCCTGATCGCGCCCGCCCTGGGCTAGGCCGCCCCCGGCTCCATGCCGGTGCGCGTGATGCCCTTGATCGTGTAGTGGGGGTCGTTGATGAAGGCGGCGAAGACCACGATGAAGGTGAGCACCATGCGCGTGAGGAGCTCGTGGTCGTCGAAGAGGGCGCGCAGCATCTTCTTGCGGTGGCCCTCCTGCTGCGCCTTGAAGGTGCTGAGGAGCATGCCGTCGAGCTGGCCGCCCGCCTCCTTGGGCGTCACCACCTCGATGCCGCCGCTCGACGAGTAGGCCATCAGGTCCTTGAGGAGCGCCCGTTGCACGACGGGATCCGTGATCCAGGTGTTGAAGCTCTCGAGCGCGAGCCACTGCGCCTCGCGGATGCCGGCCACGGCGAGGCCGGTGAAGAGCCGGCGCGTGGTCTTGTCGAGCGTGTCGAGCTTCTCCTCGCGCAGGATCGCGAGGAACGTGAGGTCCTTGAAGAGCTGCGACAGCAGCATCACGCCCTCGTCGGTCTCGGGCATGAAGTGGAAGCTGCCCATCTGGACGCCGGAGAAGCGCGGCAGGAAGAGGATGTCGAAGACGGCGCGGTAGAAGTTGTACTTCGTCACGCCCGGGTGCTGCAGGCAGATGTCGAAGGTGTTGTCGAGGCGGTCGGCGAGCTTGACGTGCAGCAGGTCGTGGCGCGTGCGCGCGCCGTCGAGCAGGCGGCCGAGGTAGGCCTCGTAGGTGGGCGCGCCGAGGTTCGACAGCAGGCGCACGCCCACCTCGACCTCGCTCGCGCGCGCCGGGCCGAGACCGGCGAGCAGCTCGGCGTAGCCGTCCTGCATGCGGGCCCAGCGCTCGGGGCCGACCTCCCCCTCGGTGAGGTCCTCGTCCTTGTCGTGGAGCAGCGCGCACAGCAGGTGCACCAGGCTCGGGTTGCGCAGCGCGCGGCAGAGCAGCGTGGCGGTGCGCAGCGGGTGGAGGATGCCGGGCGTCCCCAGGCGGCGCCGGTCCTCGTGGTAGCCGGCCTGGAGCACCTCGACGGCCTTGAGCAGCAGGGCGCGTTCCTCGTCCTCGAGCTCGGCGTCGCCGAGGACGAGGGCGAGCAGCGCCGGGCGGTTGATCGCGCGGGCGCTGAGCTGGTAGTTGATCTTGGCGGAGAGGGCGACGTACTCCTCGATCGTCACTAGCTCACGGGTCGGGTCGCGGCGGTCCATGCGTCTCCTTGGTGGCGGCATAGTACCGCGCCGAGACCGCGGGCGTCCACGCGGGCCGGTGGCTCACGCCCCGCTCACCCGTCGAGGACCCGCGCCGCGAGCGCGGCGAGGCGCGCGGGATCGAAGGCGCCGCCGGCGGCGTGGGCGGCGCGCGAGAAGCGGGCGAGGGCGCGGTGCGCGGGCGCGCGCGGGTCGAAGGGCGGCAGGCGCAGGTGGCGGAAGAGCGCCCCCACCTGCCGCTTCGCGGTGACGCTGTCGGCGGCCGCGGTGATGGCGGGGCTGTTGAGCAGGGCGCACAGGTAGTGGGCCGCCTCGGCGCCGGCGCAGGCGACGAAGAAGACCTTGTGGTCGGGCACGACCGGCCGCACGCCGACGTGCGCCAGGCGGCGCGGGCCGGCGACCGCGGCGGCCAGGGTGCGCGCCTGCTCCGCCCAGACGACCTTGTGGGGCGCGAACGTGTAGTCGCCCACGTTGTAGATCGCGTGGGCCGGCGCGCCCGCCGGCGCGAGGCGCGTGCGATAGGTCGAGCGGCGCGCGAGCAGGCCGGCGAGCCCCGCGAAGTACGCGGCCGCGTGCGGGTGCGCGGCGGCGAAGGCCGCGGCGGGCGGCACGCCGGTGATCGTGCGGTTGGGCACGAGCACCGCGCGGCCGCCGTCGGCGACGCGGAAGGGCGCGATCTCGGCGGCGCCCTTGAGCAGCGGGTGGACCAGGGCGCGCTCGACGAGGAAATCGCGCGCGGGTACGGCGGTGCGGCCGGCCGCGCCGTCGTTACGGACCCAGACGAGGCCAGCCGGGGCGGCGGCGCCCGTCGGGCGCACGAAGTAGGCGCCGTTGAGGTCGCAGGTGACGCCCTTGCGGCCGCGGTGGCGCGGATCGGGCCCGGCGAGCGCGGCCGCCGCGCGCGCGGCGCCCGGCGCGAGGATGGCCCAGCGGCCGTCCGGCCCGACCGGGGTGGCCGTGCTGGCGGTGGCGGCGAGGCCGTCCGGCGCCGCGGCCCAGGCGCGATCGGGGGCGCGGCCGCCGCGGCCGCGGGTGCGCCGCCACACGCGGTACGGCACGGGGTAGCACGTCGCGGTGCCCTTCGTGAGCACGAGCGTCGTCGGCTCGTTGGCGACCCCCGGGAAGGCCGCCGCCGCGGTCCAGTCGTCGACGCCGCGGACGCCGAGCGGCGTGCCGTCGGGCAGGCGGAAGGCGCGCAGCGCCGCCGCGGCCGGCGCCTGATAGAGCGAGCGCGGCAGCACGAAGGCGAGGGCGCCGCCGGGCGCGAGCCAGCGGTCGGCGGCGACGACGAGGACGAGGCCGGAGACGTCGAGCTCGCTGCCGCCGAAGAAGCGCGCCGCGGGCAGGACGCGGTACGCGCGCGCGACCGCGGCCGCGCGGGCGCGGTAGGCGGCGGGCAGCTCGGACCAGCGCACCCACGGCGGGTTGCCGACCACCCAGCGCGCCGGCACCAGGTCCGGCGGCGGCGCGAGCGCGTCGGCCGGCGCGACGGGGATGGCGACCGGCGCGCCGGCGGCCGCCGCGAGGTCGCGGATGGCGAGCCGGTAGTTGAGCCGCGCGCCGAGCACCGCGAGCGGGTTGAGGTCCCCGCCGCGCACGCTCGCGAGCAGGCCGGCCAGGGTGCGCGGCGCGTCCCAGCCGGCGGCGGCGGCCGCCGCGCGATAGCGGGCGATGGCCGGGAGCAGGAACGCGCCGGCGCCGCAGGTCGGGTCGCACAGCGCCCCGGCGAGCACGGCGGCGCCCGTGTACCCGGCGGCGTCGAGCGCGTGCTCGCACAGCCAGCGCGGCGTGTAGAACTCGCCGAGCGCGTGGCGCAGCGGCTTGGGGACGAGCGCCTCGTACAGCGGCTGCACGACGTCGGTGGGGCCGGGGCCGGGCGCGGGCCACGCGACCGTGGCGGCGGCGCGCGCGAGGTCGCGCAGCCCGGCGGCGAGCGCCGGGGTCGCGGCCGGCGCTGGCCAGTCGAAGGGCGGCGGTACGTCCGGCGCCCCGCCCGCGAGCCGCGCGTCGAGGCGCGCGCACGCGAGCGCGTGGTAGGTGTGCAGCGCGAAGAGGGCCTGGTCGGGCGCCGCGTCCGCCGGCAGCCCGCAGCCCGCGAGGTGCGGCCCGATGGCCGCCGTCGCCAGCCGCCGCAGCGCGCCCGTCGGGGCGCACAGCTCGCGCCACGCCTCGAACCGGGCGGCCGCGCCCGCCGCGCCGCGCGCCCCCCACAGCCCCGCCACCGCGCGGCGGCACGCCGGCGAGCCGGGCCCGAGGGCGCCGAGGAGCGACGAGGCGGCCACGCCGGGCAGTCTACCACCGGGCGCCGCTCGCGATGCAGGGGCCCTTCGGACCAACAAGCCGGGCACGGGCACGGGCAGGGGCACGAGAGGTGTCACCGCGCGCCGGGGCGACGCCAGCTCGTGTGGCGCTCGTGGCCGTGCCCGTGCCCCTGCCCGTGCCCGGTTTCTTCCTGCGACCATGCACCACTGCCTTGGCGCCTTGGCGGTTTTCCTTCCGGCCCGCGCCGTGCGAGTATGGCGCGATGCGAGCGACGACCGCGCGCGCGCTCCTCGTGGGGCTGCTGGCGCTCTCGGCCTCCTGCTGCCCGGGGGCGTGCTGGCCGGCGGGGATCGACCCGTTCGCGGCGCCGCCGCCGGCGCGGGACGCGGCGCCGCGCGCGCCGCGGGGCGCCGCGGCCGCGCGCGACGCCGGCCCGCTCGCGAGCTACGACCCGGGCGCGGCCGCCGCGCCCGTCGCCGCCGACGACACCCCGGCCGACGAGCGCGCCGTCGCCGCCCAGCCGGCGCGCGCGAGCCTCGCCGCCGCGCCCTCGTGGGCGTCGAGCAGCGCCTCCCGCTTCTCCGGCGACGAGGTGCTCGCGCCGCAGCCGGCCAGCGCCGACGACCTCTTCCGCGCCGCCCGCCGGCCGTTCCAGGGCGACGTCCTCGAGTCCGGCCTCGTGCTGTGCCGCGTGCACGTGCTCAAGAAGTTCGACACCTTCTCGGCCGCCGACCTCCTCGTCGAGCTGACGCTCGGCAAGCACCCCAAGGTGCGGCTGTGGGGCCCCGAGGACCACGACGTGTGGACCTTCGGCGTGCCCACGGTCACGCTGCGCCAGGGCGAGACCGTGCTGCTCAAGGCCTGGGACCGCGACGTCTGGTCGAACGAGCTGATCGGCACCGTGCGCGAGCGCTTCGCCGGCGACTTCCCGCTCACCCTCGAGTCGAAGCACCAGACCACCGAGTGCCGCGTCGTCGACCGCGCCGCGCTCGGGCCGCTCGTCGGCGGCGCCGCGCAGGCGATCGACCGGCTGCTCCCCGCGGTCGAGCGCACCGTCAAGCCGGCGCCGGACCGCGACGGCTGGGGCTACCCCTTCGCCGCGGTCGCGCAGGCCCGCCGCGCCCTGACGAGCGCCGCCGCCCTCGCCGGGTGGGCGGAGCCCCGCGTCAGCGCCCGCGTGCAGCGGCTCGAGCAGTGGGAGGCGCGGTGGCGCGCCGCGCTCGCGCCCACGGTCGCGCGCGCCGCGGCCGCCCTGCCGCCGGCCGGCACCCGCGTCGCGCTCACCCGCGCGCTCTCCGCCCGCGTGGTCAAGGTGCGCTGCGGCGGCGAGGTGCCGGCGAAGCTGCGTCACGGCGGCGACGGCTGCCTCGTCGAGCTC
>DASXVK010000059.1:0-6684 GCA_036504295.1 Polyangia bacterium
GCTCGAGAAGTTCGTCGAGGGCGGCTGGCTCACCGTGGTCGTGACCACGAGCCTCGTCGCGCTCTGCTTCCTCATCCGCGGCCACTACCGGCTGGTCGGCGCCAAGCTGCAGGCGCTCTTCGCCGAGCTCGGCGACATCCCGGAGGTGCCCGGCATGGTGCCGCGCACGCTCGATCCGGCGCGGCCGACGGCGGCGCTGCTCGTCGCGCGCTACGGCGGCCTCGGCATCCACACGCTGCTCAACATCTTCCGGGCCTTCCCGGGCCACTTCAAGAACCTGGTGGTCGTCGGCGTCGGCGTGCTCGGCTCGGGCGAGTTCAAGGGCGAGGGCGCCGTCGAGGATCTCAAGAAGCAGACCGAGGACTCGCTGCAGCAGTACGTCGCGCTCGCGCAGAAGCTCGGCGTGCCCGCGACCTACCGCCTGGCCGTGGGCACCGACGCCGTGAGCGAGGCGACGCGGCTGTGCCTCGAGGTGGCGAAGGACTTTCCGAACGTGACCTTCTTCGCCGGCCAGATCATCTTCCAGCGCGAGCGCTGGTACCAGCCGTTGCTGCACAACGAGACCGCGTTCGCCATCCAGAAGCGCCTGCAGTGGGCGGGCAAGACGGTCGCGATCCTGCCGGCGCGGGTGCGGTAGAACCGACGGAGTTGAACAGGGAGTCGGGGAGTCGGGGAGAACTGCTGGGTTGGGTGGCGAGGTTGCGCGCGTCGAACGACGACGCACGCGTAGGCAAGACTCAAACCAAAGAAGACTCCCCGCCTCCCCGTCTCCCTGTTGACTCCTACCGCGCCTCGCGGCGGAGCTCGCACAGGTACAGCGCGTTGCCGTCGGGGTCGCAGAAGGTGACGGTGCGGATGGTCTCGTCCTCGTCGATCTCGGGGCAGAACTTCACGCCCCGGGCCGCGAGCAGGTCGCGCGCCGGCTCGAGGTGGGCGACGGTGAAGCCGATGGAGAGGGGCGGCTGGGCGTGGCAGGGCGCCGCGGCCGGGTGGGCGCGCAGGCCGCCGTGGGGCTGCAGGCCGATGGTGAGCCCGGGCGCCATCACCTCGGCCCAGTCGTCGCCCGCGCGGTAGCGCAGCCTCAGGCCGAGCGTCGCGGTGTAGAAGCGGAGCGCCCGGTCCAGGTCGGCGACGTGGACCGTCACCTTCCCCTCCATGAACATTCCGTCCTCCTTGGAACCGGATGCTCCTGCAGCTCTCTCTGCGGTCGCGGCCGGCGGCCGTCAACCGCCTCAACCTTTCGGGGCCCCCGCGCGCCGCCGCGACATCCGACAAGGGGGAGGCTTCGATGAAACGAGCACTGTGGGGGTGCGCGGTCCTGCTCGCGGTCTCGGCCTGCGCCGGGCGCAAGCTGTACCTCGAAGGGACCGCGACGGCGCCGGCCGCGGTCGGGCGGCTCCAGCTCGACCACGACGTCAACCACACCGACGTCGACCTCAAGGTGAAGCAGATCGACCCCGCCCCGCGGCAGGGACCCGGCCTCACCGCCTACGTCGTGTGGGTGGCGCCGATCTTCGGCGGCCCCTTCGAGCGCGGCGGCACGCTCGCCGTGGGCCCCCGCCGCGAGGGCCAGGTCCGCTTCACCACCCGCCTCGACCGCTTCCGCCTGATCGTCACGGCCGAGCGCTCGCCCCTGGCGCCCCGCCCGAGCCGCACGGTCGTGCTCCAGACGGTGGTCGACGCCCGCCACTAGCCCGCGGCTGCCGATTGACCGCACCGCGGCCCCGGCGTAGCGTCATAGGGCGGCCGGGGGAGACGGCCGGCGTTTCTAGGGAGGTCGGCATGCGCGCTTCGGCTCTCACCGTGGTCCTCGTCCTCCTCGGCTGCGGCGGCCAGTACCCGCCGCCCGCCGCCCCCCCCGCCGCCGGCCCGCCGCCGGGCGCCGCCCCGCCCGGCAGCGCCGCCCCCGTGGTCGCGGCGCCGGCCGACGACCTCAGCCAGCCGTTGCCGTGCCCGGTGGACCCGAGCACGCTCGGCTACGGCCACGTCACGTGGCCGGCGGGCAGCGAGGCGCAGCGCTGGGGCCACGGCGTCACCCAGGTCGCGGCCGCGCGCACCTCCAAGGCGCGCCCGATCGAGGTGTGCCAGGTGCGCGGCCAGCTCCAGTGGCTCATGCGCCTCTCCTGCCCCGATGGCACGCGCCCGTACCCCGACCCGCGCACCGCGCACCGGTCGCGCGCCGGCAACGTCGGCCCGGGCGGCCGGTGCGGCCGCATCGTCGACCGCTACGTCGTGCCGTGCCCCGACCGCACGTACGAGGTCTTCATGGACCTCTACCACTGCACGCCGGATGGCCAGTGATCGCATGACCGCGCCGGCAGGCTTGTCGCGGCTGTGGGGCCCGTCGCCCGAGCTGCCGGCGCGCGTCCGCCGGCTGCGCGACGAGTACTTCGCCTACGAGACGCGCCGCTTTCACAACGAGGTGCTGCCGCTCACCACCGGCACGCCCTGGGACGTGGTGTGGTCGCCGCTCGCGTGGACGAACGTGCCCGAGCTGCACCCGTTCCTCGCGGCGTTCGAGGACTCGCTGCGGGCCGCGGCGCGGCCGGTGCGCCTGCCGGCCGGCTTCTGGGACGAGCCGCTCATCGTGCGCGCCGCGCTCTTCTTCGCGGCGGTGCTGCGCGGGCCCTTGCCGGTCGACATCCTCGACGACGAGCTGATCGTCGGCGGCCACTTCTGCGTCGCGCTGTCGCGCTGCCTCACGCGCGCGGAGGCGCGCGAGCGGGCCGCCCTGGTGGCGCCGCTCAGCGCGGAGATCGTGCGCACCTCGGGGCTCGGCGTCGGCAACTGCGGCGCCGTGCCCGGCCACCTCGTCCCGGACTACCGGCGGGTGCTCGAGGTCGGCTTCGTCGGCCTCGCCGCGGAGCTCAAGGACCGGCTCGGCGCCGCCCGGCGCCCCGACGAGCGGGCCGCGCTGCGCGCGTTCCTCATCGCCGTCGAGGCGGTGCCCGCCCTGGCCGCCCGCTACGCCGCGCGCGCCGCGGAGCTCGCCGGCGCGGCGAGCGGCGCGCGGCGCGCCGAGCTGCTCGAGATCGCCCGCATCTGCGCCAAGGTGCCGTGGCAGCCGCCGGCGACGCTGCACGAGGCGCTGCAGGCGCTGTGGCTCACCCACATGCTGGTCATGGTGGCGGAGTCGTACCCCGGGCCGGGCGTCTCCTTCGGCCGTCTCGACCAGATGCTCCTGCCGTTCTACGAGCGCGACGTCGCCGCCGGGCGGCTCGACCGCGCGCGGGCCAAGGAGCTCCTCGAGTGCTTCTGGATCAAGCCGAACTACGCCTACGACTACCAGGCGCGGCTCGGCCGCAACCAGGGCATCAACTCCTCCTTCGGCCAGCTCGTCACCCTCGGTGGCTGCGGCCCCCGCGGCGTGGACCGCTCGAACGACCTCACCTGGCTCATGCTCGAGGTGATCGAGGAGCTGAACCTCCTCGAGCCCAAGCCCAACGTCCGGCTGCACGCGAACACGCCCGCGCCGCTCCTCGAGCGGGTCGCCGCGATGTGCGCCGCGGCGCAGGGCGCGCCGGTGCTGCTCAATTTCGACGAGGCCGCGATGGCGGGCCTCAAGTGGGCGGGCCTGCCCGAGGCGGAGCTGTGGGACTACGCGCCCGTCGGCTGCCTCGAGAACACCCGGCAGGGCGACGACCGCTCCGGCACCGTCGACGTGAACCTCAACCTGGCGAAGGCCGTCGAGCTCGCGCTCTTCCAGGGGCGCGACCTGCGCACCGGCGCGCAGCTCGGGCCGCGGACCCCCGACCCGCTCACCTTCCGCAGCTACGAGGACCTGTGGGCCGCGTTCCGGCGGCAGCTCCGGTGGCAGACCCACGCCCTGATCGAGCTCGCCGACCGCGCCGACGCCGTGCGCGCGCGGTTCGAGCCGACGCCGTACCTCTCGGCCCTCGTCGGCGGCTGCGCCGAGCGCGGGCGCGACGTGACCAACGCCGGGGCGCGCTTCAACTTCATCACGGTCGAGGGCGTCGCGCTCGCGACCGCGGTGGACTCGCTGAACGCGGTCAAGAAGCTGTGCTTCGAGGACGGGCGCGTGCCCATGGGCGAGCTCGTGACGGCGGTGCGCGCCGGCTTCACCGGCCACGAGCTCACGCGCCAGGTCCTCCTCAACAAGGCGCCCAAGTACGGCAACGACGATCCGGCTGCCGACGGCGTCGCCCGCGAGGTGTCGCGCTTCTGGACCGAGGAGGTCTTCCACCACCGCACCGCCTCGGGCCGGCGGTTCCGCGGCGGCTACCTGTCGTGGAACTACGGCATCGCCTACGCGCCGTCGACCGCCGCCACGCCCGACGGCCGCCGCCGCGGCACCTACCTGTCGAACGGCGTGGCGGCGGTCAACGGCGCCGACCACACCGGCCCCACGGCCGCGGCGCGCAGCGTCCGGGCGCTCGGGCTCGAGACCGCGCCGGGCGGGGACTCGCACACCATCAGCCTGAGCCCGGCCCTCACCCGCGACCCCGAGCACATCGCGAAGCTGGCCGCCTTCCTGCGCGCCTACGGCCGGGACGGGGGCACGGCGCTGCAGGTGAACATCGTCGACGCCGCGACGCTGCGCGCGGCGCAGGCGAACCCCGAGGAGTACCGCAACCTGCTCGTGCGGGTCACGGGCTACAACGCCTACTTCGTCCACCTCGGGCGCGAGATGCAGGACGAGATCATCGCGCGCGAGTCGCACGGGACCTGAGTCATGCGCGGGCGCATCTTCGGCATCCAGCGCTTCTCGACCGAGGACGGGCCCGGTATCCGGACCACGGTCTTCCTCAAGGGCTGCCCGATGCGCTGCCCGTGGTGCCAGAACCCCGAGGGGATCTCCCCGCACTCCGAGGTCCTGTGGGCGCACGACCGCTGCCTCGGCGACGACGGCTGCCTCACCGCCTGCCCCCAGGAGGCCCTCGGCCGGCGCGGCGGCCGCATCACCGTGGAGGCCGACGACTGCGACGGGTGCGGCACCTGCGCCGCGTTCTGCCCGTCGGGGGCGCTCACGCTGGCGGGCGTCGAGCGCACCGCCGCCGAGCTCTGCGTCGAGCTCGGGCGCGACCGCGCCTTCTACGAGGAGTCGGGCGGCGGCATCACGCTCTCCGGCGGCGAGCCCTTGTCGCAGCTCCCGTTCCTCACCGAGGTGCTCGACCGCGCGGGCGAGGCGGGGCTGCACCGCGCCGTCGACACCTGCGGCGCGGCCGGCCCGCGCGCCTTCGAGCGCGTGCTCGGGCGGGTCGACCTCGTGCTCTTCGACCTCAAGCAGATGGACCCGGAGAAGCACCTCGGCCACACCGGCATCGCGCTCGACAAGGTGCTCGCCTGCGCCCGGCTCGTCGGGCAGGCGGGCGTGCCGGTGTGGGTGCGCACGCCGGTCATCCCCGGCTACACCGACGAGTCGCGCAACATCCGCGCCGTCGCCCGCTTCGTCAAGCGCGAGATGCCGGGCGCGGTGCGCTACGACCTGCTCGCCTTCTCGCGGCTGGCCGCGGCGAAGTACGAGGCCCTCGGCCGCGATGGCCGCCTGCTGCGCGAGCCGCCGCTCGTGCCGCGCCGGCGCATGGAGCGCCTGCGCGCCATCGCGCTGGAAGAGGGCCTGACCCAGGTGACGTGGTCGGGCATGACCGCGGACTGAGGCGAGTCGAGGACGAGCCTCGTTGTAGCCTGAGGCGAGTCAAGGACGAGCCTCGTTGTAAACTGAGCGGAGGAGCGACGAATGGCGACCAGGCTGCCCGCCGATCTCGAGGAGGCGCTCCGGGGCGCGATGACGCCCAAGTTCCTCGCGACCGTGGGCCCGAGCGGCGACCCGAACATCGTGCCGGTGGTCTCGCTGCAGCCCGCGCCCGACGGCAACCTGTGCTTCGGCGAGTTCCTGATGAACAAGTCGCGGCGCAACCTGGGCCAGAACCGCCGCGTCGGGGTGCTGGTGATGACCGAGGCGCTCAGGGCCTGGCCGCTGCGCGGCACGTTCATGGGGTTCCAGGAGAGCGGAGCGCTCTTCGAGCAGGTGAGCACGGGCGAGCTCTTCCGGTACAACGCGTACACCGGCGTGCGCGCCGCCGGCCTCATCCGCGTGGACGAGGTCGGCGCGGCGCTGAGCTTCTCGAAGGGCGAGGTGCTCGCCGGCTATCTCTACTGCCGCGTGCTGCGGCCGCTGCTGACGCCGGCCCGGCGGCGCCGGGTGATGCCCGGGCGGGTCGAGGAGAAGTTCGGCTCGCTGCAGGCGCTGCGCGCCGGCGCCTTCCTCGGCGACGACGGCTGGCCGCGCGTCTTCCCGTCGCTGTCCAGCTTCGCCGCCGGCGCGAGCCGCCTCATCATCGCCGACCGCCAGTTCCACGCGGTGGCCGAGGAGCTCGCGACCGGCGAGCGGGTCGCGATGGCGCTCCTGACGCCGCAGGCGGTGGCCTATCAGGTGAAGGGCGACTACGCCGGCACCCGCGCCGGCGCCGGCCTGATCGACCTCACCTCCTGCTACAGCGCCTCGCCCCCCCTCGTCGGCGAGCGCCTCGACCGCGCCGCGCCCCCGACCGCGGCGTAGGCGGGACCGCCCTCGGAAAAGGCAACAGGCAGCATGGAAGGGTGGCGGCCAAGCTCCCCGACCAGATGACCGAGTGCCCGCGCCGCGCGGCGAAGCCGCGGAGGCGTACTGACGAGCCGCAGTGCGCCGCGCGGTTGCGCCCCTCCGAGCAAGGCGGGCAGGTG
>DASXVK010000060.1:0-4020 GCA_036504295.1 Polyangia bacterium
AACTCTCCAGTTTAAGGGAGAGCCAACCAGAGATTGAGTTCTCTGGGGACTTGCTGCTTGGCTAAAGCTCACGAACCGAGTCGGTCCGTCCCGAAGGACGAAGTCGTCCGACTCTTTCATCGGCTTGCTGTTCAGTTTTCAAAGATCGACCGGGACTAGCCCGAACAGAGAGTGAATTATACTGATGTCGTCTCTCGTGTCAACTACTTTTCTTCGAGAAACGACGCTCTTCCCTCTCTGCGTCCCGTCCGGGCTCCGTTGCCGTCGCGCCGAACAGGGCTCTCTTACTACTCTCGCCCTCCGCCGGTGTCAACGAAAAAAATTCCAGCCCGTGGAAAAGGCCGCAGCCGTCGACGGATGGCCGAGTCTCCGTCACATCCGCCCTTCGATGCCGGCCTCGGGGGAGGCGTTGCGACCGGTTTGATCGCCCCGGGGGGTTGCGTTACCATGGCCACTGCCTCCCGAGTAGCCCAGAGAGCCCGCACGCATGCCCCTCTGCCCTCAGTGCCAGGCCTCGAACGACGAGGGCGTGAGCTACTGCAGCCACTGCGGGAAGGACCTCGTGCCGGCGCCGGCGGGGGCCCACGGCGACCTCCGGGCCGATCCCCGGACCGATCCATGGATCGGGCAGATCGTCGACGGGCGCTACCGGGTGCACGCCAAGATCGGCCAGGGCGGGATGGGCGCCGTCTACCGGGTCGAGCACCTGCGCATCAGCAAGGTCGCGGCGATGAAGGTGCTGCACGCGGAGCTCGCCCTCGACCGCGACCTGGTGAAGCGCTTCCGTCGAGAGGCCGAGGCGGTCAGCCGCCTGACCCACCCCAACTCGGTCCAGACCTTCGACTTCGGCCAGGTCGGCGACGCCATGTACCTGGTCATGGAGTACCTGCGCGGCGAGAGCCTGGCCGCGCTCCTCCGGCGCGACGGGCCCGCCCCGTTCCTGCGCACCGCGGGCATCGTGATCCAGGTCTGCTGCGCCCTGGCCGAGGCCCACGAGCTCGGCATCATCCACCGTGATCTGAAGCCGGAGAACATCTTCGTCTCGCACACGAAGGACGGCGCGGATCACGTCAAGGTGCTCGACTACGGCCTGGCGAAGATCCGCGAGTCCGAGGCGCTCAACGAGATCACCGCCCGCGGCTGCCTGATCGGCACGCCGTACTACATGTCGCCGGAGCAGGTGCGCTCCGAGGATCTCGACGGCCGCTCGGACATCTACAGCCTCGGCGCGGTGATGTACCGCATGCTGACGGGGCACGAGCCGTTCACCGGCGCCTCCCCCGTCGCGGTGCTGACGAAGCACCTCACCGACGAGCCGGTCCCCCCGCGGCAGCGCCGGCCCGACCTCGACATCGACCCCGGCGCCGAGGCCATCGTGCTGCGGGCCATGGCGAAGCGGCGCGAGGACCGGTATCAGACGGCCGACGCGCTCCGCGAGGAGCTGGAGCGGCGCCGCTTCGAGGTGGCCGGGATCCCGGCGGCCGCGGCCTCGGCGCTCTCGGGCGCCGTGCTCGTGACGCCGCCCCCCCGGCCGCCGGCCGACTCCGCCGCCGTGCGCGTGGCGCCCGCGCCGGCGCCGAAGGCGGTCGCGCGCCTCTCGCGCGAGGACTGGGACCACTACGAGACGCGGCTGCGGCGGCGCAAGTACGTCGCCCTGATCGTGCCGGCGTGCCTCCTCGTGCTCGGCGGCGCGGGCTGGTGGGGCTTCCACCGCATGAGCACCAGCGTCCCCGACGAGGAGAGCGAGCCCAACAACGAGCCCGCCGGCGCCAACCCGCTCGCGAGCGGGAAGCCGGTGCGCGGCTTCGTCGGCAAGCGGCTCACGCGCGAGCGGTCGGACCGGGACTTCTTCCGCGTGCCCGCCGCGAGCGACCCGCACGCGACCCGGATCCTCGCGGCGCGCGTGACCGGGATCCCGAACATGGATCTCACCCTCGAGCTCTACGACCTCGAGGGGCAGCGCGTGGCGCAGGCCGACGGCGCCGGCCCGAGCCTGGGCGAGGCGCTGCCGAACGTGAGCATCGACGGGCGCGAGCACTTCCTGTGCGTCCGCGAGGTGTGGGTGTCGGGCAAGCCCCCGACGGAGAACGTCACGGACCAGTACGTGCTCACGGCCACCTGGTCGCCGGCCAGCGCCACCGACGAGATCGAGCCGAACGACAGCGTCGAGCAGGCGACGCCGCTGCCCCTCGGCGGCGCGCGGCGGGGCTACCTGAGCGGCCCCGAGGACGTGGACCACTACCGCCTGGTCGGCGCCCCGGGCGCCCCGGTCACCGTCGAGGTGAGCGGGGTGCCGGGCGTGCCGCTGCGGGTGCGCGCCTGGACCCCGGCCGCGGTGGAGCGCGGCGAGGACGCGCGGCTCGGGGCCGCGACCCCGGTGCAGCAGGCCGACAGCCCGGCGCCGGGCGCGCCCGTGCGCGTCACCGCCCCATGGCCCGCGGACACGCCGGCCCCGGCCGTCGCGGTCGAGGTGCCGCCGTCGGCGCGGCAGCGGCGCTTCGACGCGCGCGTGCCGTACACGATCGCGGCGCGGCGCTGAGCGGGTCTAGCAGGCTGCGAGGAATGCAACACGGAGACGCAGAGGCACGGAGGATGATTCTGACTATTCAGGACCTTACTCCGTGTCACCGTGCCTCCGTGTTGCATTCCCCCGCACGCTCCTACGGCTCGTTGCGGACGAACGTGAGGAAGGCCATCGCGGGGCGGCGGGAGGACTCGCGGTTCACGAAGTTGAAGCCGTCGAACTGCCAGCCCTGGGCGACCCATTCGTTGATGAGGCGCTCGAGCTCCTCGTCGGTGACGGTCGAGGTCTCGACCACCTTGTAGACGAGCGGCATACCGGCCTCAGCGGCTCTTGGCGAGGAGCTGCGCGGCCTCGATGGCGTGGTAGGTCAGGATCATGTCGGCGCCGGCCCGCTTGATGCTCGTCAGCGTCTCGAGCATCACCCGGTCGTAGTCGATCCAGTTGCGCTCGCCGGCCGCCTTGAGCATCGCGTACTCGCCCGAGACGTTGTAGGCGGCGAGCGGCAGGTCGAACTCCTCGCTGACCCGGGCGATCACGTCGAGGTACGCGAGGGCCGGCTTGACCATGATGATGTCGGCGCCCTCCTCGACGTCGAGGGAGATCTCGCGCATCGCCTCGAGGGCGTTGGCCGGATCCATCTGGTAGGCGCGGCGGTCGCCGAACTGCGGCGCGCTGTCGGCCGCCTCGCGGAACGGGCCGTAGTAACCCGACGCGTACTTGGCCGAGTAGGCCATGATCGCGACCTGGTCGTAGCCCTCCTCGTCGAGGGAGTCGCGGACGAAGCCGACGAAGCCGTCCATCATGCCCGACGGGGCGACGATGTCGCAGCCGGCGCGGGCGTAGGAGCGCGCCGCGCGGCCCAGGTTCTCGAGGGTGGCGTCGTTGTCGACCTCGCCCTTGTCGGTGAGGACGCCGCAGTGGCCGTGCGCGGTGTACTCGCAGAAGCACGCGTCGACGGTGACGACGAGCTCCGGGACGGCCTTCTTCATGTCGCGAATGGCGCGCTGCACCACGCCGTTGTCGTCCCACGCCTCGCTGCCGACGGCGTCCTTCTTCTGCGGCAGGCCGAAGAGGATGACGCCGGGCACGCCGACGTCGGCGGCGCGCTTGGCCTCGACCACGGCCTCGTCGACGGAGAGGTTGAAGACGCCGGGCATGGACCCGACCGGCTTGCGCACCTTGCTGCCGGGGCAGACGAAGAGCGGGTAGATGAAGTCGTCCACGGCGAGCTGGGTCTCACGCACGAGGCGGCGCAGGTTGGCGGTGCGCCGCATGCGGCGCGGCCGGTACTCGGGGAACTGCATGACTGACCTCCTTGAGGGGTCGATTGGCCCGCCCCGCGCGGGGAGCGCGCGGTGGGGGAGTCTGGCGGGCCGAGCCCGCCACCCCCCCGGCTCGACGAGCTCTGCTCGTCGAGGGGGGGCGGGCAGAGCCCCCCCTGTTGGGATCGATTGGCAAAGCGCCGCGACGAGCGCGGGGACGCTGTACTCGGCGGG
>DASXVK010000061.1:0-24401 GCA_036504295.1 Polyangia bacterium
CGGATGGGCGGCCGGGGCGGGCGCCGGGTGGGCGGCCGGGGCGGCGTGGTGCGCGGGGGGCGGGGCGGCGTGGTGCGCCGGCGCGGGGCGGACGGCGGGCCGCGGCTGCGGCGTGCGGGTGGCCGGGCCCACCTTCACGTAGACGCTCGCCGGGCGGACGCCGACGCGCACACCGGCGGTGGGGCGCACGACGACGCGCACGCCGGGGCGGTAGCCGACCGGACGGGGCGCGGCGACGAACGAGATGCGCACGCCGCCGTAGGCGCGGACGACGGGCGGGCCGGCGTTCCAGTACCCGCGGACGTAGACGACCTGGCCGTTGACGACCTCGTAGTAGGGGGCGACGTAGGTGTAGCCGACCATCGGCGGCCGCCAGCCGCCGTAGACCCACGACCACTGGGCGCCGGTCCAGTCCCAGTAGCCCGGGACCCAGACGTGGTCAGGCGCCGGCGGGGGCGTCTGCTCCTCATAGACGGGCTCGGGCGGCTCGGAGGTCGCCATGATCTCGCCGGGGTCGGCGGTGGGCAGCTCCGGGATCTCGGCCGTGGCCGGAGCGGGCTCGAACTGTACCGGCTCCGCGGCCGGCGGCGGCGGGGCGGCCGGCGGCGGCCCCTGGTCGACGGTGGTGAAGCAGCCCACGAGACTCGCGAGCGCGATGCCCAACGCGAGCTTTCCAAGGGAACGCATCAGATGGCCTCCTCGCCGAGCGCCGCTCGGCTGATATCTCGACCGCGGGAGTGTACACCTTTTGTGGCCGGCGGATCCAGCGCCGCGAGCGCGAGCTCCCAGCGCGCGAGCGCCAGCGGCTGGTGGAAGCGCCGCGCGTACGCGGCGGCGTCCACGGCCGCGCCGGCGAGCTCCGCGCAGCGCTGCCGGCGTCCCGTGGCCCAGGCGGCGGCCACGAACGGCCGCGCCACCGCGGCGCGCCAGCGGCCGGCGACGCGGTAGCGGCCGTCGACGGTCTCGATGAGCTGGCGGCCGCCCGCCAGCCGCGCGAGGTAGGCGCGCGCGCGGGTGACCGCGACGTAGACCGCGTTGCGATGGAGCAGGGGATGAAACCCGGGGGCGCCGGAGAGGTGGGCGTGCACCTCCTCCGGGGAGGCGCCCGCGGCCCCGGCATCGACGATGACCTCGATGAGACGCAGCAGCAGCGGGTGGCGGCGCAGGTCCAGGTGCGCGCCGGCCAGGGCGACCGTCCCGTGCGCGAGGTCCACCTCGAGGTCCGGGGCGCACGGCGTCGCCTCGACGTCGTCGAGCAGATAGAGCCGCTCCGCCTGGGAGACGAGCCGCGTCCCGGCGCGCGCGAGCCGCAGCCGCTCGACCAGCGCGCCGAACGGCCGCACGTCGGCGGCGAGCACGGCCGCACGCTCGACCCCGACACGGCGCGCGGCCGACCCCACGGCCTCGTCGATCAGCTGCCCCTCCGCCACCGCCGCGGCCCGCGTCAGCGCCGCCGCATAGTCGTCGAGCGCGCCCGCGCGATCCGCCAGCGCGCCCCGGATGAGGCCCGCGGCCACGAGCACCAGGGCGTAGCCGCGGGGCGCGGCCACGGCTTCGCACTCGTCGAGCGCCGCGGTCGCCCCGTCCCGCTCGCCCTCACGCGCGAGCCCCTCGCCCGTGGCGAGGAGCGCCCGCGCGAGCTCGTAGAAGCACCCGGCGCGCCGGTACCACTCCAGCGCCGCCCGCGCCGGCGCGACCGCGTCGCGGCTGCGCCCGTGCGCGAGCGCAGCCTCGGCGCCGCGCAGCTGCGCGTAGGCGCGCACCGCCGCCGGCACGCGCCGCACCAGGACCGGCGGCCAGGTCGCGGCTGGATCCGCCGCTGCCGCGTCGAGGCGCGCGTACGGCGAGCGCGGCGCCAGCAGGAGCGCCTGGCTCGTCAGCCGGGCCGCCTCGCCGGCGCGGCCGCAGGCGTCGGCGCACTGGGCCGCGTCGAAGCAGTGCGTCGAGCGCGCGGCGCCGAACGCCGGCTCGCGGGCCAGGGCCTCGCTCTGGCGCACCAGCTCCTCGGCGCGGGCGAGCTGGCCCAGGCCGAGCGCGGCGCGGATGAGGTCGTGCACCGTGCGCAGGTAGTAGAAGCGGTCGGTGCGTCGATCGAGCTCGCGCAGCAGCGCCTCGCCCGGCGTCACGCAGCCGCGAAAATCGCCGCTGGCCACCAGCACCTCGAGGCGCAGGACGCGGTCGAGCGGTCTCCCCTCCGGTCCGCCCCCCTGGACCGTCGCCTCGCGCGCGACGAGCGCGGCGGCGGCCCGGATCTGGCCGAGCCCGAGCCGGGCGATGACCTCGACGGCATGGGCGAGCGGTTCGACCCACGGGCTGTCCCGCCAGCGCCGGTACGCGAGGCGCGAGCGGAGCGCCCAGGTCAGCGCGAGGTCGAAGCGCTCCTCGTACAGATGCGAGAGGCCCATCATCGACGCGCGCTGGCCCTCCAGATCGGGGCGGCGGCCCGTGCGCGCCGCGACCGCGGCCAAGGCCCGCCGCGCCCGCTCGAGCTGGCCCTGAAACACGTCGAGGTCGGCGCCGCGGATGTCGAACTCCGGGTCGCCGGCCGCGAGCCCGCTCGCGATCGCGCGGTCGATCTCCTGGCGCGCCGCCGCGGCGTCGCCGGCCCGCACCAGCGCCTCCGCGAGCAGCAGCGAGCGGCGCCGCCCGAGCGCCGGTGAGAGCCGGGCGCGCCCCGTCTCGTCGAGCGCACGCAGCGCGCCGTCCACGTCGCCCCAGTCGAGCAGCTCGCTCGCGAGCAGCGCGAGCGCCTCGCCGCTCGCGGCCGGGGTGGCCGCCGCCAGGCCGCGCAGGCAACGCTCGAGGCGCGCCGCGCCGACCGCCGCGCACACGCCCGGGTGGGCGCGGAGCAGCGCGAGGGCGGGGCGGGTTCGGCGCAGGTGCGCCAGCGCCCGGCACGCGAGCAGCAGGGCCTCGACGTCGGCCGGCGCGGCCCGCAGCCGGCGCGCGCCGAGCGCCGCGAGCGCCCGCCAGGTCGCCTCCGCCGCCTCGCCGAGCGCGACCCGCACGTGGGCCGCGACCTCCGGGGCGAGGGCGAGAGCCTCGCCCGCGGGGGCGAGCAGGCGGTAGCGGTGGAGCTGCGGCGCCGCCCGGCCGTACGCGCGGCCGCACACGCGCGCGAGGTCGGCCGCCTCCAGCGGGGTCTCCGCGAAGGCCAGGAGCTCCAGCGGGCGCCGGGCCGGGCCCGCCAGCAGCGCGTGGACCGTGGTCGCGAGGCCCGCGCCGGCGTCGCCGCGGCGCGCGACGTCCCGGGCGTGCGTGAGGGCCAGATGGATGAGCAGCGGATTCCCGCCCGCGCACTGCAGCACCTCCGCGCCGAGCTCCTCGACGAGGCGCCGGCCCTCGCGCCGGGGCAGCGGTCCCACCTCGACCGCCGGGAGGTCCCGCCACGGGCCACGCGCGGGCAGCGGCGCGCGCGCGATGAGGACCAGGCGGGCGGCCAGCGGCGCGGCCGTGAGGGCCGCCAGCACGCCGTCGAGGATGGCGCCCGCGACCTCGTGGGCCTCGTCCCACACCAGGGCGCACGGCGCGCCCGCGAGCAGGCGCACGAGCGTGGCCGCCGCGGCGACCCCGCGCCCGGCCGGCGGCCGCTGGCCCAGCGCGCGCGCGGAGCGCTCGACGAGGTCCCGCTGACTCGCGGCGCCCGCGACGGAGGCGTAGGCCGGCGGCGGCACGCGGCCGGCGGCGTGCTCGGCCGCCAGGGTCCGCAGCACGAGCTGGGTCTTGCCGATGCCCGCGACGCCGTGGACCACGAGCACGGGGTGGTCGCGGAGCAGGGCGGCCACGCGCGCGCGCTCGTCCTCGCGCCCGACGAAGCAGGGCGCCGGCTCCGGCCAGTGGCGGCTCGCCGCGCCGCGCACTACCGCGGCTCGCCGGTGGCCCTGGTCACCGTGGGTCCTGCGGCCGGCCGCGCTCCGGGTCCTGCGCGATGGGCGGCGGCACGAACGGGTTCGGCGGGGTCGGCGTCGGCGGCACTCGCGGCGGGGTGCCGGTCCAGTGGGGCGGCCGCGCCGGGTCGGGCATCTGCGACGGCGGCACGACCGGGGGCGCCCCCGCCGCCGGCTGCGTCGCCGCCGGGAGCGCGGCCAGGCGCCGCGCCGGCCCCTCGTCCGGCCCGACCGCGACCGGCCGCGGCTGGGCCGCGATGTCGGTGAGCGGGGCCGGCGCCGCGGCCCGCCGCGCCGGCGCGCCGCCCCGGACCTGGTTCACGAGCGCGACGCCGGCGACGACGAGCCCGGCCGCGACGAGCACGAGCAGGACGCGCTTCATGTCGGGGAGCGTACCACGGCGGGGCCGGCGTCAGCGGCTCACTGCACGTGCAGATCGCTGAAGATGGTGAACACCTCCGACGGCGGGCGCGCGATCGTGAACGCGGCGCCGGTGGCGCCGCGGGCGCCCACCATCGCGTCGAGGACGAAGGCCTGGACGTAGTTGCTCACCATGAACCCGTCGGCGCCGAGGACGGCGTCGTGGATGTAGGAGAGGCGGTTGAGCCACTCGGGCACGTGGCCCCAGAGGAGGTTCGCGGTGCCCTCGGGCCCGAAGTAGTTGATGCTCGGGTCGTAGGGGCGCGACCAGTCGCCGGCGCCCGAGGCGCTGCGCGTGTCGAAGATGCTCCACTCCCTCGTCGACATGCTCGCCTTCTGGGCGTCCTGCGTGACGATGCTCGCGGCGTCGCCGCTGCCCGCGCTGCCGGCACCGGGCTCGTAGGCGTTCGAGCCCCCGTCGGGGCCGGTCATCTCGTCGGCGCCGGCCTCGACGTCGGCGAAGGCCTCCGGCTCGCCGTTGATGGACTCCGCCTGCTGATAGCCCTCGTACGCCGCGTTGACGAGGCCGTAGGTCATGTAGGCCCAGCCGATGGCCTGCTTGATCTTCGGATCGAGCGGCGAGACCGGGGAGGTCATGGCGGCGACCACCGCCCCCACCCAGCCGCCGGTCGCCGCTCCCAGCAGCACCTGCCCGATCGACATCAGCCACGGGTTGTTGGTGTAGTAGCCCGCGACGGAGCAGCCACCGCCCACGAGCGCGAGGGCGAAGACCCACCACTGGCCCGTCCAGGCGGCCGCCACGCACACCACGACCGTGACGATGATCGTCGCCACCGCGCCGTGGCCGGTCGGGTCCACGTTCGAGATGGGGTTGTTGTTGGCGTACGAGTAGCGGTTGAGCGTCTGCGGGTTCGACGGGTCCGGCACGATCGGGTCGGCCGAGATGAAGCGGCCGAGGTCCGGGTCGTAGTAGCGGGCGTTCATGAAGACGAGGCCGTTCTCGGTGTCCTTGCGGTGCCCGCCGAAGGTGAAGCGGTTGGCGACGCCCTCGGACGCGCCCACCGTGGCGCCGAAGGCGCCGTAGTCGTAGCGGTTGATGACCAGCCCGGCGCCGTTCGTCAGGGCGCGGACCGAGCCGAGGTGGTCCTGGTGGTACCAGGAGGGCCCGGTCGCGTCGCGCTTCGCCACCAGCACCGGCCCGGCGTAGTAGTACTTCACCAGGCTGCCGTTCGTGAGCTCGAGGAACTTGCCGTAGTAGAGGCTGGTGCTGCCCGGCGCGACCTTGCTCACGCGGCGGCCCTTGCCGTCGTAGCCGTAGGTGGTCGTCGCGCCGTTCTTGGTCACCGTGAGGGGCTGGTTGTCGGCGTTCCAGGTGAGGCTGCGCCCGGCGCCCGCGGTCATGTTGCCGTTCGCGTCGTAGCTGTAGCCGGTGGCCCCCGCGGCCGTCACGGCGTGCTCGTGCGCCGCGTCGCCGTAGGTGTAGCCGCCGATCGCCGAGTTGTAGGTCATGTTGCCGACCGCGTCGTAGGCGAAGCTCTGCCTCTGCCCGCCGCTGACGCTGAGCAGGCGATTGAGGTCGTCGTAGCCGAAGGTCAGGTTCAGCAGCGGGTTCGTGGTCGAGGTCACCTGCCGCACCCGCCCGTTCGCCTCGTAGGCGTAGCTCGCCTGGTACAGCGTCGCGCCCGACGGCCCCGTCACCGCCGCCGACGTCATCCAGCGGCGCACCGGGTCGTAGGTGAAGCTCTCGGTGGTGCCGTTGGCGAAGGCCGCCGACAGGAGCTGGTCGTTGGCGCCGTAGATGAGCGAGCTCACGTAGCCCGAGACGCCGGCCACCCGCGCCGCCTGATCGTAGCGGTTCGTGACGACCTCGCCGTCGGGGTAGGTGACGGTGGCGAGGCGGCCGAGCCAGTCGTGGCCGAACTGCATCGTGTAGCAGATGTTCGCGACGCACTTGGTCTGCGCCGTGGGCTGGCCGCGGAAGTCGTAGCTCAGGCTCTCGGAGCCCGTGCCGTCGATCATGGTGGTGAGCTGGCCCTTGCTCGCGCCGTGGCCCGCCTCGTCGTAGACGAAGGTCGCGCCGCCGCGCGTGCGGACGCGGCCGAGGGCGTCGTAGGTGGCGCTCACGGTCTGGCCCTTGGCGTCGGTCTGGGCGAGGACGCGGCCGAGCGCGTCGGGGGTGTAGGTGTGGCAGCCGGTGTCGGGGTCGCAGGCGCTGCGCTTGCGCGACAGCGAGTCCCACGTGAAGGTCGACACGCTCCCGGCCGCGTCGACGCTCTGTACGACGTTGCCGAGGACGTCGTAGCGGTAGGTCGTGGCCGCGTAGCTCCCTCCGTTGCGCTCGCGGATCTGGATCTTGCGCCCGTAGGCGTCGTGCCACTCGACCCGCTCGGCGCCGAGCTCGTCGTAGGTGGCGGCGTAGCCGTTGCCGTAGCTCCGCTGCGAGACGCTGCCGTCGGCGTTCGTGACCGTCTGGACGCGGCCGGCGCCGTCGTAGGCGTAGACCACCCACGACGCCGCCTCGCCGGCCGTGAACCAGGACGACTCCTTCCACACCCGGCTCGACGCGTCGCTGTAGATGCGGTCCTTCTGGTAAGTCCCCACGCCGTAGCAGGGGTGCGGGTTGCACTGGACGTTGCACGGGTAGAAGTAGCCGCAGCCGTCGGTGCACGTGCTGGGGCAGAGGTCGTAGCACGTGCCGCCCGCCTGCCCGCTCCGCACCGTCCGGTAGTTCCGCCCGAGGCCGTCGAAGAAGGTCTCCCTGTAGGGCGGCGCGTTGCTCCCGTCGGCGGTGGTCTCGCGGGACCGCTGGTTCCAGACGTCGCCCCAGCTCAGGTACTCGTGCTGGGTCCAGCTCCCGTCGGCGAGGGTCTTGCGCGCCGGCCGTCCGAGCGCGTCGTAGGTGTAGCTCGTGGTCATGCCGTTGGGATCGGTCTTGGCGGTGATCGCGCCGAGGGCGTTGTCCCAGGTCTGCGTCGTGCAGAACCCGAGGGCGTCGCACGTGGAGGTCGGGTACAGGTGAGCCAGCGGGTCGTAGGTCGTGGTCGTGACGCCGCCCATCGCGTCGGTCTGGCGCGTGACGTTGCCCCAGGCGTCGTAGGCGTAGCTGCTGATCGCGTAGCCGCCCGTCGAGCTGTCCCACAGCTGCTTGCGGCTGATGCTGCCGAGCGTCGGCGCCGCGGCGTAGGTCCCGGCGCCGTCGTACTCCCACAGCGTCTGCTTCGCGAGCGGGCCGCCGGTGCCGATGCCGGCGTAGAGGTTCTCGTAGGCCGGCAGGCCCACGATGTAGGCGCCCCAGTTCGGGTAGTAGCCGCGGTACGCCGTCCGCTCGTCGCCGCCGACGTCCAGGTCGCCCCACTCGTAGGTCGCGACGACGTTGCCGTAGCCGTCGTAGTCGAGCTGGCTCACGACGCGCCGGCAGCTCGCGGTCTGGTTGCACTCGTAGTCCCAGCGCTGCTTCAGCCGCGAGGTGTAGGGCGCCGCGGCGTTCTCTTCGTAGGTGAAGCTCGCGTAGCTGTAGAGGTTGCCGGCGGCGTCGCGGTAGTAGCTCGTCTCGGGTTTGCTCACGCAGCCGACGTGCTGGTGGTAGTAGATCTCGGTGTAGTTGCCGCGCGCGTCGAGGACCGCCGTCGCCTTGCGGAAGCCGAGGAAGCGCCGCTCCGCCGACGACCACAGGCCGCCCTCGTAGCGGTAGTTGGCCGTGGACGCGCCGTCGCGTCCGCTCGACGTGCTGAGGGCGGTCACGGCCTGCAGGATCATGCCCTGGGGCAGGAAGGTGTTGGCCCAGCCTGAGGACGGGGCGTAGGTGATCCTGGTGTAGGCGCCGAGCCCGTTCTGCATGAGCGTGAGCTTGTCCGCGACCTGCAGGGCGTCGGTGACGACGTGCACGTAGTCGGTCCCCCGGGAGACGAGCACCGAGCGGCCCGAGCCGTAGACGTCGACCCACGTCGTCCCGGCGGCGCCGGGGTACGGCACGATCCATGCCTCGGTGGTGCAGCTGGTGCCGTTGTAGCGCGAGACCGTCATGCGCGTGTCGGCGCCAGTCCCGAGGGTGACGTAGTCGGCGCGGCCGTCGCCGTCGACGTCGGCGTAGCTCCAGCCCTGGCCGCCGTTGCCGGCGCAGCCCGTGAACGTCTGGTTGATGAGCCCGACGTGGGTGTAGCGCGTGACGTAGTGGGTGCCGCCCGTGCGGGTGACGTACTCGGCCTTGCCGTCGCCGTCGATGTCGGCGTAGGTCCAGCCGTCGCTGCCGACGCCGTGGCCGCCGCCCCACGACTCGTTCACGCACCCGCTCGCGGTGTAGCGCGTGACGTAGTGGGTCGAGTCCGTGCGGGTGACGTACTCGGCGCGGCCGTCGCCGTCGATGTCGGCGTAGGTCCACCCGCTGCCGCCGGTGCCGTGGCAGCCGCCGAAGGTGCTGTTCACGAGGCCGGTCGGCGTGTAGCGCGTGATGAAGTGGGTGCCGCCGGTGCGGGTGATGTACTCGGCCTTGCCGTCGCCGTCGATGTCGGCGTAGGTCCAGCCGTCGGTGCCGGTGCCGTGGCCGGCGCCGATCCACGTCTCGTTCACGCACCCCGTGGCGGTGTAGTGCGAGACGTAGTGATCGGAGCCCGAGCGGGTGACGTACTCGGCCTTGCCGTCGCCGTCGATGTCGGCGTAGGTCCAGCCGTCGCTGCCGAGGCCGTGGCAGCCGGTGAAGACCTGGTTCACCACGCCCTGGGGCGTGTAGCGCGTGATGTAGTGGGTGCCGCCCGAGCGAGTGATGTACTCCATCTTGCCGTCGCCATCGATGTCGGCGTAGGTCGCGCCGTCGGTGCCGACGCCGTGGCCGCCCCAGCGATCGGTCTGTCCGGACCAGCCGCCCGAATAGCTCCCGCCCGCCCACGTGTCCCGGCGCGCCTCGTAGGTGTAGGTCATGGCGGGCAGCGCCGTCCCCCCCGTGATGCTGCCGCTCGCGTCGAGCACGGCGTCCCCGCCGTACTGGCGGATCGACGCGAGGACGGAGCGCGCGGTGCTGTTGTTGTATCCGTAGGTGAGGGCGTAGGCGCGGGCCCTGGCGGCGCACGGGTGCGGGTTGCACTGGCACGCATAGGGGACGCCGCAGCCGTCATAGCAGGTGCAGGAGTCGTAGCAGGTGCCGGCCGTGCCGGTGCTGATGTCGATCGTCTTGAGCCGGTAGCGGGTGGTCGCGGGTCCGCCGGTCCCGGTGAGCGGCGCGCCGACGTTATAGACGATGGAGTCCGTCCGTGGCTCGGAGTAGAACTTGATGGTGGTCCCGTTGTAGGCGACGGTGTCGAGGTAGCAGTCGTACCCCGCGTCGCACCAGTAGTTGAAGCTCACCGTGTGCCCGCGCGGGTGCTGGAGCGAGGTCATGGCCCAGCGCAGCGTCCCCGCGGTCGTCTGGAGCAGGGGCGTGTAGGTCGCCCTGGTGCCGTCCTTGCTCCAGACGTACCAGGTGCTGCCGCTCTGCGTGATCCGCTGGTAGCCCTGGATCTTGGTGCAGTGCGTGCCGCCGAGGGTGGTGCACGGCACGAGCTCCTGGCCGTCGAGGATGAAGGTGTCGGTGCCGTCCCAGCGCGGCAGGCCGCGCTCGGCCGACGCGCGCTCGATCACGGACGGCCCCGCGATGGCCCAGCCCGGCCCGATCCAGCCGTTCGGCGCGCCGGAGTTGTAGACGAGCTTCAGCTTCGGCACCACCCCGTGGAAGTCGGGCATCGCGATCGGCACCTCGGTGCCGAACGAGCCGTAGAAGGAGTTGACTGCCCCGCCGGCCTGCGCCTGCTGCGCGGCCGCGGGCGCGGCGATCCCCACGATGACGGCGACGACCAGAGCAGCGCGCGACGACCTCATCTCATCCTCCTCCTGGGGCCGCGGCGGCGCAGGCTCGCCCCACGGTCAACCCCAGGGTATTCCCCGGGGGCGCCAAACGGATCTTACTCGGGCTTACTTGCGAGCCCCCGACGGGGCGCGGCGGGGGCGCCACGTCGGCGCCGGCTCGGCGCATCACACCCCGAGTGGAGGTGACGCGTGCCCAACGACCAGCGGACCATGCGCGCCGCGGTGCTCGCCGGACCGCGGCGGATCGTGATGGCGGACGTCCCGGTGCCCGAGCCGCGGGCCGGCGAGGTGCGCATCCGTCTCGAGGGCTGCGGCCTCTGCGGTTCGAACCTGCCGCCCTTCGAGGGCCGCCCGTGGTTCACGTATCCCTTCGAGCCCGGGGCGCCGGGTCACGAGGGCTGGGGCGTCATCGACGCGGTGAGCCCGAACGTGCGCGGCCACGCGCCCGGGGAGCGCGTCGCGTTCCTGTCGGGCCACGCCTTCGCCGACTACGACGTCGCGCCCGGCGGCTCGGTCGTGCGGCTGCCGCCGGCGCTCGCCGGCAAGCCCTTCCCCGGCGAGCCCCTCGGGTGCGCGCTGAACGCGTTCCGGCGCAGCGACGTGCAGGCCGGCCACACCGTCGCGGTCATCGGCGTCGGCTTCCTCGGCGCCGTCATCACCGCCCTCGCGCGCGCCGCCGGCGCCCGCGTCCTCGCGGTCGCGCGCCGGCCCTTCGCCCGCGCCATCGCCGAGCGGATGGGCGCGGCCGCGACCTTCGCGCTCGACGACGTCGGGGCGACGGCGCAGCAGGTGCTGGCCGCGACCGGGGGCGCCGGCTGCGACCGGGTCATCGAGGCGGTCGGGCTGCAGGCGCCCCTCGACCTCGCGACGGAGATCACGCGGGTGCGCGGCCGGCTCATCATCGCCGGCTACCACCAGGACGGCACGCGCACGGTCAACCTGCAGCAGTGGAACTGGCGCGGCCTCGACGTGATCAACGCCCACGAGCGCGACCCCGGCGCCTACGTCGACGGCATCCACGCCGCGGTGGACGCCGTGGTGACGGGCGCGGTCGATCCGTTCCCGCTGCTCACGCACACCGTCCCGTTCACCGACCTCGCGCGCGCGTTCGCGCTGCTGGAGGAGCGGCCCGCCGGGTTCCTCAAGGCGGTGGTCACGTGGTGACCTCGGTCCCGCGCGCGGCGCGCGTCGCGGCGCGGCCGCGGCTCGGCTTCCTCGGCGTCGGCTGGATCGGGCTCAACCGCCTGCAGGGGATCGCCGCCGCCGGCGGCGCGGACATCGTCGCCGTCGCGGACCTCGCCCCCGACCTCGTGGCCGCGGCGCGCCGCGCGGTGCCGCAGGCGCGCGCCGCCGCGGGGCTCGAGGAGCTGCTCGCGCTGGACCTCGACGGCGTGGTCATCGCCACGCCGAGCGCGCTGCACGCCGAGCAGGCCGCCCTGGCCCTCGAGCGCGGCCTGGCGGTCTTCTGCCAGAAGCCGCTCGGCCGCGACGCCGCCGAGACCCGCCGGGTGGTCGCCGCCGCCCGCGCCGCCGATCGCCTGCTCGCGGTCGACTTCTCGTACCGCCACGTGCGGGGCGTCCAGCGGATGCACGAGCTCATGGGCGAGGGCGCGATCGGGACCGTCTACGCCGCGGACCTCGTGTTCCACAACGCCTACGGTCCCGACAAGCCCTGGTTCTACGACCCGCGGCAGGCCGGCGGCGGCTGCGTGCTCGACCTCGGCATCCACCTCGTGGATCTCGTCCTGTGGCTCACGCGTGCGCGGGGCGTCGTGAGGACGACGAGCCGCCTCTACGCGAAGGGCGCACCGCTCCCGGACCCGCGCACGGCCGTCGAGGACTACGCCGCCGCGACACTGGAGCTCGACGGCGGCGCCGTCGCCACCCTGGCCTGCTCGTGGCACCTGCCCGCCGGCGTCCCGGCGGTGATCCAGGCCACGCTCTACGGCACCGAGGGCGCCTTGGCGCTGCGCAACGTGAACGGCTCCTTCTACGACTTCTGCACCACCCGCATGCGCGGCACCACGACCGAGGTCCTCGACGAGGAGGGCGAGGGCTGGGGCCAGCGCGCCGCGGTCGCGTTCGCCGCGGCGCTCGCGCGGAGCGCCGCGTACGACCCGGCGATCGAGGAGGTCGTCGCCGTGGCGGAGGCGGTGGACGCGATCTACGGGCGGTAGGCGACACGGGGCGGGAGCGCGGCCCGTCAGCTCGCCTTCGCGTTCCCGGCCGCGCGGCGTATGATGCGAGCGAACTCATCCCGCAGGCCGAAAGGGGGATCTGCCGATGCGCGCTCGACCGCGTTTGCTGTGGCTCCTGGCCGCTGCCTCGCTGCTCCTCGTCCGCCCCCAGGCGCTGTCGCAGGACGGCGATCGCAACTGCGCCTACCGCGGCAACAACGCGGTCATGCCGATGGGCAATCATCTGTGCCGGTTCTTCAGCCTCACGAAATACACGGACCCGACGAAGAAGAACCCGGATCTGATCCTCCAGGTCAAGGGCACCTTCGGCCTCGAGATCGACGCCAGGAGCGACATCAAGGAGGCGGCGGGCTCGGTCGAGTACTCCCTGGCCGGCGCCACGACCCTCGGCGAGAACTTTGCGCAGGGCTTCAGCGCCACGGGCAAGGGCCAGATCTCGAAGAGCGGTGACACCGGCGCGAGCTTCGGGCTCGCCGGGACGCTGTCCGGCAGCGGCGGCTCGTGGGCCGCGGGCCCCGACACCAAGAAGAACCTGGGGAGCAGCGGCTCGGGGAAGATCGAGCTCTGGTTCGACATCGTGGACGCCGATTGCGGGCAGGTGCGCGGGAACTTGCACGGGAACATCTTCGACGACACGACGGCCGGGCTGACGGCCAGCGGCTACGTGGCCGGCATGCGATCGTCGAGCTGGGAGATCCAGGACGGGCCCATCCCGGATCAGACGCAGCGCGAGTTTCGCACGCGGGTGGACGCGGCGGTGAGCTCCGGCGACCGCCTCCGCGCGAAGCAGCAGGTCGACAAGCTCGCCGAGGAGATCAAGAAGGAGCACGGGAACGACCGTCTCGGCCGGTGCCTGCACAAGATCTGGCTCGAGGGCGTGGACCGGATGTTCACCCGGTGGCTGGAGGAGGACCTCCCCAGCGTCCGGGCCTACCGGGGCGACGTCGAAGGATTGCGCCCCCTGGTCCGCCGCATCCTCGAGGCGGACACGATGATGGTCAAGCTCGGGGTCGACACGTGCAACCGGAACCTGCACTTCCAGGTGTGGCGCGCCGTCGGGGCCGCCTACAAGCGCGTGCTCAAGCACGCGTATGACACCGGCGCGCTGCAGGACATCCTGTCACTCAGCAAGAACGCGCAGATCGTCGGGGCGGTCTCGCCGGAGCTCGGGGACGAGGTGCTGCAGACCCTCAAGGAGATCGCGCAGGAGCACATCGAGGACGTCCTGCGAAACCTGCGCCGCCTCCGCAACGCGGGCTTCACGGCCGGCGAGTGCCACCCGGACCTGACGGAGGCCGTCAACCAGGCGTTGTTCGCCGCGAAGCAGGCCGAGCTCGTCGGCGCCGACGGCTCGGCCGTCGATCCGGAGGTCAAGTACCTCCTCGGCCGCCTCGAGGTGAAGGACCTCAACGCGTGCCAGCAGCAGGGTCCGAAGGCGCCCGCCCCGGCCCCGCCGGCGCGAGGTGGCACGTGAGCGCCCGCGCGCGCGTGGCGGCGGTCGCGCTGCTCGCCCTCGCGGCCGCGAGCGGCTGCGATCTGGTGCGCGGGCTGTTCGGCGAGGCCCGGGACGAGAAGCGCGTCGCGATCGGCGAGAGCCTGCGCGGGCTCCAGGCGAAGGGCGCGGGCCCGGTGCTCTCGTGGGACGCCGTACCGGGCGCGGCGAGCTACGCGGTGATCGCCTCGGGGGGCAAGGCGGGGGGGCGCTGGAGCTGGATCGGCAAGACGACGCAGGTGCCCTACGGCGTCGTCTCGGCCTCCGATCCCGCCATGCCGTCGCTCGAGCGCATGGCGGCCCCAACGATCGTCACGTCACGCCAGGGCGTCACCTACAAGTGGTTCGTGACCGCGCTCGACCGGCGCGGCCGGCTCCTGTCGCACAGCCCGATGAGCACCTTCGCCGGGACGGGGAAGGCGAAACCGGCCGTCGCGGCGGCGCAGCGGAAGGCCCGGACCAAGGCGCCGCCGACCGGGGCTCCGCCGGCGCCCGGCGCCGCCCCGGCCCCGCCGGCAGCCAAGACCCTGGTCACGGCCGAGAAGATCAAAGCCTTCATCATCTACCAGCGCGAGATCAGCCAGGCGGGCGGCCTCGTCGCGGGGACGTTCGGGCGTGCCGCCACGGGGGGCCGGCCGGGCGGGGGCGACCCCGGGGTGCGCGCGCTGGCGGCGCGGGGGCAGGCAGCCCTCGCGAAGAGCGGCCTCACGCAGCAGGAGGCGACGGCGCTCTCGGGGATCCTGACGCCGTACTTCTCGAAGCGCGTGCGCGCTCGCGCAGCGCGCGCGGCCCTCGCCGGGTCCAAGCCCGGCGCCGGCCACACCCTGTACCAGCAGCGGCTCGCCGAGGGCGACCAGGCCCGCGCCGCATTCGCCGCCGCGCACGGCCGGGCGGCCCTCGCGGCGGCCGACTCGCACGAGCAGGAGTACGCGGCGATCATGGAGGCGGCGGTGGACGCGCTCCTCAAGCCGCGGCGGTGATGGCCATCCAGCACGGGGCCGCCACCCCCAGCCGCCGTCGCTGCGCGCGGATCCGTGCCTGACCGGGGTCGTGCGCGATCCACCGTCGGTGTCCCCGCCCCGTCATCACCGCCCTCGCGCGCGCCGCCGGCGCCCGGGTCTTCGGTGCAGGTGCAGCGCCTGCCGTGACCGCCGCCATGCGCGCGCGGCCTGGCGTGCCACCCCGAGCGCCGTGCGCGCCGCCTCGGCCGTGATCACGAGGCGGCGCCGATGGACCCCCGGGGGCGCCGGCTGACGCTACGGCCCGCCGTCGGGGCGCGAGCGCGCGGGGCCCTGTCGCGCCCTGGCCTCCGCCGCGAGGCGGCGGGCGTCCTCGGCCAGCGCCCTGGCCTGGTCGCGTCCCCGACCCAGGAGCTCCTGGACCCCATCGCTCTTGCCGAGCGACCCAAGGAACGAGCCCGCCGGGCACGGACTCCGCGCCGGGCAACAACACCGCCAGCGCCGCGACGACGGTGTCGCCGACCGCGGACCTCGCCCTCGTCGTGCGCGCGCCCGGGTCGGGGTCACCTTCCAGAGCGCCGGCGGTGCCGGCTGGACCTGCGACCTCGCCGGCTCGCTCCTGACCTGCGCGCGCCCCGACCTCGCCCCGGGCGACGCGCCCCCGATCACGCTCGTCGTCACGGCGCCCACGGCCCCGGGCACGCTCACCAACACCGCCACGGTCAGCGCCGAGACCCCCGACCCCGACCCCACGAACAACACGAGCACGGCGACGACCACGGTGCGCGACGCGGTGGCCGACCTCGCCGTCACGCTCGCCGCCACGCCGGACCCGGTCGCGACCGGCGCGCCCCTCAGCTACGACGTCACGGTCACGAGCGCCGGCCCCGACGACGCGCCTGCGGCCACCGTGCACGCCACCCTGCCCGCGGGCGTCGCCATCGTGAGCGCCGCCGGCACCGGCTGGAGCTGCACCGTCGCAGCGCCGGACGTGACCTGCACGCGCGCCCTCCTCGCCGCGGGCGCCACCGCGACCGTGACGATCGTCGTGACCGCGCCGGGACTGGCCGGGTTCATGGTGACCCCGGCGACGGCCGTCGCCCTGCTCTTGCTCCTCGGGCTCGTCAGCGCAGCGGCGGCCCGACGAACCAGTCGGAGGCGAGCAAGGTCGGGTTGGCCCCGTCGTTCTTCCCGCGGGTGAAGGAGAGGGAGCTCTCGGTCCCCGTCACGATCCCGGTGAGGCCGGCCGGCGAGAACGCGATGCCCGCCGGCAGCGCGGGCGCCGGCGCGCCCGTGCTGAAGACCGAGTGGGAAGATGGCGTAGACGGCGCCACGGGGTGAGTCACGGCGCTCAGGCTCCGCGGCCGTGCCACCCGACTCGTCCGCGTCACCGCACCAGCGCGCCTGCCGGCGTCGACCAGTCGTCCGACCCGGCCTGGGGGCCAGGCGCGGAAATGAACTTTCGCTTGTTGACAGCTGAACCCGCAACTCGGCAGCGTGGAGGCACCACGCTCGGCATGGCGCGTGGAGCGGAGGGCGGCATGGGACGGCGATCGGCCTCATGGAACACAGCAACGGTGTTCGGCGCGGTGGTGACGGCGATGGTGGCGGCGCTGCTCGTCACGGCTCCGCCGGCCCACGCCGGCGGGAGCGACGCCAAGGACTCCACCGTCGACGCCTTCTCGGGGCAGTTCACGACCTCGGTGCCGATCGCGGCGCCGCCCTTCCGCGGCCTGGAGCCGCAGGTGGCCCTCGTGTACGGCTCCCTCGGCGGGAACGGGATCCTCGGGATCGGCTGGGGCCTCGCGGGCGGCAGCACCGTCGAGCGCGCCAGCCCCGGCCGCGGCGCGCCCCGCTGGGACAGCGCCGACATCTACGTGCTCGACGGGCAGGTGCTCGTCGCCGACACGACGCTCGGCGGCACCCACCAGACGCGCGTGCACAGCTACAAGCGCATCCAGCGCGACGCCGTCAACGACCGCTGGTACGTCTGGCGCAAGGACGGGAGCAAGCTGACCTACGCGCCGACGCTGGCGGTCACCGCGCAACTGCCGAACGGCACCACCCAGACGATGGTCTATCGCTGGGCCGTCACGAGCCTGCAGGACACCAAGGGGAACACCGTCAACTACAGCTACTGGTGCGACGGGGCGAACGACTGCTATCTGTCGAGCATCACCTACAACGGGAACACCGTCGCCTTCTACCTCGAGGGACGGCCGGATCCGATCGACTTTGCCACCGGCGGCACCACGCTCGGGCTGACCCAGTACCGCATCAAGACGGTCGACGTCCTCGTGGGTGGGAGCCGGGCGCGGGCCTACAAGCTCCTCTACGCGACGACCGGCGCCACGTCGCGGTCACGGCTCACGAGCGTGCAGCAGTTCGGGCGCGACGCCACGCTGGACGGCAGCGGGACGGTGACGGGGGGGACCGCGGTGCCGGCGATGACCTACGGCGCGGCCGCTTCCTACACTCCGACCATGTCCGTGGGGAGCACCTGGGCCGGCCCCTGGGTCGCCCTCCCGGTGGGCAACCAGTGCTTCACGGGCGATCTCAACGGCGACGGCAAGACCGACCTGTGGTGCTACACCGGCGCGAACGGGAGCTGGTGGGTGGGGCTGTCGACGGGCAGCGGGTGGAGCGGCAGCTACTGGGCCGGCGCGTGGGTCGGCCTGCCCGTGACGAACCAGTGCTTCACGGGGGACCTCAACGGCGACGGCAAGACGGACATGTGGTGCTACACCGGCGCGAACGGGAGCTGGTGGGTGGGCCTGTCGACGGGCAGCGGGTGGGCCGGCGCCTATTGGACCGGCCCGGCGCCAGTCATCCCGGTGCGCGAGCACTGCCTGACCGGGGATCTCGACGGGGACGGCAAGACGGACATGTGGTGCTACACGAGCGAGGTCGGGGTGGCCGTCGTGGGGATCTCGACGGGAGCCGGCTTCACCGTCGCCAGCTGGCGCGACTGGAACTATTACTCCACGTCGATGATCGAGAAGTGCTTCACCGGGGACCTCAACGGCGACGGCAAGGTCGACATGTGGTGCTACACCGGCGCGAGCGGCCTCTGGCAGGCGAACTTCTCGACCGGGACCGGGTGGAACAACGCGCGCTGGTATGGCGCGTGGGTCGGCTCCCCGGTCAGCAACCAGTGCCTGACCGGCGATCTCAACGGCGACGGCAAGACCGACATGTGGTGCTACGCCGGCTCGAGCGGGAGCTGGTGGATCGGACTGTCGACGGGCCACACCGGCTGGGTCGAGCGCTGGTGGTCCGGCGCAGACCCCGGCATCCCGGTGTCGGACAAGTGTTTGTCGGGCGATCTCAACGGGGACGGCCGGGCGGACATGTGGTGCAAGAACCCCGGCGGGTACTGGAACGTGGGGCTCGCCGCCACGAACGGCTGGGTCACGTACGCGGATACCGGTCCCCTGGCCAGCGCCCCGGTGTCGCAGGCGTGCCTCACCGGCGACCTCGACGGCGACGGCAAGACCGACACGACCTGCTACCAGGGCCCCGGCAACGGCAACTGGGCCGTGCACAAGGTCCTCGCGCCCAGCGACCTCATGACCACCGTCGGCAACGGGCTCGGCGGCACGACCACGATCGCCTACGTGCCGTCGACCGCGTGGAGCAACACCTACGTGCCGGTGGGCACGGTGCTCCAGACGGTCAGCTCCGTGACGATCAGCGACGGGCGCGGCGACGCGCAGGCGACGACCTACACCTATCAGGGCGCGCGGTGGCGGAACGCGACCAGCGCCGACCCGGTGAGCGAGTTCCTGGGGTTCCGCCGGGCGACCACCACCATCGGCGCGACGGGGGCCTACTCCGAGACCTACTACTGGCAGCGCGCCGGGACCATCGCCAAGCCGGAGGTCGTCTACAAGCGCAAGGCCGACGGCACGCTCCTCAGCTACGACGTGTTCCGGTTCACCGAGAACGCGATCCCGCCGTACACCTCGAACGTGACCGAGGGCTGGTCCTACGAGTGCAACGGCACCGCGGTCTTCGACGCGTACGGCAACTACGTGTCGGGCTGCCGGCGGATCCTCGCGACCTACTCCTGGGACATCTACGCCAACATCATCTACGAGTATCAGTACGGCGACTACGACGTCAGCGGCGACGAGCGCACCGCGGCCCGCAGCTTCAGCGCCAACACCACGGCGTACATCGTCGGCCTGCCGGCGTACGAGAACATGTACGCCGGGATCGGCACGGGCGGGGCGCTCCTGAGCCGGACCACCTTCACCTACGACAATGGGTACTTCTGGGGCACGCCGCCGACCGCGGGCGCGCTCACGACGAAGGCGCAGTGGAACGATCAGACCGGCGGCTACGCCCTCCACTTCTTCGGCTACGACAGCTACGGCAACGAGACCTCCATGACCAACGCGGTCAGCCTCACGGCGACCAAGGCCTACGACCCGGTCTACCACCTCTACGTGACGTCGACGACCGACCCGAAGGGCTTCACGGCGACGACCGCCTACGACTACGTCCTCGGGCACCCACTCACCAAGTGGGACATCAACAACAACCAGACCACGTACGCGTATGACGCGCTGGGACGCCCGACCCTCGTGACCGGGCCCGACGGGTCGCAGACGAAGTACGAGTACCTCTCTTACGGGGACCCCAACAACCAGCGCATTCGCCAGTCGGTGCTCTTGCCCGGCACCTGGTCCTACGAGGACAACTTCTTCGACGGGGTCGGGCGGGCCTACAAGAAGACCAGCCAGACGGGAGTGACCGAGGAGACGGTCTACGGCCCGACCGGCAAGGTGGCGAGGAAGAGCCTGCCCTACGTCGCCGGCGAGACCGTGCGCTGGATCGGCTATGTCTACGACGAGGTGGGCCGCGAGAACGGGATCACCAACCCCGACGGGGGGATCATCATGCGCGCCTACGCCAACGGGATGACGTTGACGGCGGACCCGCTGTTCCGCTTCCACTGGGCGTGGGTGGATGGGTACCAGCGGGTCACGCACGTGCGCGAGAGCATCGGGGGTCAGCTCAGGGACACCTACTTCTACTACGACCTGCTCGGCCGGCGCACGCGGTCGGTGGACGCGGCGGGCAACGTCACCCAGGTGACCTTCGACTCGCTCGGGCGGGTGATCCAGAAGTCCGACCCGGACCAGGGCCTGTGGACCTACCAGTACAACGACCTCGGCCAGCTCGTGGTCGAGACCGACGCCCTCAACCAGAGGACGACGCTGAGCTACGACACTCTCGGGCGGGTGATCAAGCGGCTCTACGCGGACAACACCTGGGACTGGTTCGAGTTCGATTCGCTCGGCGGCGGGTGGAGCAACGGCCGGCTGACCGCGTCCATCAGCGGCTGCAGCGCGGCGAACCAGGGGACCTGTGTCGTCGGGGCGAACAGCGTGACGACGACGGCGGCCTACGACCAGATGGGCCGGCGCTTGAGCTTCGGCAGCCGCGTCGGCACCGGGCCCAGCTACACCATCAGCCATGCCTACGACATCGCGGGGCGCCTCACGAGCGTGACCTATCCCGACGGCGAGGTCGTGGCCTACGGCTACGGGACCGCGCTGAACACGGCCTTCGGCAAGCTCGTCTCGGTGAGCGGCAAGGTGACGAACATCACCTACACCGCGCGCGGCCAGATGGCGACGATGACCTACGCCAACGGCGTCACGACGACGCTGTCCTACGACGCCGTGAGCGGCGAGAAGCCCGCGCAGATCCAGATCGGGGCGCTCGCGGCGATCAACTACGGCTACGATCTCGCCGGCAAGGTGACCGCGATGACCTCGCCGCAGCTCGCGAGGACCAACTGGAGCTACGGCTACGACGAGGTGGGCCGGCTCACGAACGCCACGAACACCGCGGACGGGAGCTGGACGCAGAGCTTCTCCTACGACGCCGTGGGCCGCATGCTCAACAACTCGCAGCGCGGGGCCTACACCTACGGCGACGCGGCGCACGTCCACGCGGTGACGGCGGCGGGGGCCACGACCTACGCCTACGACGCCAACGGCAACCTGACCGCGGGCGCCGGGCGGTCCATCGGCTACGACCAGGCGCACCGGCCCGCGAGCATCACCTACGGGGGCACGTCGACCACGTTCGTCTACGACGCCCTCGGGCAGCGGGTCCAGAAGACGGCCAACGGCGCGGTCACGCAGTACGTGGGCGCCCTCTACGAGCTCCGCGGGGGGGCGGTGACCAAGTACTACTTCGCGGGCGGCTCGCGGGTGGCGAAGTCGAGCGGTGGCACGGTGACCTACTTCCACGCCGACCACCTGGGCTCGACGCGGCTCATGACGAACAGCGCCGGGGCAGAGGTCAAGCGCTACGAGTACGCGCCCTACGGCAAGGTCATCAACGAGACCGGCGCTGCGCCCGACAGCCACCGCTTCACCGGCCAGGAGGCGGACGACGAGACCGGGCTCATGTTCTACAACGCCCGCTACTACGACCCGGACCTCGGGCGGTTCATCGGGCCCGACGCCTTCGTGCCCGACGCCGCGGACCCGCAGCAGCTCGACCTGTACGCCTACGCGAACAACAGCCCGATCAACTACGTCGACCCGAGCGGACACCTCCCGGTGCCAGCCATCGTCGTGGCGATCTTCGGCGCCATCGGCATCACCAGCGCGACCGTCGTCGCGACGATCTGCAACATCCTCATCGTGTTGATCGGCACCGCGCTGACCTTCGTCGACAACCCGATCATCCAGACCATCGGCATGATCATGGCGGGCGCGGCCGGCGGCGCCCTGGCGGGGTTCACCACCTCCGGGATCGTCGCCTCCGCGGTCGTCGCGGCGGCGCAGAGTCCCATCAGTCCCCTCGACCCGACCGTGAAGAAGGCGATCGGGTGGGCGTACACGGCCTACTGCATGGTGACGAACTGGTACAACCTGTACTCGGGCGCGACAGCCGAGAACAGCTGGTTTGGGTGGACGAAGGCCATGAACGGCAGTGTCGCAAAATCCGCGCTGGGGTCCGGCGCGCTCCTGGCCGCCAAAGAGATCTTCTGGCAGGGCGTCGCCATGGGCGTGGCCTACGTCGTCTCGCGCTGGGGCGGCAAGGACCTGCGCTTCCCCTTCGCGTTCCTCTCGCGCGCCTTCGTCCTGGGCTTCTCGGCCGGAGGCTCCGGGCCGCTGGCGGTCATCGGCTCGACGTACGATCTCGCGTACACGCTGCGCTACCCGGATGGCCGCGTGATCGACCTCAGCGGCGGGACCGGGGGCGTGGCCTTCGAGTTCTACTACCACACGGGGTTCGAGAGCTCGATGGCCTTCGGCCGCCAGCACATCCGCGTCAAGGGCCCCGACGGCTGCTACTGGGAGGTGGGCGACGCGGGCACCGGCAACCTGGGGCCGGGCCTCGACTGGGGCGGGTGGATCTCGACCCAGAAGGTCACGGTCATCATGAGCCCGGGCTCGGCGCAGAAGTTCATCGGCGCGATGACGAAGGCGGCGCAGGCGAACGGCGCCTACGTGGGCCTGTGGCGTGACTCGAACGCCTACATCTCCGCGAGCCTCCAGTACGCGACCGGCAAGACCGCCGCCGACCTGCACATCAACCCCGGCCTCATCCACTTCGACGGCCAGTAGCCCGCGGCCCCGGCGCGACCCGCGCGTCCCGCCCGCGGCGCCTGACCTCGACCGCCGGTCGCCTCCCGCGCACTCGGTCGCGGTCCCCCCCCCGCCGCCCGCGTCTGGTACAGTGTTCCCGCTCATGCCCGCCCCCGCGCTCCAGCCCGTGCTCGACCCGGAACTGGCGCCGCCCGACGCGCCCGGGCGCCCGTCGCTGTGGCGGCGGCTCGTGCGCGCGCCGTTCGTCTGGGCGAAGCTCCTGCTCTTCCCGACCACGACGCTGCCCGAGGTGCTCGCGGCCGGGCGGTTCGGCGGCGTCCTGCTCGTGACGGCGCTGTGCGCCGGGCTCGCGGTCACCGCGGTGGCGCTGCGGCTCGACATGACGCCCGAGCTCCTGCGGCAGGAGCTGCGGCCGCCGCCGGCGCAGGGCGGGGCGGCGGCGGGGCCGATGAGCGACCGCGAGTTCGACGAGGCGGTCGAGAAGGCCCGCGCCGTGGAGATCGTGAAGCGCGGCGCCGGCGCCCTCCTCGTGCCGCTGCGGCTGCTGCTGCTCGGGCTCGCGCTCTTCCTCGTGGCGCGCTTCGTCGGCGCCAAGACGGCCTTGCGCCCGCTGCTCGTGCTGGGCGCGCACGCCGGGCTGCCCGGCGCGGTGCACGCGCTGATCGCGGCCGCCGCGGCGCTGCGCCGCACCCGCATCGCGCCCGAGCAGGTGCTCACGCTCGTGCCGCCGCCGTGGGGCGCGCTCGACGGGCCGCCGCTCCAGCGGCTGCTCGCCGGCTGCGACCCGTTCACCCTGTGGGCCCTCGTCCTCGTCGCGCTGGGGCTGCCGCGCGCCGCCGGGCTCCGCCCGGTCAAGGCCTACGTGACCATCGGAGTGTGCTTCGTGCTGCTGCGGCTGGTGTCGCTATGACGATAGCTCGGTGGATCTTCGCGGTGATCGTGGTCGCCGCGGTCGCGCTCCTCGCCGTCTCGAGCCTCAAGCCCCGCCCCGAGCCGCCGCTCGAGGTACAGGCGGCGCGCGCGGCGCGCATGACGGTGACGCGCACCGTGCGCAGCGCCGGCAAGCTCGAGCCGCGGCAGAAGGTGAACGTCTCGGCGAACATCACCGGCGTGCTCCTCGACCTCAAGGTGGGCATCGGCTCGGTGGTGAAGAAGGGACAGCTCCTCGGGCAGATCGAGACCACGCGCTACTCGGCGCAGGTCGAGCAGATGCGCGCGCGGCTGCAGGCCGCCGAGTCGGACATCGTGCGCGAGGAGGAGAACCTCAAGCGCCTGCGCAACGTGCTCAAGCGCATCGACGAGGCGCCGGGCAACGCCTTCAACGTCGGCGAGCGCGAGAAGGCCGCGACCGAGGTCAAGGTCTCCGAGGCGCAGCTCGCGACCCTGCGCAGCCAGGCGAAGGTGGCGCAGGCGGTGCTGCAGGAGAACCGCACCGCGCTGTCGTGGGCCACGCTCAAGGCGCCCGTCGACGGCACGGTGCTCAGCCTCAACCACCGCGTCGGCGAGCGCGTCCGCGGCTCGGACTTCAGCGAGGACGTGGTGCTCGTGCTCGGCTCGATGAGCACGATGGACGTCAAGATCGAGGTCGGCGAGCACGACGTCGTGCACATCAAGAAGGGCCAGCGCGCGCGCGTCGAGATCGACGCGCTGCCGAACCTGCCCTGCGAGGGCGACGTCACCGACATCAGCCGCGACGCGGTCATCAAGAACCCGGGCACCGACAACGAGGTGATCAACTACCCGGTGTGGGTGGCGATCAACAACCCGCCGCCGGCGGCGTACGCGGGCATGAGCGCGCAGGTGATGATCGACACCGAGACCCACGAGAACGTCGTCGCCGTGCCGATCCAGGCCGTCACCGTGCGGGCCCGCGTCGCCGGCGACGGCGGCGCCGCGGCGGCCGCCAAGGCGCCGGCGCCCGCGGCGACGAAGGCCGCGGCGGCCGGCCGCGTCGAGAAGCTCGAGAAGGTCGTCTTCGTCGTCAAGAGCGGCGCGGTGGCGCGGCGTCACGTGACCGCCGGCATCTCCTCCGACACGCACCTCGAGATCCTCGACGGCCTGGCCGAAGG
>DASXVK010000062.1:0-15316 GCA_036504295.1 Polyangia bacterium
GAGCTCGTGGACCAGCTTCTGCGCAGCCTCGACCGGGATGCGGATGGTGCACTGGAGCCCGCCGATCAGGCCCGGCTGCGCGAGGCAGCACCCTGAGGTGCCGGCCGCTCGGCCCGCGCCGCGGCTCCCGCCCCCTACCGCACCTCGACCTTCACCGTCGTGATCCGGTCCCCCGCCTGCAGCGCGTCGAGCGCCTCCTGCCCGCGCTCGAGCTGCCCTATGACCGTGTAGCGGCCGTCGAGGTGGGGCTGGGGGGACTGGGTGACGAAGAACTGGCTGCCGCCGGTGTCCTTGCCGGCGAGGGCGATGCCGACGGCGCCGCGGCCGAAGCGGCGGCCGCCGACCTCGCACCGCAGCGTGTAGCCGGGGCCGCCGTAGCCGTCGCCGCGGGGATCGCCGCCCTGGACGACGAAGTCGGGGACCACGCGGTGGACGCTCAGGCCGTCGTAGAAGCCGCGGCGGGCGAGGGCGGTGAAGCTGGCGACGGCGCGGGGCGCCTCGTCGGGGAACAGGGCGAGGACGAGCTCGCCGCGCTCGGTGCCGACGCGGGCGGTGACGCGCTTGCCGGCGAGCGCCCACGGGTCGCCGGGCGGCGGCTGCGGGTGCTGGGGCGCCGGGACCACGGGATCGCGGCCCGTGAGCCAGCGCAGGGCGGCGCGGGCGTGGCCGCGCACGGTGACGTTCGGGTCGACGAGGACGGGCTGCAGGGCCGTGATCGCCCGCGGGTCGTTCATCGCCTTGAGCGCGTCGATGGCGCTGACGAGCGCCTCGGGGTTGTCGGCGCTGCGCAGGCGCGTCGTCAGCTCGCACAGGCGCGGCACGACGGCCAGGTCGCGGCGGCGGCGCTCCTCGGCGGCGCGGCGCAGCGCGTCGGCCGCGGCGGCGATGACGCCCGGGTCGTCGCCGGCGAGCGCGTCGCGCAGGAGCTTCTGGGCGCGCGGGTCGTCGAGGTTGCCGGCGGCGTCGGCCACCGCGGCGCGCACGCGCGGGTCCCTCGCCTTGAAGAGCTCCTCGAGGCGGTGGGCCCGCTCGGCCGCCGGGGCGCGCGCGTCGCCGAGGGTCGCGGCGAGGAGCGCCTGCTTGCGCCACGCCGGCAGCCCGGCGTCGCCGGGGCCGCCGCACCTCTCGAGCGCGGGCTTGCCCTCGCGCTCGAGGATGGCGCCGGCCGCGCACTGCACGAGCGCCCGCGCGCGCGCCGTCAGCGGCGGCGCGCCGTCCTGCGGCGCGGCGGCGGCGTAGAGCTCCTCGGCGGCGGCGAGCACGTGCGGGCGGGCGCTGTGCTTCGCGAGCGCCTCGATGGCGGCGAGCACGGCGTGCAGCTCCGGCCCGTGGAGCTTCGCGGGGTCGCCGGCGAGGTGCTTCCACGCCGAGGCGGCGAAGGCGGCGACCGCCTCCACCCCGGCGTCGCCGGTGCGGGGCAGGGCGCGGGCGGCCTGGACCCGTACTCGCCAGTCGCTGTCGGCGAGCGCGGCGAGGAGCGGCTCGCGCTCGCCCGGCGCCCGCGCGGCGAGCGCCTGCACCGCGAGCGCGCGCACGTCGGGATCGGGGTCGCGCAGGGCGGTGCGAAGGGCGGCGAGCACGGGCGCGGCGCTGCCCGGGGCGCGGATGCGGAAGAGGGCGTAGGCGGCGGCGGCGCGAACCTCGACGCCGGCGTCGGTGAGGGCGGTCGCGAGCGCGGCCTCGGCGCCGCCGAGGCGCCCGGCCAGGCGGCCGCGGTAGCCGTAGTTGCCGAGCGCGCGCGCGGCGGCGGCGCGCACCTCGGGCTCGCGCTCGGCGAGCGAGGCGACCAGGGCCGGCAGCGCGCGCTCGCCGCCGAGGCGCCCGAGCGCCTCGAGGTCGGCGACGCGCTCGGGCCGGCCGTCGTCGAGGGCGAGGCGCCGCAGCAGCGCCGGCTCCGCCTCCTCGTCGGCCGCGAGGCCGAGCGCGAGGGCGGCGGCGCCGCGCACCGCCGGCTCGGCGTCGCGCAGCGCCTCGCGCAGCGGCGGGAACGCCGCCGGGTCGGCGACCCGGCCGATGGCGAGCGCGGCCCGCGCCCGGACGCGCGCGTCCTCGTGGGCGAGGAGTTGCACCAGCCGGCCGTCGCCCACGTCGCGGGCGTCTTCGAGCCGGCTGATCTCGTCGAGCTCCGCCACCCGCGAGGCCGGCGGCGCCACCTCGCGCCCCCCGCGCCGCCCGCCGCAGGCCGCCAGCAGGGCGACGAGGAGACAGGCCGGGACCCACGCGCGTCGCATCGGCCCTAAGGCTGCCAAAGGGCGACGCGATGCGCAACTTCGTCGCGGGGCCCCGACCACCGGGCACGGGCACGGGCAGGGGCAGGGGCACGAGGGCGCGCGCGCCTGGCATGGCCAGCCCTGTCCCGCGGGGCGCTCGTGGCCGTGCCCGTGCCCGTGCCCCTGCCCCTGCCCGGCGGTTACCCTCCTGCGACCTTGCGGGCACATTTGCATGGGGCTATTAATGGGGTACATTGACGGTATCACCATGACGAAGTTCAGTGACGACGTTCATCCCGTCTCCGACCTGCGCCGCAAAGCTCACGAGCTGGTCGGCCAAGCCCGGCGCTCCGGGCGGCCGGTGCTGATCACCCAGCGGGGGCGAGGCGCGGCGATCCTCGTCTCCGTGGAGGAGTGGGAACGTCGCGAGGAGCGGCAGGAGTTGCTCGAGGCGATCCTCAAGGGCGAGCGCGATTTCGATGCGGGCCGGATCGTCGAAAAGGACGAGGCCCTCGGCCGAATCCGCGCCGCGGCGCGGCCCCGGGACCGCCGGAAGTGACGCGAGCGCTCCGGTTTTCGGCGTGGGCGCTGGAGCAGCTCGAGGAAGCCCTCGCCTACATCGCTGCCGACGATCCCGAGGCGGCGGCCGCCATGGCGGACCGCATCGAGCGGCGGCTCACGAACCTCGAGCGCTTCCCCCACGCTGGTCGCGTCGTTCCCGAGCTCGGCGACCCCGCCCGCCGCGAGATCATCGTTGTGCCGTATCGGATCATCTACCGCGCTGACAGCGATGAGATCCGGATCCTCGCTGTCATCCACGGAAGGCGCCGACTGGAAGGGGCTTTGCCAGGCGATGCGGAGGAGTGACGCTCCCTACTCGAACGCCGCCAGCCCGGTGATCTCCTGCCCCACCACGAGCGTGTGGATGTCGTGGGTGCCCTCGTAGGTGTAGACCGACTCGAGGTTCATCATGTGGCGCCCGCACTGGTAGTCGTCGATGATGCCGTTGGCGCCGAGGATCTCGCGCGCGGTGCGGGCGATGACGAGGGCGGCGCGGACGTTGTTGCGCTTCGCCAGCGACACCTGCGCCGGGCGGAGGCGGCCGGCGGCCTTGAGCCCGCCGAGGCGCCACGACAGGAGCTGCGCCTTCGTGATCTCCTGCAGCATGTCGACGAGCTTGGCCTGCGTGAGCTGGTAGCCCGCGATCGGCCGCGCGAACTGGACGCGGTCCTTCGCGTAGCCGAGCGCCTCCTCGTAGCAGGCCATGGCCGCCCCGATCGCGCCCCAGGCGATGCCGTAGCGCGCCTCGGTCAGCGTCTTGAGCGGCGCCGCGAGGGAGGTCGCGCCGGGCAGCCGCGCCGCGGCCGGCACCGCGACGTCCTCGAGGATGAGCTCGCTCGTCACCGAGGCGCGCAGCGAGAGCTTGCCCGCGATCTCGGGGGCGGTGAAGCCCGGCGCGCCGCGCTCGACGAGGAAGCCGCCGATCGCGGCGGCGCCCTCGCCTCCGTCTTCCTCTGGGACGCGCGCCCACACCAGCGCGACGTCGGCGATCGAGCCCGAGGTGATCCAGCGCTTGGTGCCGTTGAGCACCCACCCGTCGCCGGCGCGGCGCGCGGTCGTGCGCATCCCGGCGGGGTTCGAGCCGAAGTCGGGCTCCGACAGGCCGAAGCAGCCGACGGCCTCGCCCCGCGCGAGCCGCGGCAGCCAGCGCTCCTTCTGGGCCGGCGAGCCGAAGGTGACGATGGGCCACATCACGAGCGAGCTCTGCACCGACGCGAAGCTGCGTACGCCCGAGTCGCCGCGCTCGAGCTCCTGCATCACGAGGCCGTAGGCCACGGGCCCCATGCCCGCGCACCCGTAGCCGTGCAGGCTCGCCCCGAGGACGCCGAGACCGGCCAGCTTGGGGATGAGCGCGCGCGGGAAGACACCGGCGCGGAAGTGCCGCCCGATGATCGGCAGCACCTCGGCGTCCACGAACGCCCGCACGGTGGCGCGGGTGAGCCGCTCCTCGTCGGTGAGCAGATCGTCGAGGCCGTAGAAATCCGTCCCGTGGAATGCCATGGAAGCCTCCGCGCGTGCGCCGCATCCGATCTAACGAGCCGGCAGGCGTACCGCAATCCGGCGGTCGGCCGTGCTTTACCTGGCGGGGCCGCGAGAGTAGGATGGCATCACCATTCGCCGGGTTCGTGAGGGAGCTGACGTGAGCGACACCGTCCGCGTCGTGGCCGCCGTCATCCGCAAGGACGACTCGTACCTCATCACCCAGCGCCGCGAGTTCGCGGTGCTGCCGATGCTGTGGGAGTTCCCCGGCGGGCGCGTGGAGCCCGGCGAGCAGGACGAGGACGCGCTCCAGCGGGAGCTGCGCGAACGGCTCGAGGCCGCCATCGTCGTCGACGGCAAGCTCGGCGAGCGCCGCCACGTCTACCGCGGCTACACGGTCGAGCTGGCGCTGTACGCCGTCCACCTCACGAGCGACCACCTGAAGGCCGTCGGCGTGCGCGACTTCCGCTGGGTGAACTCGAACGAGTTCGACCAGTACCGCTTCCCCGACGCCGATCAGGCGACGATGGACGCGCTGCTCGGCATGGGCAAGGCGCGCGCCTAACCCGTCAGGGCCCGCCCGCCGCCCGTTCCGCCAGCGTGCGGGCGCGGTCCACCTCGGGCAGGGTGCGGTCGGCCGAGCCCCATGACGCGAGGAACGCGGCGTAGTAGCGCGCCGCCTCCTCGCGCCGGCCGAGCGTGTCGAGGCTCTCGGCGAGCCGCAGGCGCGCGCGGACGAGCGTGGTCGGGTACAGCTCCTCGTCGGGCCGCGTGAGCACGCGGCGGAACCACTCGACCGCCTGGGCGTGCTGGCCGAGGCGCGCGTGGCACTCGCCGATGAGGAACTGGGTGTTCATGGCCGGCACCTCGTCCTTGAGCGCCTGGGCGAGGGCCTCGCGGAAGTCGCCGGTGGCGAAGCGCTCGGTCGCGCTGAGCTTGGACCCCTGCCCGCCGGCGACGTCGACCCCGCCCTTGGCCCGGAGATCCGCGAGGTAGACCGGCACCCGGCGCCGGTACTCCGGGGCGCTGATGAGGCCCTGGCGCAGCCGGTGCAGGTCCTGGTGGAGGCGGGCGTACGCGACCTGCTGCCAGAAGGTCGCCTTGAGCGCGTGCTGCTCCCAGCGCTGCGCGGCCACGAGCGCCGCCGCCCAGTCGCCGAGGTCCTCGAGCGTGAAGACGATCAGCTTGTGGGTGTAGATCGGCTCGTAGGCCTCGTCGCGGGCCGCCTCGAGCGACTCCTCGAGGTGGCGCAGGGCCGCGGCGAAGCGGCCGTCGAGCAGGTACGACAGCCCGAGCGTGCGCAGCGCCTCGGCGCGCCGCCGCGCGTCGCCCCCCGCGAGCCGCCGGGCGACGGTGCGCGCGTTGAGGAGGTCGCCCTGGTAGAGCAGCGTCCGGGCCCGGTACTTGAGCGCGGCGCTGTGGTTCGGCTCCAGCTCGAGGGCCTCCCCGACCGCGTCGAGGGCCTCGCCGAGGCGGCCGGCGGCGAGCAGGGTGCGGCCGGCGAAGACGTGGGCGTGGGGCTGCTCGGGCGCGCGGGTGGTCAGCCGCTCCGCGTCGCGCAGCAGCTCGGCGATCTCGCCGTGGTCGATGCGCGTCTCGAAGAGGCGCAGCATGGCGGGGACGTGATCGGGCGCCGCCTCGAGCACGCGCTCGAGCAGCGCGTTCGCCTCCTCGACCTTCCAGATGTCGCCGAGGGAGTAGGCGTACCAGTACGTCACCTCGAGGTCGTCCGGCGCCTCGGTGTGCAGCTGCGCGAGCGCGGCGTTCGCGCCGGCGTCGTTGCCGTCGACCTCGCTGATGGCCCAGGCGGCGGCGAGGCGCGACAGGAGGTCCGTCCGCCCCCGGCTCAGCTCGCGGGCGCGGCGCAGGTGCGCGCGGCTCGCCTCGGTGAAGGGCTCTTCGCACGCGGCCAGGTAGAAGTGCGCCGCGGGCAGCGACGGCTCGACCGCGACGACCCGCGCGACGTGCCGGCGCGCGCGGTCGCGGTCCTGGTGCCGCGCGGCGGTGCGCGCGAGGCGCAGCTCGGCCAGCACCGCCGGCGTCGCGGCGCCGGTGCGGGCGGCCTCGCGCGCGTCGGGGCCCGGCGCGGCCGGGCGCACGGCGGCGGCCAGCTCCTGGGCGGCGGCGCCGGCGGCCTCCGCGAGGGTGGCCCTGCCGCCACGCCGGCCGACGCGGTGCCGGCCGATCGCGAGCTCGAGCTCGACCTGCACGCCGTTCGCGGCGCGGGCGACCCGGACGCCCACCGCCGCCTGACCCGGCGCCGGCCGCTCGGCCGCGATGGCGTCGAGGCCGCGCTCGCGCAGCTCCTGCACGACGAGGCGCTGGGCCGCGCGGGCCCGGCGCGCCTCGGCCGCGGCGCGGGCCGCGTCGGCGGCGGCGACCGGCGCCGGCGGCAGCACCGCGACGGCGCTCACCGCGGGCGCGCGCGCCGCGCCGCGCAGCCAGACGGCCGCCGGCACGCCCGCCGCGGCCACGACGGCGGCGGCGGCCGCCGCGGCGAGCCACCGGCGCCGGGGGCCGCCGCGGCCGGCCATCGGCCGCGCCGTCACCTCGGGACCGAGGGCGCTGTTCGCGCCCGTCGCGCCGCCGAGGTCGCGCCACACGTCCTCGACCGAGGCGTAGCGGCCGTCGCGGTCGCGGGCGAGGCAGTGGCGGATCACCTTGCGCAGCCGCTCCGGCACGTCGCCCCGCTCCGCCCGCGGGTCCGGCGCCGACTCGCTCACCCGCCGGAGCGCCGTGTCGGCCCGCGCTTCGCCGGCGAGCGGCACGTGGCCGCACACCATCTCGTAGAGCACGAGGCCGAGGGCGTACATGTCGGTGCGGCCGTCGAGCTCGCCGCCCGCGAGCTGCTCCGGGGCCATGTAGAGCACGGTGCCGGCCACGGGCCCGCGGCGGCCGTCCTCGACCTCCGGGCCCGAGGGGCGCGACAGCCCGAAGTCCATGACGACGACCCGCCCGGAGCGGTCGAGCATGACGTTGCCCGGCTTGAGGTCGAGGTGCAGCACGCCCTGGGCGTGCGCCGCGCCGAGCCCCGCCGCGATGCCGCGGCCGATCCGCAGCACCTCCTCGGCCGGCAGCGGCCCGCGGGCGAGCCGCTGCGCCAGCGTCTCCCCGTCGATCACCTCCATCGTGAGGAACCGGCGGCCGTCCGCCTCTTCGAGGTCATGGAGCCGGCACACGGCCGGGTGCGTGATCAGGCGGGCGAGCTTCACCTCCTGGCGGAAGCGTTCGATGAGCTTGGGATCGCGCGCGAGGGCGGCGTGCAGGAACTTGAGCGCGACGACCTGGTCGAGCACCTGGTCGTAGGCCTTGAACACCATGCCCATGCCGCCCGTGCCCAGGCAGCCGAGCAGCTCGAACCGGCCGCCGATGACGGTGCCGACCTCGGGCGGCGGCTCGTAGCTCGCGATGTGCTCAACGGTGGACGGGGTCGTGGGCATGAAGGCCGCGTCGGAGCGCGCCGGCGTGGTCCGGGCGCCGCCGCTCGCGTCGGTCGCGGCCAGGGGATCCGCCCGCCTGTCCCCGGTTCGAGTCACGGCCGGATACTATCACGAGCGGCGCGGTCTTCTGCGTCATGGAACGGCGTGAACTGCGCTATCATGGGAGATCGGGTGGTGACCCTTGGAGGGATCATGCGTCGCCTGAGGTCCATGCTGGTGGCGATCGTGGCGCTCGGCCTCGCGACGGCCGGCTGCAGCGGTGGAGTGGTGCCGGGGGCGCGGCCGGACGGCGGGGCGCGGCTCGACGGGGGCGGCCAGCAGACCGACGGGCCGCCGCAGCCCACCTGTATCGATCTGGACCTGGACGGCTACGGCGAGGGCTGCACCAAGGGGCCCGACTGCAACGACCACGACTCCACGATCCACCCGGGCGCGAGCGAGGTGTGCGACGACGGCGTCGACAACAACTGCGACGGCGCGACCGACGAGGAGCCGTGCCTGTGCCGCTACGGCGCGTTCCGCGAGTGCTACGAGGGCCCCGACGGGACCGCCGGGGTGGGCGAGTGCCGCAAGGGCCAGCAGCGCTGCGACGAGACCGGCGTCTGGGGCACGTGTCTCGGGCAGGTGACGCCGGCGGGCGAGTCGTGCGACGGCAAGGACAACAACTGCAACGGCCAGACCGACGAGGGCGTGAAGAACGTCTGCGGCACCTGCGGCGTGGTCCCGGCCGAGGTGTGCGGGGACGGCATCGACAACAACTGCAACGGCGAGATCGACGAGGGCTGCGGCACCTGCGACCCGCAGTGCGGCTGCGCCGGCGGGGTGTGCGAGTGCCACCCGCCGACGAACCAGCCCTGCTACGCCGGGCCGCCGCAGACGGCGGGCGTCGGCACCTGCCGGCAGGGCCGCCACGATTGCGTGCGCCAGACCGACGGCACCTACAAGTGGGGCGCGTGCACCGGCCAGGTGTTGCCCGCGGCCCCGCAGTGCGACGGTCTCGACCACGACTGCGACGGCGTGGCCGACGACGGCCCGGGCTGCCCGTGCACCGCCGGCGCCGTCCGCTCGTGCGGCAGCGACGTCGGTGAGTGCCAGAAGGGCACCCAGAGCTGCAGCGGCGGCGCCTGGACCGCCTGCACCGGCGGCCAGGGCCCGCAGGCCGAGACCTGCGATGGCAAGGACAACGACTGCGACGGGGTCATCGACAACGGCGTGAAGAACGCGTGCGGCGGCTGCGGCCCGGTGCCCGACGAGGCGTGCGACGACGGGCTCGACAACAACTGCAACGGCCTCGTGGACGAGGGCTGCACCTGCACGCCCGGCCAGGTCCAGTACTGCTACCGCGGCCCCGCGCTCACGCGCAACAAGGGCGTCTGCCAGGACGGCGTCCAGGAGTGCGTGGTGAACGAGCTCGGCAACACCTGGGGCCCGTGCCAGGGCGACGTCATGCCCAGCCCCGAGCTGTGCGGCGACCACGCCGACAACGACTGCGACGGCGTCGTCGACAACGGCTGCGAGTGCGACGAGGGCGCGACGCGGCCCTGCGGCAGCAGCGTCGGCGAGTGCCGCAAGGGCACGCAGACGTGCACGAGCGGCCACTGGGGCGCGTGCACCGGCGGCGTCGGCCCGACCCCCGAGGTGTGCGACGGCAAGGACAACGACTGTGACGGCCTCACCGACGAGGGCGTGCTCAACGCGTGCGGCCTCTGCCCGCCGCAGCCCTGCTTCGTCCAGGACTACCCCACGCCGGGCGATTGCACCGCGTCCGGGCGCACGTGCGACAGCGTGATCCCGGATCCGGCGAACCCGAGCGTCGTCACACTGAGCGAGTCGCAGAACACGATCTACCCGTACATCTACATCTCGGTCACGAACCAGAACAAGGTGGCGCAGCTCAACACCGACACTGGTGTGAAGAACTGGGAGATGCCGAGCTGGGGGGTGAACCCGTCGCGCACCGCCGTCGCCCTCGACGGCACGGTGTGGGTCGGCAACCGCGGCCTTGTATGCGACGAGAACGACTTCACCTGCTCCTCGATGGCGCATCTCGATCTCAACGGCAACCTCATCTGCCGCGCGGACATCCCGGGCTGGGTGCGCGGTGTCGCCATCGACGCCGAGGGCAACGCCTGGGCGGGCACCTGGAACGGGATGGCCGTGTGGAAGGTTCACGGGAGCAACGTCGACACGTCCCAGAGTCCGCCGCGCTGCCAGATCGTCGGCAGCCTGGCGCTCGGCGTCCCCATCTATGGCCTCGCCATCGACGGCCGCGGGTTCCTGTGGACGGCCTCGAGCCCGACCATGAAGGTCGCCACCAGCACCATCTCCCTGGAGGCAACGGTCCCGAACCCGTCGTATTACGGCATTGCCATCGACGGCGCGAACCGGGTCTGGTTTGGCGGCCTCAACGGCAGCGGTGACATGCACCGCATCGACGGCGACTCGCCCTACAGCGTTCTGTCGACGGGGGTCTACGGCATCACCGCCGTAACGGTCCACCCGGACGGGACCGTCTGGGGATCCAGCTACGGCGGCTCACCGCTCGGGATTGTGAAGCTCACGCTCAACGCCGCCGGGACGGCGATCCAGACCACCCAGTACTTCCCCGATCCCGAGGGCTTCAGCAACCACGGCGTGGCCGTTGATCGCGCCGGCAAGCTCTGGTCGCCGCAGGTGTGGCTCAAGGGCACCGTGAATCGCTGGACCCCCAGCGGCACGCGCGACGGCCGGTTCACGGTGGATTCCGGCCAGGAGCTCTACACCTACAGCGACATGACCGGGATCCAGCTCCGCACCTTCACGGTCCACGAGGGGCACTGGATCCAGTCGTATGACTCCGGGTACGCGATGCCGGTCTGGGACCACGCCGAGTGGACCGCGAACCTGCCAGCCGGGACGAGCGTCACCGTGCAACTACGGGCGGCGGACACCGCGGCGGGCTTCGCGGGCGGTACCGCGACCGCGTGGTGCGGGCCCTTCACGTCCACGAGCGGCGCCAACACCGCCGCGCTCCAGCCCGCGTGCGCCTTCCTCAACGGGCACCGGTGGGTGCAGGCCGACGTCAAGCTCGCGACGACGGCGAACGGCGCGCGGCCGTCGTTCTCCGACTTCAAGGTGTTCTGGAGTTACTGACCTCGCTGCGCCGTGCAGCAGCGGAACCCGACGCCGCTCACCTGGAGCTCGACGGGCTGGCCGATGTGCTCATCGGGCGAGCAGCCGAGGTGGCTGTCGTCGTTGCCGTACCCGGCCCCGATGAGGCTTGCCGAACGCCCGGTCGGGTCCGTGTCGGCGAGCCACTCCCAGACGTTGCCCGAGAGGTCGTAGACGCCCTCGGGCGTGCGGCACCCCGCGAGGCTCCCGGCGGGCAGCGGCTGCGTCGAGCCGCGCTGCCTGGCGAGCGTGCGGTCGTGGCACAGGCCCGGCTTCTTCTCGTGACCGTAGGCGTACTTCCGCGCGCCGTCGGCGCCGGCGCAGGCGGCCACCCACTCGTCGCGGGTACAGAGGCGCTTGCCCGCGTTCGCGCAGGCCACCTTCGCCTGGCGCTGGCTGACCATTGCCGCTGGGACGGCGCCCTTGCGCGCGGCCGCCTTCGCGGTGACGCCGGTCCCGTCGGGCTGGCCGGGCTGGCCGCCGGCGAGCGAGGCCTCGTAGCGGTCGATGCAGACGGGCCGGCCGGGCACTTGGGCCATGTCGGCCGGGCAGGGGCCCGAGCGCGCGCAGCCCGCGGTGAGAGCCAGGGCCAGCGCCGAAAGGAGAGCCGCCCGCGCCCGCATCAGAAGGATCCGCCGAGCCACAGGGCCGTGAGGCCGGGACCGGCGCTGGCGCTCACGCGCACCCGCGCGCGCCGCGTGTCGAGGTACCACAGGGTCAGCGACCCGACGATCACCGCCGCGCCGCCCGCGATCATGCCGACGCCCGCGCCGAGCGTGTGGTGGTGCGAGGGGCACTCGGCCTGCCCGGCCGCGAGCTCGCAGTTGCCCTTGCCGTCGAGCGACAGGAGGTACCCGCCAGCGCCCGCGAGCGCCGCGCCCGCGCCGAGCCCGAGGTAGGCGACCAGCCGCAGCGCGCCCGAGCGGCGCGGCACATCCGTCTCGCCGGGGGCGAAGGGCGCCAGCGCGGGGGCGCCCGGCGCGGCGGCGGAGGCCCGCACGCGCCGCACGATCAGCCCGTCCGTGGGCGAGCCCGCGCGCAGGAAGCGCCCGAGCGTCACCAGCCCGGCGCGCGGCGGTGCCCCGGGCGCGAGGGCGACGGCCGCCGAGCGCAGCACGCCGCCGCTCTCGACGTTGTAGGTCGTGGCGATCCACAGCGGCCGCTCGGCCGTGCCCGCGAGCCCGGCGGCGATGACCTCGGCCGCACCGAGCGTGCGCGCGAGCCGCGCCACGTGCGTCGCCTCGCGGCGCGCGCGGTCCGCCTCGTCGGCGAACTGGAACCCGCCGACGCTCAGCGCCTGGTCGTAGGCGAGGTCGATCTTCGCCTCGGCCGACTCCTCGTGCACGGCCACCAGGTGCACCCGGCTCTGGGCCTCGCCGGCGCGCGCCATCAGCCGATAGCGGCCGGGCAGCACGTCCTGGATCCGCACCGGGCTCGTGCCCACGTAGCGCTCGTTGAGGAACACCGACGCGCCCGCGGGCGCGGTCTCCACCTGGATGGCGTAGGTCGTGCGCTGCCGCGCCTGGCGCTGCACCTCGCCGAGGAACTGCACCACCTCCGGCCCGTAGTCGCGCTCGGTCACGGGGAAATCGGGGAAGCTGCGGGTGATCTCGACGGCGAGCGTCTCGGCCTCGCTCGGCCGGTGCAGGCGGATGAGCGCCTTGAGCAGCGCGAGCGAGCCCTCGAAGAGGGACTTGCGGATGCGGGGGTTGGCCGCGACGGCGGCCGCGTGATCGGCGGCGATCACGCGCAGCCGCTCCACCCGCTCGACCGCCTGCGCGAAGCGCGCCTTCACGACCTCGCGCTGGGCGTCGCGGACCTGATCGCGGACGATCGGCAAGAGAGGATAGTCCACGGTGCCGGCGGGCCGCGAGACGCGCTGGGCGATGAGCTGATCGAGCGCGGCGCCGGCGAGCGGCGGCGGGGCGCCGAGCCCCTCGCGCAGCGCCTGCAGGTACTCGTCCGCCTGCGGCGGCCGCGCCCCGGCATGCGACTCGACGAGAATGGCGGCCGGCGGCGCGGGTTGCGCCATCGCGTTGGCCGCCCACAGCCCCAGCCACAGCCCGAGAATCCATCGCCCCATGAAGTCGCCTCCAGCCCGGGCCCGTTATCGGCGGTTCCGGGCGTCGGGTGCGCATGGTGGCGCCGGGCGTGCGCCGCTGTCAACCGCGCGGCGCGCGGACGGGTGCCCCGCCGCCGGGCGGCGGGGGCGGGCGGATCCCGCCTACTCCGGCCGGTTCGTGCCCGGGGTCGCGCCGGGGGACGGCATCGTCGGGCCGCTCCAGGCGCGGACGACGCCGCAGCCGACGCGCTGCGGCTGCCCCTGCGGCTGCGCGGTCGTGCCGGTGCCGCCGGCCGTCGTGCCGCTGGGCTGGCTGCCGGTGCCGGTGCCGCCCTGGCCGCCGCCCATCTGGCCGCCGGTGCCGCCCTGGCCGCCGCCCTGAGTGCCGCCGCCCTGGGTGCCGCCGCCCATCTGGCCGCCGCCCTGGCCGCCGCCCATCTGGCCGCCGGTGCCGGTGCCGCCCTGGCCGCTGCCCATGACGCCGCCGGGCGTGCCGCCCGTGGGCTGGTCGGTGATGACCACCGACTTGTTGAGCACGTCGTGGTCGCCGCCCACGCTCAGCCCGCTCACGATGATCGTCGAGCTGCCGCGGCCGTTCTGGCCCACGCGGATGTTGCCGAGGTCAGCGGGGTTCGGCGCGCCCTGCTGTTTCGTGCTCGGCTTCCAGAGATCGCCGGCCGAGTTGGCGTCCGGGGCGCTGCAGTCGCCCTTCTCGTGCAGCGAGACGCCGTGCAGCCCCGGCGTGGCCCCCGCCACGCGGATGTTCACGAGGACGCGGTCGCCCGCCGACGGCGTGAACGTGACTGTGCCCGTGACCGTGCTGTTGCGCTTGGGCGCGATGGTCGCCAGCGCGGCCTGCATCTTTCCCTGCCCGCCCCCGCCGGTGGCCCCCGCCTTCGTGCCCTTGCACCCGGCGCCCAGCGCCAGCGCCGCTACGAGTGCGAGAATTCCAGAAATACTGCGCATGTGCTGCGTCCTCCTATGCCGTCCTTCGATGCGCCGTCGGTGGCGGCGGCACCGGAACCGCCCCCGGGGCCGGGTGTCCAAGCCTGACGCCGCACGTAGTAGAAAGGGACCCTGGGAGGGTCCCTTTGACCCCCCGCGCCGAGTGCTGGCAGGCAAAGCCCGCCAGCACTCACGCGAACTACTCAGGAGGGTGGCATGCCACGCTCGATGCGCGCCGGGGCGAGCGTCTTCGCCGTCGCGGTGCTCTGTGCCATTGGCGCTCCCACGGCGCGCCGCTCCGCCGCGCAGCCGGCGCCGCCGCCGCCGGCCGCCGCCGCGCGCTCCGCCACGGGCGGCGGCGCCCTCGGCGTGCACGTGGTCGCGCCGGTGCGCGTCTACAGCAACAGCGTCATGGCCGTGCGCGCCGCGGCGCACCTCGCGACCTCCGAGACGGACTGGCGGCCGCTGCCGGGCGCCGTCATCCGCGCCACCCTGAGCGGCGCGGCGGTGATCGCCACCGCCGAGGCGTCGACCGGCCCCTCCGGCGACGCCGATCTCCGGCTGCACGTCCCGGCGGACGCCCCCGGGTCGTGCCGCCTGGCCGTCGAGACCCGGGCCCCCCAGGGCACCGACCGCTACGAGGGGCGCGTCGAGGTCGTGACCGGCGGCCGGCTCCTCGTCACCACCGACAAGCCGCTCTATCAGCCCGGTCAGACCATCCATTACCGGGTGCTCGCGCTGCGCCCGTTCGACCTCAAGCCCGTCGCCGGCCGCACCGTGACCTTCGAGGTGCAGGACCCGCGCGGCAACCTGCTGGTGCAGCAGGAGGCGGCGCTCTCGCGCTTCGGCGTCGCCGCGCACGAGCTCCCCCTCGCCCGCGAGGTCGGCACCGGCACCTACCGGGTGCGCGCGACGCTCGCCGCGACCGGCGGCCTGCCGGCGATCACCGACGAGCGCACCGTGAAGGTGGCGCGCTACACGCCGCCGAAGTTCCAGGTGACGATCACGCCCGACCACCCGTTCGAGCGCCCCGGCGTGGCGGCCACCGGGGTGGTCGCCGCGCGGTACTTCTTCGGGAAGCCGGTCGCGGGCGGCCGCCTGACACTCGACGGCGGCGCCCACGCCGTGCAGGCGGCTCTCGGCCCCGACGGCACCTACCGCTTCACGGTGCCGGTCACGCGCGAGTTCCCCCTCACCCTCAGCGCCCGCGTGCGCGACGGCGCCGCGCGCGAGGAGGTCGCGGCGCGCACCCTGACGGTCGACGCCTCCCCGTTCCACGTCGAGGCGGTGGCCGAGGCCGGCGACCTCGTGCCCGGTCTCGAGAACCACGTCTACGTCGCCGTCGTCGCGCCCGACGGCGCGCCGATCCGCGGCGCCCGGGTGGAGGGCGCCGGCGACCCGGCGCGCACCGACGACGCCGGCGTGGCCGTGGTCACGCTCACGGTCGCCCGCGGCGAGAGCTGGCGCAA
>DASXVK010000063.1:0-22623 GCA_036504295.1 Polyangia bacterium
CATCCTGTTCGTATTGCTGATGTTCGGCGGCGGCGCGTACCTCGCCTGGCCGCAGTCCGGGGCCGCGCCGGCCGCCTCCTCCGCGCCGGCGGTGGCGATCGCCGCGCCGGCGCGCGCCCCCGAGCCTGCGGCCCACCCCGCCGCCGCGAGCCCCGGCCCGAGCTCCAGCCCGAGCTCCACGCCCGTGGCTGCGGTCGCGCCGCCCGCCGCGCGCCCGGCCGTGGTCGCCGCGGCCGAGCCGGCGGGACCGACCTCCCGGCCCGCGCCGCTGCCGCGCGCCGACGCACGGCCGACGGCCGCGCTCGTGTTCCAGGCGACGCCGCTCCCGGCGCCGCCCGAGCCCGGGCGGCCCGCGGCGCCCGCGCCCGCGCGGCCGGAGCCGCCGGCCGCCGGGCCACCGCCCGCGCCCGCGCCGCCGGCCGCGCCCGCGGCGCCGCCGGCCCCGCGCGAGCCGGTCGCCGCGCCCGCGCCGCCCGACGCGGCCACGGTCCGGCTGCCGGGGCGCTACTGGGTCAAGTCGCCGCGCGACCTCGCGCGCATTCTCGGGAACGTCGAGGGCGAGGCCATCCAGACCGGCAAGGTGCCCGCCGCCGTCGCGACCGGCGTCACGGCCGAGCTGCGCGACCGGCTCGCGGCGGAGCTCGAGGGCGAGGGCGCCGCGGTCGAGTTCTCCCCGAAGATGCTGTACCTCACGCTCGTGCGCGAGGCCGCCCGCGGTCGCGACCGGGCGACCATCAGCCGCAAGCTCCGCGACTTCGGGTTCAAGAAGAAGGCGGACTGAGCGCGGCGACGGCGGCGCGCTACGGCGCGGCGGCCCGCAGCAGCCGCACCATCGTGCCGCTCGCGCCGCCGATGAAGACGGTGTGCGGGTCGCCCCACACCGCGAGCAGGTTCTCGGTCGTCCCGGAGCGGACCGGGGTCCAGCCGCTGCCGTCGTGGTGCAGGATCGTGCCCGCTGTGCCGACCGCGAAGACGTCGTCCGGGCCGCTGCCCCACAGCCCGTACAGATCGGCCAGGGCGCCGGAGTCCACCTCGGCCCAGGCCGCGCCGTCGTAGCGCAGGATCGTGCCGTGGGCGCCCGCGGCGAAGACCTCGCCGGCGCCGCTGCCCCACAGCGCCCACAGGCTCGCGTCGGTCCCGGACGCCTGCGGGGCCCAGCCGGTGCCGTTGTAGTGGAGGATCGTGCCGTTGTAGCCGGCCGCGAAGACGTCCTGCGGCCCCGCGCCCCAGAGCGCGGTCAGCCCGGCGGTCGTGCCGGTGGCCATGGCCGCCCAGCCCCACCCGTTGAAGTGCGCGACCTCGCCGGCGTTGGTCGCGGCGAAGACGTCGCCCGGGCCGCTACCCCACACGGCCTCGAGGTATCCGCTCGTCGGCGCGGCCGTGGTCGACCAGCCGCTCCCGCCGTCGTGCGCGATCGTGTCGCCGCCGACCGCCCACACGTCCTGGGGCCCGGAGGCCCAGACGTGGAGGATGTCGATGACGCCGGACGCCATCGACGCCCAGCTCACGCCGTTGTAGTGCAGGATCGTGCCCCCCCCGCCGCTCGCGAAGACGTCGCGCGGGCCGCTGCCCCAGACGCTGTCGAGGTCCATGCCGGTGCCGGTCGGCTGCGGCGCCAGGTCCGCGCCGGTGAAGCGCAGGACCGCGCCGTCGAGCCGCGCGACGTACACGTCGCCCGGCCCGCTGCCCCACAGGCCCTCGATCATCCCGTACCCGGGGAGCAGCATCAGCGACCAGGCGCGCCCGTCCCAGTGCATCACCATGCTCGCGCCGGCCGCGTACACGTCGTCCGGGCCGCTGCCCCACACCCCGGCGAGGATCGGGTTGAAGCCGAGGTTGCCGATGGCGGCCCAGCTCGTGCCGTTGTAGTGCAGGACGCTGGCGCCGCCCACGGCGTACACGTCGCTCGGCCCGCTGCCCCAGACGCTGTTGAGGTAGGCAGCGGGGGGCGCGGCCATCGGCGCGAAGCTCGTGCCGTTGAAGTGGAGGATGACGCCGGTGTTGCCGACCGCGAAGACGTCGGCCGGCCCGCTGCCCCAGACGGCGTAGAGCGCCTGCGTGGTGCCCGACGGCACCGGCGCCCAGCTCCCGCCGTCCCAGCGCAGGATGGTGCCGTTGGCGCCGACGGCGACGGCGGTCGCGGGCCCCCCGGCCCACACGCCGAAGAGCTCGCGCGCCGTGCCCGACGGCGACGGCGCCCAGCTCCCGCCGTCCCAGCGCCGGATGGTGCCGTTCGTCCCGACGGCGAAGACGGCGGCGGGGCCGGCGCCGCCGACGGCGTGAAGCGTCTCCGTCGTGCCGGTCGCCAGCGGCGCCCAGCTCGTGCCGTTGAAGTGGCGGACGACGCCGTTGCCCCCGACGGCGAAGACGTCGCCGGCGCCGCTGCCCCAGACGCCGTACAGCCCACCCTGGAGCTGGGCGTCGACGGTCTGCCAGCCGAAGCGGCGGCAGCCGGTGAAGTCCGGGCCGCAGAGCGCGGTGCAGCCGAGGCGCCCCATGTCGGCGCCGAAGGTGAGGCAGCTCTCCCACGACGGCGGTGCGCCGTCGCAGTACTCGGGCCCGTTGCGGGCCCCGTCGCCACAGAAGCCGGTGCAGCCGGACGTGTCGTAGCCGCACAGCGCGCCGCAGGCGAGGCCGGCCGTCTCGTAGTAGCCGAAGTCCGCGCAGGTCCGGCCGCCGAGCTCGGCGCCGTCGCAGGCCTCGCCGTGCGCGTCGTCGCGCACGCCGTCGCCGCAGCGGGGCAGCCGGCAGTCGGGGCGGCAGCTCGCGTTCGGCGCCGGCGAGTTCGGGGTCGCGCAGGCGGCCGGCAGGTTGGCGGCGTCGGTGCCGCAGTCGCACTCCTCGCGCGCGCCCGACGCGGTCAGCTCGAAGACCCCGTTGCCGCAGACGGTGCAGTAGACGGTGCAGTCGGTGCGGCAGATCGGGTACCCGCCGGGCGCGCCGAGCTCGGCGCAGGTCACGCCGAAGCTCTGCCCGTCGCACTCCTCGCCGGGATCGAGCGTGCCGTCGCCGCAGTAGCTCCCGCTCTGCTCGTAGCAGCGCCAGTCGCACCCGGCCCCGCGGCACTGGCACAGCCAGCCGGGCGGGCACGCGCCGGGCGCGTCCTGGTCGCAGGTGAAGTAGGCCGGCGTGAGCCGCGTGGAGCAGGCGGCGAGAATGAGCGCGGCAGCGGCGAGGCACCATATCCGGATGGCGGCCATGCGAGTCTCACCTGTCAGGGGGCGCGACCCCGTCCCCCGCCCGCCATCCTACCACGCGGGGACGCCCGCGAGCGCGGCCGCGGCGCGCCGCCCGAGCGCGCGCAGCCCGGCGCGGCCCTTCACGCGCCACAGCGGCCAGGGGCACTGCGGGTCGGCGGCGAGCGCGTCGCCGGCGACGGCGAGGGCGACGGCGCGGCAGCCGCCGCACACCCACCGGTACGGGCACGCGCCGCAGGCGCCGCGCAGGCGGTCGCGATCGCGCAGCGCGGTCAGGTCCTCGTGCTCCTCCCAGATCTCATCCAGGCGCTGCTCCCCGAGCCGCCCGAGCGCGACGCCGAGGCGGCGGCAGGCCATGACGGTCCCGTCGGCCTCGATCGTGAGCGTCCGGTAGCCGGCGGCGCACCCGCCGACCGCGTCGGCGGCCGCGGCGTGCGCGGGCGCGAGCGTCAGCGGCCGGAAGGTCGGGTCGCGCAGCGCCACCTCGAGGCGGCGTGCGCGGGCGATCGCGAGCACGCGGCGCAGCGCGCCGTGCCACTCGCGGCGCGTCACCACCGCGAGCTCCGCGCCGCGGCCGAGCGGCACGAGGCGCGCGTAATAGAGCCGGGCGGCGGCGCCGCCCGCGGCGAGGTCCGGCAGCGCGCCGACCGCGCCGACGTTGTCCCGGTGCACCGTCATCGCGAGCGTCACCGGGACCCCCGCGGCCTGGGCGCAGCGGGCGCCGGCGAGGGCCGCGGCGAGGCTGCCGGGGCCGCGCACGGCGTCGTGCGCCGCGGCGGGCCCCTCGACGCTCACCTGGACCCCGCCGCAGCCCGCGGCGGCGAGCGCGCGCGCGGCGTCGGCGCGGATCATGGTGCCGTTCGTGAGCACGCGCGCCGTGAAGCCGCGCGCCACGGCGTCGCGCACGAGCGGCACGAGGTCGGTGTCGGCGAACGGCTCGCCGCCGGCGAAGTGGATGCGGCCGCGCAGCCCGCGGCGCGCGAGGAACTCCGCCACCTCGGCCAGCACGGCGCGGCGCGCGGCCGGGTCGAGGGCCGGCCGCGGCGGGCCCTCGTGGTAGCAGTGCCGGCAGCGCAGGTTGCAGCGGTCCGTCAGGTGCCACTGCACGACGAAGCGCGCGCCGAAGCACAGCGCGCGGCCGGTGCGCGGATCTCGCCCGGGCGCGCCGGCCAGGTCCATCCTCAGCTCGTCGGGAGCTGGTCGACGGCGACCGCCAGCTTCTCGAGCACGGCGATGAGGCCGCCGTAGGTGCGCTCGAGCTCGGGCCAGGTCAGGTCCGTCCGCGTGCGCGTGGCGAGCGCGGCGCGCAGGGCCTCCGCGTCGAAGCCGAAGCGGGCCGCGGCCGCCGCGACGACGTCGCCGCCGCCGGCCGCCTCGCCGCCCTGCTCGACGAGCGCGCGCAGCACGCCGAGCAGCGGCGGCAGGAGCTTGCGCATGGGCGCGAGCATCGCGCGCACGTCGGGGCGCATCATCAGGTACGAGCGCCGCAGCTTGAGCGCCACGTTGCGGATCTCGTACTCGCACGACAGGCGCACGTCGCGGAACGCGACCGTGAGGTCCTTGAGCACGTCCTCGCCGCTGAGCACCTGGTAGCGGCGGCGGATGTCGAGGAGCTTGATGGGGAAGACGTCCGCGGCGTTGCGCAGCTCCTCGCGCGTGAGCACGAGCACCGACAGGCGCAGCTCGGCGCGCGAGGTCTGCAGCAGCGGCGCGCACTGCTCGAGCGTCTCGAGATCGGCGCGCTCGAGGACGAGCAGGACGTTGAGGTCGGAGCGGCCGGGCACGTACTCGCCGCGCGCGGCGGAGCCGTAGAGCGCGGCCGTGACGAAGCGGGCGCCGAGGCGCTCCTTGAGCGCGTTCGCCACCGCCGTCATCCGCTGGGTCACCTGCTCGAGCGTGAGGTCCGCCATGGCTAGTATCCTCCGCAGCCGCCGCAGCCGCCGCCGCAGCCGCCGCCGCAGTCGCCGCCGCCGTCCCCGCCGCTGTCGCCGCTGCTGCCGACGGACACGCTGGCGCTCACGGGCTGCAGCGTCGGCTGCAGCGCCGCGTAAGGGGTGCCCGCGAGGGCCGTCAGGCCGATCGCGGCCACGCCGAGGGCGAGGGCGGTCGGGGTGACCATCGCCGCGCCGCCGACGGCGGCGAGGGCCGACGCGCGCGTCGCGTCGCGGCGCACGTGATCGAGCAGCTTCTGGCCCGCCGCGGTGGTGGCGGGCGCGCGCAGGGTGAGCGCGAGCGTGAGGGTGAAGCCGAGCATCAGGACGAGGAGGAACCCGATGTTGCCGCGGCCGACCGCGAGGGCGCCGACGGCGCGCGTCAGCCCGAGGCCGAGCATGAAGAGCCCCGCGCCCCAGCGCACCAGGCCGAGCACCAGGCGCTGGTTCGCGCTCGGGGTGAGCGACAGCTCCATGAAGCGCTCGCGCATCGGCGCGCAGGCGGCGTCGACCGCGGCGCGCGCCGTGACCCGCAGGGCCGCGAGCTGGGGGTTCTGCTGGAGCGCCTGGTAGACGGCCATCTCCACCGGGAGCAGCAGCGGCAGATCCTTGACCGCGGCGGGGTTGGGCGCGCACTCGCCGGGCGCCCCGGGGGTGATCATCTGCATCGAGGCCAGGCGGAAGACGACGGTCTCGATGACCGCGAGCGCGCCCCCCCGCAGGTAGGCGGCGCCGTAGAGGTCGAGCGTGAAGCCGAGCGGCGGCGCGCCGCCGAGGATCCCGGCGCGCACGATGCGCCCGAGCACGAGCACGAGGACGAACAGGCCCACGTACAGCCCGAGGAATTCGGGGCTGTGCAGGCCCGGAACCACCGGGTTCGGCGGCACGGCGAGCACGGCGGAGGCCGGTCCCATGACGGTCCCTCGCGGCGGCGTCCTGGCCGCCGGTACATGCATACCACGAACCCATGCACGGAATCGACTGTGCCGCGGTCTGCTTGGGGTATCATGCGCCCATATGGCCTCTCCAGATCCTACCCCCCCACGCGTCCTCGTCGTGGATGACGAGGAGATCATGCTCGAGGCGTGCCGCCGCACGCTCGAGCGCCACGGCCTCACGGTCGACACGGAGCAGGACCCGTTCGTGGGCCGTGATCGCGCGCTCGCGGGCAGCTACGAGCTCGTGCTGGTCGATCTGCGCATGCCCGACCTCAACGGCCTCGACATCCTCGCCACGGTGCGCGAGCACCGCTCGGACCTCGAGGTCATCGTCATCACCGGCTACTCCTCCATCGACTCGGCGGTGCAGGCGGTGAAGCTCGGGGCGTTCGACTACCTGCCGAAGCCCTTCACGCCCGACGAGCTGCGCGCGCGCGTCGACGCCGCGCTCGCGCACCTGCGGGCGCGGGCGGCGGCGCCGGCGGACGCGGCGGCGCCGCGGCGGATGGTGGGCGACTCGCCGGCGATGCAGGAGGTGTACGCGCTCATCGACCGGGTCGCGCCGACCGACACGACCGTGCTCGTCACCGGCGAGAGCGGCACCGGCAAGGAGCTGGCCGCGATCGAGCTGCACGCCGTGAGCCCGCGCCGGGACCGCCCGCTCGTGTCGCTCGATTGCTCGGCGCTCGCGCCCGGGCTGCTCGAGAGCGAGCTCTTCGGCCACGTGAAGGGCTCGTTCACCGGCGCGGTCGCCACCAAGCCCGGCCTCTTCGAGATCGCCGACCAGGGCACGCTCTTCCTCGACGAGGTCGCGAGCCTGAGCCTCGAGACGCAGGGCAAGCTGCTGCGCGTCCTCGAGACCGGCGAGCTGAAGCCGGTCGGCGGCGTCGAGGTGAAGCGCATCGCCATCCGCCTCGTCGCGGCGAGCAACCGCGACCTGGGCGAGATGGTGCAGGCGAAGACGTTCCGGGAGGACCTCTTCTACCGGCTCAACGTCGTGCCGATCCGCATCCCGCCGCTGCGCGAGCGGCGCGGCGACATCCCGCAGCTCCTCGCCCATTTCCTCGGCCGCTTCCGCGCGCCCGCCGGCGCCGGCGCGCGCCGCCTCTCGCCCGAGGCGCTCGAGGCGCTCACGCAGCACGACTGGCCCGGCAACGTGCGGGAGCTGAAGAACCTCGTCGAGCGCCTGGTCGTGACCACCGACGGCGAGGTGATCCGCCTCGAGCACCTGCCCGACTACGTCGTCAAGCGCAGCGCCGAGCCGCGGCCGGTGGTGCCCCGCACGAACGAGGAGCTCAAGGCGATGAAGCGCAGCGTGCGCGAGCGCCTGACCGGCGAGCTCGAGCGCTCCTTCGTCATCGAGGCGCTGCGGCGCAACGACTGGAACGTGACCCGCGCCGCGCGCGAGACCGGCCTGCTGCGCCCGAACTTCCACGCGCTGATGCGCAAGTACCGCGTGCGCGCGCCGGAGGAGTAGGCGAGGCGCCGGCCCGGGGGAATTGAACAGGGAGGCGAGGAGTCGGGGAGTAGGATAGGGTTGGTTGAGGAGGCGCGCGGGGACGTGCTCGAGCGCCGTTCGCGGGCGTTCAGCGTCACCCAAACCAAATCCGTCCTCCCCGCCTCCCCCCCTCCCTGTTGCATTCCGCCCGGTGACTCCCGCGCGCCCCCGTCGCACCATCGGCTCATGCGCGCCCTGCTCGCTGGTCTCGTGCTCGTTCCCGCGCTCGCCGTGGCGGCGCCGCCGTCGCGCGCCGCGCTCGAGGCGAAGTGCCAGAAGGGCGACGCCGCGGCCTGCGCGGCCGCGGCGCTCGCCGCGTACCGGGGCGACGGCGGGCCGCGCGACCAGGGCCGCGCCCGGCACTTCTACCTGCGCGCCTGCGACCTCGGCCGCGCGCCCGCCTGCTTCAACCTCGGCCTCATGCAGTACCAGGGCGAGGGCGGCGGCCGCGAGCTCGCGCCGGCGCGCGCGCTCTTCCGCCGCGCGTGCGACGGCAAGGTGCCGGACGCCTGCAACGCGCTCGGCGTCATGTTCAACCTCGGCGAGGGTGGCAAGCGGGACCAGGCGACCGCGTTCATCCTCTTCCAGCAGGCGTGCGACGACGGCGTGACGGCCGCGTGCGACAACCTCGCCGGCAAGGGCGCGAAGGCGGGCGCCCCGGAGCCGCCGGCCGACCGGCGCGCGCGCCTCGCCAAGCTGTGCGACGAGGGCCGGGCCGCCGCCTGCCGCGACTACGGCATCATGCTCGACCAGGGCGAGGGCGGCGCGCAGGACCAGCGCAAGGCGCGGGCGGTCTTCAAGAAGGCCTGCGACAAGAAGGAGCTGCGCGGCTGCTTCAACCTCGCGCTCCTGTGGCTCGACGGCCACGGCGGCCAGCAGAACGCGGCCGAGGCGCGCCACTACCTCGGCAAGGCCTGCGACGGCAACGACGGCCGCGCCTGCCACAACCTCGCCACGCTGCACGCGAACGGGGTCGGCGGGGCGAAGGACCGCGCCAAGGCCCAGCGGCTCTACGAGCGCGCCTGCAAGAACGGCGTCGCCGAGGCCTGCGCCGCGGCGAAGTAGCCGCGCGCGGCCGCGCGCCGCGCCGGGCGGCGGCGGGACGCCGGGCGGGCGTGAGAACGGCTGGCCGCGGTGCGCGAGATGGTCTATTCAATCGGCATGGGTGACGGGCGAGGGTCGCGAGGCGATGGACCGGCGGCTCGGGCCATCTGATCCGGGGGCGGTCGCGGCGGCGGCCGCGGCGAGCCCGCGCGCCGGCCGCGGCCTCTCGCTGCGGGTGAAGATCACCGCGGCGTTCGTGCTGATCGTCGTCGGCGGCACCGCGGTCTCGACGGTCCTCGGGTCGCGCATCATCACCGCCGCGGTGCTCGGCCAGGCGCGCACGCGCGTGCGCTACGGCCTCGCCGCGGCCCGGCTGGTCGTGGCCGAGCGGCTCGGCGACACCCGCGACAGCGTCGCGCGCGCGGCCGCGACGGAGCGGCTGCGCACGGCGACGCGGGCGGGCGACGGCGCGGCCCTCGCGCGGGTGCTGGCGGCGCTGCAGCACGAGAGCGGCGTCGACTTCCTCGCCTACATCGGGGCCGACGACCTGCTCGTCAGGCGGCCCGGCGGCGCCGCGCCGGCCCGGCTGCCCGGCGACGAGGCCCTGCGCCGGGCGGTGGGGCAGGCGCTGCGCGGCGCCACCGTGGGGAGCACCGAGCGGCTGCCCCGGGCGACGCTCGCGGCGGAGAGCGCGGAGCTCGCGGCGCGCGCCCACCTGCCGATCGTGGCGGTGCCGCAGGCCTCGCCGGACCCGCGGACCGAGATCGCCGACGGTCTCGTGCTCGTCGCGGCGGCGCCGGTGGTGAGCGGCGGCCGCGTCACCGGCGCGCTCTACGGCGGGGTCCTGCTCAACCGCAACCACGCGCTCGTCGACCACATCCGCACGCTCATCTACGGCGGCGAGCGGTACCAGGGCCGCGACATCGGCTCGGTCTCGATCTTCCTCGGCGACGTGCGGGTCACGACCAACGTGCTCACCGATGCCGGCCAGCGCGCGCTCGGCACCCGCATCTCCGCGCCGGTCGCCCACGCCGTGCTCGCGCGCGGCGAGCCGTGGTACGGGCGCGCCTTCGTCGTGCACGACTTCTACGTCAGCGCCTACGAGCCGCTCCGCGGCGGCGACGGCGCGATCATCGGCATCCTCTACGTCGGCATGCGCGAGGCCCCGTTCCTCGCGGTGCGCACCGACGTGATGCTGAGCTTCCTCGTCCTCGTCGTCGTCGGCCTCGGCGTCGTCGTCGGCCTCACCTACCTCATCACCCGCACGATGATCCACCCGCTCGAGGCGATGGTGGCGGCCACGAACAAGATCGCCGCGGGCGACCTCAACCAGTCGGTCGAGGTGCTCAGCCGCGACGAGGTCGGCCACCTCGCCGTCTCGTTCAACCGCATGACCGGCAGCCTGCGCACGATGCAGGAGGAGCTGCAGGGCTGGGCCCACACCCTGGAGCAGAAGGTGCGCGAACGCACCGAGCAGCTCGTCGCGGTCCAGGCGCGCATGGGCGAGTCCGAGAAGCTGGCGTCCGTCGGGCGGCTCGCCGCCGGCGTCGCCCACGAGATCAACAACCCCCTGGGCGGCATCCTCACGCTGGCCATGCTCGAGCTCGAGGAGTGCGCGCCGGATCACCCGATGCGGCGCGACCTGGAGACCATCGTCAAGCAGACGCTGCGCTGCCGCGAGATCGTGAAGGGGCTGCTCGACTTCTCGCGCCAGTCCGCGGCCCGGGCGGCCCGCGTCGACCTCAACGCCACCGTCGACACCACCCTCGCGCTCCTCGAGCGGCAGCCGCTGTTCCACAACGTCCGCACCACCCGCACCTTCGCGCCGGACCTGCCGCCGGTGCTCATCGACCCCGGCCAGCTCCAGCAGGTCGTGATGAACCTCGTCCTCAACGCCGTCGACGCGATGGAGGAGAGCGGCGACCTCACCGTGGCCACCGCCGCCGACGCCGGCCGCGGCGAGGTGGTGCTGCGCATCAGCGACACGGGCGCGGGCATCCCGCCCGACGTGATGCCCCTCATCTTCGAGCCGTTCTTCACGACGAAGAAGGTGGGCCAGGGCACCGGCCTCGGGCTCGCGATCGTGCACGGCATCGTCACCCGGGCCGGCGGCGGGGTCGAGGCGGCGAGCGATGCCGCGGGGACGACGTTCACGGTGCGGCTGCCGGTGGCGGCGGCGGCGGCGGCCGCGGCCGAGGGCGGCGGCTGAGGCGGCACGGCCGGGCCCGGTCGCTAGCCCGCTGCGGGGAAATGCAACACGGAGACGCCGAGGCACGGAGGATGATTCTGCTCATCCAAGACCTTACTCCGTGTCACCGTGCCTCCGTGTTGCATTTCCCCGCACGCTCCTACTCCGCGTCCTTCGGCTCCGGCCCGAACGGCCTGATGTAGGGGCGAAACCCCGCGGGCAGCTCGGGGATCGACGTCGCCACGACGTGGTCCTCGCCCTCGACCTCGGCGAACAGGATGGCCCCCGGACCGACGCGCGCCTGGTGGCGGTAGGCGCCGTCGCGGTCGCGCGCGAGGAGGAACTGGCCGTAGGTGGCGCCGCCGTTGTCGCTCACCGCGAGGCGCACCTGGCGCGGCGCCGGGCCCGCGGCGGGCCGCACCACGACGGCGCCACCCTCGCGGGTGACGCGCGGGGGCGGCGGCGGCGCGGCGCCGGGCCGCGGCGGGCGCGCCGCGTGGCGTGCGACCAGCGCCCGGAGCAGCCCGCCCCAGCGGTCGGTGAAGTCGGCCTGGCGGTCGTAGCTCGCGCGCGGGCCGCAGTAGGGCGGCCGCGCGCCCCGCGGGCAGGCGACGGGGCAGACGGGTGCCGGGGGACAGCGCGCCGGCCGGGCGGCGGCGCCGGGCATGCACGGGGCCGGGCAGCCGTGGCCGAAGTACCAGCCGTGGTCGTAGTCGGGGACGAGCGTGAGGCTCTTCGCCGGGGCGGCGAGCGCGCGGTACGTCGCGACGGCCTGATCGAGCGGGAAGAACTCGTCCTGCGCGCCGGTGAGGAGGTAGACCGCGCCGTGCTGCCGGCCGGCGAAGGCGAGCGGGTCGAGGCCGCGGATGAGCGCCCGCACCGGCGCCGCCTGCGGCGTGAGCCCGCCCGCCGCCCGGGCGAGGCGCCAGAGCCAGCTCCCTTCGCGGAGGGCCGGCGCGAAGCCGCCCGCGGCGCTCACCGCCAGCACGCCGCCGATGCGGTCGTCCACGCCGTTGGCGATGAGGACCGCGACCCCGCCCATGCTCGTGCCGGTGAGGACGACGGCCGCGGGGTCCACCTCCGGCTGCTGCTGCACGAACGTGATCGCGCGCAGCAGCGCGAAGGAGTAGGCGTAGAGCCACGACCCGCGCACGTCGGGCAGCGTCTCGAAGAGCGGCCGCGACTCGGCGGGCGTCACCCCGCGCCCCTCGGAGGCGCCGTTGCCGGGGGCGGACAGCGAGAGCGCCACCGCGTCGAGGCTGCGGCAGATGTCGGCGGCCCCCTCGGGCGTCCCGCGGAACCCGAGCCCGTGGGCGCTGATGACCGCGGGCCGCGGCCGGCGCGCGCTGGCCCCCGGCGGCACCGCGAGGAACGCCTGGACGCGGATGGCGCGGGCGCGGCCGTGCGCGTCCCACGCCGTCGAGGTGAAGCGCACCTCGCGGACGGTCACCCCCTCGTGGACGCGGGCGTCCCGGACCTCGGGCGCGAGGTCGCCCGCCGCGCGCGCCGCCGCGAGGTCGAAGGTCGCGGGACGGAAGGTCTGGCCGCCCGCGCGCCCGGCGAGGACCGCGAGCGCGAACGCGGCCACGCCGAGGAGCAGCGCGCGCAGCGGGCGGCGCCGGCCGCGGACGGGTCTCATCGAGGGTGAGATGCGCGCGCGAGGGCGGCCTCGAGCCAAGGCGGTTCAGAAGAGAATTTGAACCGCCAAGACGCCAAGACACCGGTGGCAAGAAGGACCGGGTAACGAGGAGCCGGGCAGTAGGATTCGGGGTTGGTTGCGGGAGCCCCGCCGCCCCGTGCTTGAGCGCCGTTCGCTCGCGCTCGGCGTGACCCAACCCAGATCCGTCTCCCTGCGCCAAGTCGACCCTCTTGGTCAGGCGGCGTCCCTGACTTCATCGGGTTCGCTGCCTTGGCGTCTTGGCGGTTCCAGTATCCGCGTCCTATCTGGGCCGTCAGGCCGCGGGGTCCACCGCCCCGCCGGTGAGCGCCGCGGCGACGCGGGCCCAGGCGGCGACCCGGCGCGGATCGCGGGGGTAGCGCGCATACACCGGCGGCACGCTCGCGAGCCGCGCGGCGGTCGCGACCAGGCGCGCGCCGAGGAGCGGCGCCCCGCGCAGGGCCCACAGCTTCCCCGGCACCGCCGCCGGCGCGAGCCGCGGCAAGCGCTGCTCGAGCCCGGGCCGCACCGTCTCGGCGTCGAGCAGGCCGGCGGCCATCAGCCGGCCGAGCGCCCCGGGCGGCAGCGCCTGCGCGAAGCGGCGCAGGAGCCCGTAGGCGGCGGCGAGCCCGCCGTAGCGCCGCTGCCAGGCGACGGCGTAGGGCCAGGGCCCGGCGCCGTCGGCGAGGGCGTCGGCGAGCAGGCGCGCGGCGACGAGGCCGAGCCCGACGCCGGAGCCGTGGCCGGGGAAGACCTGGCACGCGGCGTCGCCGAGCGCCGCGACCGGGCCCTCGGCGAGCCGGTCGTACGGCCGCCGCAGCGGGATGAGCCGCGCGCCGCCGTACCGCCGGGCGCCGATCCAGGGCTGGGTCGCGACGAAGTCGGCGAGCAGGCGCGGCGCCGGGCGGTGCCCGAGCGCGGGCAGCGTGCCGCAGAGGATGCTCATGTGGTCGTCGGCGTGCAGGCGGAGGTCGAGCGCCGAGTAGCCGCCCGCCACGCCCGCGAGCGAGAGCGTGTCGCCAGGCTCGACGTCGTGGGCGCGGAAGAACGCCCGCGCCGCGGCCGCGTCGGTCACGTCGCGCACCTGCTGCGCGGCGGAGCAGAGATCGTCGGCGGCCGGCGCGGGCTGGCCGAGCAGCCGCGGCCCGTCGACCCCGCCGGCGTCGACGAACCAGCGGGCGCGCACCGGCCCGCGGCTCGTGCGCAGCACGTCGCCCGTGACCGCCTCGACGCGCACGCCGCCGGCGAGCACGGCGCCGGCCGTCCGCGCGCCGCGCTGCAGCCGGCGGACGAGCGCGCGCATGTCGACGTGCAGCACGTCATGGCCGCGCAGCACCACCCGCTGGGCGCCGCCCGGCGCCACCAGGTTCACGGCGAAGTGCTCCGCCACCAGCTCCGGCGGCGTCGGCCGCGCGAGGCCGGCCTCGTCGAAGCACCAGCCCGGGACCGCGTTGATCCAGCGGGCGCCGGCGGCGTCGAGCCGCCGCCGGTCGAGGCAGACCACGGCCAGGCCGCGCCGGGCGCACAGGAGCGCCGCGGCCGCCCCGGCCGAGCCGGCCCCCACGATGGCGACGTCGGCGTCCATCCCGCACCGTTGTACCCCCCGGCACCGCCCGCGCACAAGCGGCGCCGGCTTTGGTATGATCGGGCCGTGATGACGCCCGCCGCCGCCCTGGCCCCGCTCCCCGCCGCCCCCCCCGCCGCCGCGCTCGAGCACGGCCTCGTCCGCGCCGCCGACGGCGAGCCCCTCTACTACCACGTGTACGGCCGCGGCACGCCGCTGCTCCTGCACCAGGGGCTCGTCTCCGGGGGCTGCCACTGGCCCTTCTTCATCGACCACTTCCGCCGCGACTACCGCGTGGTGAGCTGGGAGTACCGCGGCCACGCGGGCGCCCCGACGCCACGCGACCCGCGCACGATCGACATCGAGCACTTCGCCGCCGACGGGCACGCCGTCGCCGCGCAGCTCGCCCCGGGCGGCGCCATCGTGGCCGGGCTCTCCTTCGGCGTGCAGGTCGCCCTCGAGCACTACCGCGCCTACCCCGACGACGTGCGCGCCCTCGTGCTCATCTGCGGCACCTACGGCCACCCGCTCGACCGCATCAGCCCGGCGCCGGCGCTGCGCCGGGGCGCGGCCGCGCTCGCGCGGGGCTTCGGCGGCCTCGGCCCGCTCGGCCGGCTCGCGCTCAGGGTGTTCAAGACCGAGCTGCCCCACACGATCACGTACCTCGTCGGCGGCGCCCACCGCGAGCTCTGCCCGCGCCGCATCCTCGACGCGCTCTTCGACCACGTCGCCCGCATCGACCCGCGCGTCTTCGGTGAGGCCTTCCACTCGTACTTCGAGCACAGCGCCGAGGACATGCTGTCGACCATCCGCGTGCCGACGCTCATCATCGCCGGCGACCAGGACCAGCTCACCCCCGCGAGCGTCGCCGAGCGCATGCAGGCCCAGATCCCGGGCGCGCGCCTGGTCGTCTTCCCCGGCCACACGCACCTCGTCCAGGTGGAGCGGCCCCAGGCGGTGCACGCGGTGGTCGAGAGCTTCCTCGCCGACGTCGGCCTCGCGCCGGTCCTTACCGCGTAATCCACTCCAGCTCGGTCACCATCTCGGTCGTAGTGCTGCAGTCGCGCAGGCGGCGCGGCGCGGCGGCCTCGGTGCCGTCGGCCTTGACCACCTCGATGTGCGAGCAGTTCACGGCCTGGTCCTGCCACAGGAACGCGATCTGCGTGCCGTCCGGCGACCAGCGCGCGGTGGTCGCGCTCTGGCGCGCCGCGACCTTCGTGAGGCCGCTGCCGTCGACGGCCATGACGTAGAGGCGGAAGCCGTCGGCCCAGTTCTGGAACACGACGTGCTGGCCGTCGGGCGCCAGGGTCAGGGAGCTCGCGCTCGCCTGGAACAGCACGGGCGTGAGCGTCGCGACCGGCATCCGCATGAGGCTGCGGGTCTGGGTCGTGCCGCTGATCTGGATGCGGCCGTAGTAGAGCTGCGTGCCGTCGGGGCTCGGCTGCGGCCAGAGGGCCCAGTCGAGGTCGGTGTCGGGCGTGAGGAAGGAGAACTCCTTGGCCGGCAGGTCGATGCGGCCGAGGCGCCAGCCGCGGTTGGCGCCGTCCGGCTGGAAGTCGTAGCGGCGGCAGAGGTAGATCGCGTCGTCGCCGGGCGCGAAGGTGTGGCACTCGTCGTTGATGTTGCCGTAGGCGAGCAGCTCCACCGCCTGCGACGCCATGTCGTACAGCCAGGTGTGCTGGATGGAGTCGCCGATCGTCAGGCCGTAGTGCGCCTCCTGCTGCGGATCGCCGCACGAGAACGCCAGCCGGTCGCCCGCCCGCGACGCGCCCATGCTCCACACGCGGTAGGCCTCGAAGATCGTCGTCGCACCGGTGCCGTCGGGCTGCATCGTGCGCACCGTGTTCGGCGACGCGGCCCAGTCGTTGAAGAGCAGCTGCTCGCCGGCGCCCACCGGGTTGACGGCGGCGAACTGGATGTCGGCCGGCACCGGGATGAACGGGGTCGTGTCGGGAGGGCCCGCGTCCGCCAGCGCCGCGTCCGCGGGCGCCGCCTCCGCCGCGGCCTCCGGGTAGAACGCGTCGAGCTGTGCGCGGGCATCGGCGCCGCCGTCGGCGCCGGCCGACGTCGTGCTGCCGCCGCACCCGCCCAGAGCGAAAGCCGCGAGCATGAGCCCGCGGTACGGTCGCACACGCCGCATGAGACCCTCCGTGCCACCGCGAGCAGACCACAGTCGGCCCGTCGCTGCAAGCGGGGCCGGGCGCGCGCGATCACAAGGGGTCGACAGGGCCGCGGGGCCGTGCTACACGGCAGTATCAATCCGGCGGGCGGGGGCCCGGCGGTCCAGGCAAAAGATGCTCTACCTCGAGAGCTTTGCGCAGCGTGTCCAGCTCGCGGAGATCGTCTCCCGCTGGCTCGTGAATCGCCCGAGCGGCGGCGATGTCGCGCGCCTCAAGGCCATCGTCAACTTCAACACCTACATCGCGAACCTGTGGGTGGACTGGTTCACCGAGGACCTGTTGCGGCGCCTGCACGGCGCCACCCCCGCGCGGTTCGTCGCCGGCACGAAGGGCGTCATCAAGGACTTCATCGTCGAGCACTGCCCGGTGCAGACGCCGCGGGTCGAGGATCTGATCGCCCGCTACCGCCGCTTCCCCGAGGACTTCTACCGCGAGACGCCCTTCGGCGGCCGCATCTACTTCGCCGAGGACGGCGGCGCGGCGCGCTTCCTCGCCTCGACCCGCATCAAGCGCTTCCGCCGCGTGGCCGAGAAGGGCGCCCGCCGCATCATCGACTTCATGTTCGCGCACATCCGCGAGAGCGCCGACGCGCTCGCCGAGGAGCGCGCCCGCGCCGCCGGCGTCCCGCGCGCCGCCCTCATCACGCCCCCCGACCTCATGATCGAGGAGTTCCGCCACGCCGAGCGCCGCGTGCTCAAGGCGATCCGCCGCGGCACGATCCAGTCGGAGCTGCCGATCATGGCCGTGCCCGACGTCGTCGGCGTGAAGGTCATCGCCGAGCCCGGCGGCACCGACGCCGTGCTCGACGCGCTGCGCGCCGCGCCGGGGGTCACGATCCTCGAGGAGGAGCACCACCACGGCGTCTACAACGCGGTCAACGTACGGATGGCCATCCCGCTGCCGCGCGAGCGGCTGCGCGACCATCCGCCGAGCGGCGGCGCCGTGCACGCCTTCACGCAGCGGGGCTTCACCAGCCGCGATCTGACCGGCCGCTACCTCGAGTTCCTCGACGGCGCCGACGACCACGTGCTCCTCGAGGTCATCATCTCGACCTACGACAACCTCCTCGAGTCGGAGATCGGCGCCTGCATGCACGAGGAGCGCGTGCTCGCGCAGCGCGAGAACCCCGACTACCGCGGCCACCTGGCGACCAACGTCCGCTACCTGATGGACTACATGCTGGCCCTGTGCCTGGCCCCGTCGAACGAGGACCTGGGCGAGGTGCCGATCAAGCTGTGGGTGAAGTACATGCCCGACTACGCCGACGCGCTGCTGCGGCGGCTGGTCTGCGAGCAGGCTGACCTGTCCTTCGTGGCGCTGAGCGCCGAGCCGCACGAGGCGGCCAGCGGGCCCGACCGCGCCGTCGTCGAGACGCGGGTCTGAGGTAGGTCAGCGCGCCGCCTGGCTCTTGGCGGGCGCCTTGGCCCGGCTCTGGTACCCCGGCGTGCCGGGCGCGGCGCCCTGGCTGCCGCCCATGTCGCCGGGATTGCTCTGGTCGGGGTTGGTCTGGCCGGGGCCCTGCTGAAACTCCGGCTGGCTGCTGGGCTGGCTGGCCCCGCCGCCCATGCCGCCGCCGCTGCCGCCCGGCGGCTCCTGGGTGCCCGGCTGACCCGGCTGGCTCGGCTGACTCGGCTGACCGGGCTCGACCTGGTACCCCGGCTGACCCGGGTTGGCCTGGTTGAATGGGCTCGGCTGGCTCGCCGCCCCCTGTCCGCTGGTGCCGCCGTACTGCGGCTGCGGCTGCTGGTTGCTGTGCGAGCAGGCGGCTACCAGCGCCCCGGCGGCGAGGACCACCCCGACCAGAAGAGCCCGTGCTGAAGTCCTAGACATGGTGCTTTCCTTCCTTTGCGCCCAGTCGCCCTGGGCCCATACAACGCCTGTTATGATGACCTCGAGCAGCAGCCGCGGTGCGGCCGCGCGCTCACGGACGCCGGTTTTCTCGACGGAGTTTGGGGATTTTTACAGCGCGGGGCGGAGCGTCTTGAGGTCCACGGCGGCGTCGGCGAGCGCGGCGCGGTCGAGCCGCGCGCCCGCCTGGATCAGCCTGCGCGCGGCCAGCACCTCCTTCGGCCGGTTGACCCCGAGCGCGGCGCGCAGCACGCCGTCCTTGAGGTAGAACCAGGTGCAGCTCTGGTCCTCGAGCCGGCCGCGCCGTACCGTCACGTCGGTGCCGCGGGTGTCGCCGGCGAGCTGCAGCCGCAGGTCGTACTGATCGGACCAGAACTGGGGCACCGGCGCGAAGGGCGCGTCGCGGCCCAGCATGTTCTGCGCCGCGGCGGCGCCCTGGTTGCCGGCGTGGTCGAAGTGCTCGAAGCGCAGGTGCTCGCCGAGCCCGGGGTGGAACGCCCGCGCCACGTCGCCCGCGGCGAAGACGTCGGGGACGTTCGTCCGGCAGCGCGCGTCGGTGAGGATCCCGCGCTCGACGGTGACGCCGGCGCCCACGAGCCAGTCGGCGGCGGGCTCGACGCCCACCCCGACCACGGCGAAGTCGCACGGCACCACGGCCCCCGCGGCGGTCACGATCGCGCGCACCTGCCCGTCGCCGCGGAAGCCGGCCACGCCCTCGCCCAGGTGGAGCGCGACCCCGTGCGCCGCGTGCTCGGCCATGACGAACCGGCCCACCTCCTCGCCCAGGATGCTCGCGAGCAGCACCGGCTCGGGGGCGAGCAGGGCGACCTCGACGCCCGCGCGCCGGCACGCCGCGGCCACCTCGGTCCCGATGAACCCGCCGCCGACGATGACGGCGCGGCGCCCCGGGCGCAGCTCCGCGCGCAGCCGGCGGGCGTCGGCGAGGGTGCGCAGCAGGAAGACGCCGGCGAGGTCGGCGCCGGGCACCCGCAGGCGCCGGGGCGCGGCGCCGGTGGCGATGAGCAGCCGGTCGTAGCCGAGCCGTTCGCCGCCCTCGAGCTCGACGGCGCGGTCGGCGGGGTCGAGCCGGACGACCCGGGCCCCGGGGCGCAGGTCGATCGCGTTCGCGGCGTAGAAGTCGGCCGGCGCGAGGAAGAGCTTCTGCTCGGGGAGGTCGCCGGCGAGCAGCTCCTTCGACAGCGGCGGCCGCTGGTAGGGGCGCTCGGGCTCGTCGCCCACGAGCACGATGCGCCCGTCGAAGCCGGCCTGCCGCAGCTCGACGGCGGCGCGGTGGCCGGCGACGCCGGCGCCGACGATGACGCAGGTCGTGGGGGTCGCGGGCGTGCCGCTCATGCGGGCCTCTCACTCGCCCGCGGGCGGCGGGCGGCGTTGGTGCAGCGCCGGCGGGGGTTACGGGACGAGCGGCTGGCCGAGCGACGCGGACGGGCGCTCGGCCGTCGGCTCGGCGGCCCGCTGCGCCGCCTCCGCCCGGATGTGGAAGCTGCAGATCGCGTCGCCGCGCGACTGGCAGGTGCGCATCGTCACCTCCTGCCCGAGGACGCGCTTGAGCACCGCCGCCTCGCGCTCGCAGATGACGGGGAAGCGCCAGGCGAGCTGGCTGATGATGCAGTTGCGCACCGCGAGGACGTGGCCCTCGGGCGCCTCGTGCAGCGTCGCCATCGCGCCATAGTCGGACAGGTTGTCGGCGAGCGCCTGGAGCCGCGAGCCGTTCTGCGGCAGCGATTCCTGGAGCTGCTGCGTCCAGTCGTCCTCCCAGCCCGCGAGCAGCTCGAGGAGTGCGCCGATCCCCTTGCGCGCGACCAGCGTATCGAGGAGCTTGAGGGCGAAGTCGTCGTAGTGCTTGGCGAACAGGACGTCGGCGTCGGGGGTCAGGCTGTAGCGCCGCACCGGCCGCCCGACCGCCTGGTGCTCCTCGACGTGGCTCACGAGCCCCGCGGCCAGGAGGTTTCTCAGGTGCACGCGCATGGCCACCGGCCCGCCGCCGAGGATCGCCGACAGCTCGCGGGCCGTCTTCGGCCCTTGCGCCTTCAGGGTCTCGAGCAGCCTGCGCCGTGTGCCGGCCCCCGCCTCATTGCGCTTCGCTCCCTGCAACATGAGCCCCTCCTTGGGCAAGCAGCCATCACGGGGCCGCGGCCGCCCCGCAGGGCGTCCGCCAACGTACCGTGAAGCCAGCCGAATCGCACCCCGCGGACCACTGCGACCCGCCTCCCCAGCCTCACCCCGGGGAACTTTGCCCCGGATCGCCCCGTGTCCCAAAAATCCCCAGCCAAATCGGCTATTTGAGCGTTCAGCATTTTCGCCCAAAAATTCAGAAACAATTAGATGCTTGAGGTGCTCGTTTGGTGTCACCGAACCGCACGTTTTTCAGCACCGGCGGTCAGATCGTCGCGCCGACACCCATGTCCCTTCAGAACCGTTTGGGATGCCGAACCGACCCGTTTCGACACAACGCGTCTTGCGCCTTGACTCACCCGTCCCAGGCCTCAGAATACGCGGCGATGCCCGCGCCCCGGCCTCCCGCCGTCGTGATCCGCAAGCTGTTCAAGCGCTTCGAGGACGTGGTCGCCGTGCGCGATCTCGATCTCGAGGTGCACGCCGGCGAGTGCCTGGGCCTGCTCGGGCCGAACGGGGCCGGCAAGACCACCACCCTCGAGATCCTGGTCGGACTGCAGCCGCCGAGCGGCGGCGACGTGGAGGTGCTCGGCCGGCGCTGGGGCCACGCGGACGAGGCCCTGCGCGCGCGCCTGGGTGTGTCGCTGCAGGAGACGCGGCTGCCCGAGCGCCTCACCGTGCTCGAGGTCGTGCGCCTCTTCCGCAGCTTCTACCCGCAGGGCCGCCCGCCCGCCGCAGTGATCGAAGAGGTCGGGCTCACGGACAAGGCCGGCACCTGGACCGTCAAGCTCTCCGGCGGGCAGCGGCAGCGCCTGGCGCTCGCCTGCGCCCTCGTCGGCGAGCCCGACCTGCTCGTGCTCGACGAGCCCACGACGGGGCTCGACCCGCAGGCGCGGCTGCGCATGGGCGACACGATCCGGGCGCAGCGCGACCGCGGCCGTACGGTCGTCGTCTCGACCCATTACATGGACGAGGCGCAGCGCCTGTGCGACCGCGTGGCCGTCGTCGACCACGGCACGCGCATCGCGCTCGGCACCCCGGCCGAGCTCATCGCCACGCTGGGCGGCGACGTGGTCGTCGAGATCGTCGCCCCGCCGGGCGCGCTCGGCGAGGCCGACCTCGCCCCGCTCGCGGGCGTGCGCGCGGTGCGCCGCACGGGCCCGAGCCTGCTCCTCTCGACCGCCGACTCGGCCGCCACCCTGCGCGCGGTGCTCGACCAGGCGCGCGACCGCGGCGTCACGCTCGAGCGCCTGATCACGCGGCAGGCGACGCTGGAGGACGTCTTCGTGTCGCTCACCGGGAGGCAGCTCCGCGATGAATAGCCCCCTCTGGCAGCTGATCCTCGCCCGCCTGCGCGAGCCGCTGCGCCAGCCCGAGACCATCTTCTGGACCTTCCTCTTCCCGGCGGTGCTGGCGATCGCGCTCGGCATCGCGTTCCGGCGGCAGGCGCCGGAGCCCGTGACGGCGGTGCTCGCGGCCGGCCCGGACGCCGCGCGCGTCGCGGCCGGCCTGCGCGCCGCGCCCGACGTGAAGGTCGAGATCCTCGACGCGGCCGCCGCGGCGCAGCGCCTGCGCACCGGCGGCGCCACCGTCCTCGTCGTGCCCGGCGACCCGGTCCGCTTCCGCTTCGACCCCACCCGGCCCGAGAGCCGCGTCGCGCGGCTCATGCTCGCCGAGGCCCTCGAGCGCGCCGCCGGCCGCCGCGATCCCGTCCCGATCATCGACGAGCACGTGACCACCCCGGGCGGCCGCTACATCGACTTCCTCGTCCCGGGCCTGCTCGGCATGAACCTCATGGGCGGCGGCTTCTGGGGGCTCGGCTGGGCGATCACCGAGGCCCGCACCCGCAAGCTGCTCAAGCGGCTGCTCGCGACGCCGATGCGGCGCCGCGACTTCCTGCTCGCGCACATGCTCGCGCGGCTCGCCTTCGTGCCGCTCGAGGTCGCGGTGCTCCTCGTCGCGGCCTACTTCATCTTCGGCGTCGGCATCGCCGGCTCGCCGCTCAGCCTCCTCGCCGTCGTGCTGCTCGGGACGCTGAGCTTCGCCGGCCTCGGCACGCTCCTCGCGAGCCGCGCCAACACCCTCGAGACCATGTCGGGGCTCATCAACGTCTGCACCCTGCCGATGGTCCTCATGTCCGGCGTCTTCTTCTCGGTGAACCGCTTCCCCGACGCCGTGCAGCCCGTCATCAAGCTGCTGCCGCTGACCGCCCTCATCAACGCGATGCGCGCCATCATGAGCGACGGCGCCTCGCTCGTCGCGGTGGCGCCGCAGCTCGCGGTGCTCGCGGTGTGGGGGACGGTGAGCTACCTGCTGGCGCTGCGGCTGTTCCGCTGGACGTGACTCCTCACCGCCCCCGCAGCTCGTCCAGCTCGTCGAGGTTCATCGGCCAGTCGCCGTTCAACGGGGGGCTCTGCCCGCCCCCCCTCGCCGGGCCAAGCCCGG
>DASXVK010000064.1:0-11524 GCA_036504295.1 Polyangia bacterium
GGCGCCGCGTCGACGCGGAGCGCCGTGGCCGCGGCGTCCAGCAGGCCGAGCGCGGTGGCGCAGGCGGCCGGGTCCGGGGCCGCGCCCGCGGGGCGCACGACCGCGCTCTCGACGGCGTGGAGCAGCTCGCTCAGCGCCGCCATGCCGAGCATGCGCGCCTCGCCCTTCACCGTGTGCAGCTCGCGGGCGACCTCCTTGAGCTGCTCGGGGCCGGCGCGGCCGGCCTCGGCCTCGCCGAGGGCGTGGCGGACCCGCCGGAGCCGGTCGGCGGCGCCGGCCCGGAAGCGCGCGACGAGCGCGGCGCGCCGGTCGCTCATCCCGCCGCCGGCCCGTCGACGTGGAAGGCGCTGACCACCGCGGTCAGGTGCTCCGCCTGGGTCTTGAGCACCTCCGCCGACTCGCGCGTCTCCTGGGCCGCCGTCGCGGACTGCCCGAGCACGCTGGCGATGGCGCGCATGCTCTGGGAGATCTGCTCCGTCGCGGTGCGCTGCTGCTGGGTGACGAGCGTGATCTGGCGTGCCGAGCCGGTCGTGCTCTCGGCCAGCTTGCGCACCTCGTCCATCGCCATGACCGTGGACGAGCCAAACGAGCGGACGTCGGCCACGAGCGACTTGACCCCCTGGACCGAGCCCGTGACCCGCTCGGCCAGGCGCCGCATCTCGCCGGCGACGAGCGCGAAGGCGCGCCCCGCCTCGCCGGCCCGGGTCGCCTCGAGCGAGGCGTTGAGCGCCAGCAGGTCGCTGCGGTCGGCGATCTCCCGGATCGCCTCGAGCAGCTCGCCCATGCGGCTCGTGTGGGCCGACAGCTCGGCGATGCGCCCCGAGGTGAGGTCGGTCGTGGACCGGTTGCGCTCCGCGTTCGTGAGCACGCCGTTCGCCGAGTCGGCGATGTGGGCGGCGCTGCCGAGGAGCGAGTCCATGGAGTGGCTCACCTCCTCGACGCCCGCCGCCTGCTGCGCCGCCGCCGCCTCCTGCTCCTGCGCGGCGGCGTAGATCTCGGCCGCCGCGCTGCCGAGCTGGACGGAGGTCTCGGCGATCTTGCGCACGAGGACGCGCTGGCCCTCGATCATGCGGGTGAAGGCGGCCGCGACCGGCCCCTCCGCCTTCATCGCGCCGCTGAGGTCGCCCGCGGCCACGCGGTCGGCGGCCGCCCCCAGCGCCGACAGGTTCGCGGTCATGCTGTTGAACGCCGTTGCCAGCTCGCCGATCTCGTCGCGGCTCGTGATGGGGAGCTGCCGCTGGTCGAGGTCGCCGGCCGCGACGTGGCGGGCGACCTCGGCGATGCGGCCGAGGGGGGCGCAGATCCGCTTGCCCGCGAGGAAGGCGCCTGTCACGACGAGGGCGAGCACGAGCAGGTACGCGAGGAGGTAGGCGAGACGGGATCCGGAGCGAAGCGCCTGGGCGCGAAAGTCGTGCGACTCGACGAGCACGTGACCGACCTTGGCGCCGCCCGCCGTGATGGCCGACGAGGCGAGCACGACGCCGCCGCCCTCCTGTGCGTCGAAGTCGTGGCAGCGCCCGCAGCTGCCGGCGGTGGTGGTGTGGCCCTCCCTGGTGCTCGCGCCGGCGCGCGTGAGTCGCGCTGTGATCGCGGGCGACAGCGCCGCGCCGCGGCGCCCGACGATGGCGCCGTCGGGCCGCACCACCGTGATCCCGGCCACGTCGGGGCGCTGCCCCATCGCGGACGCCAGCAGCGCATCCAGCTTCGGTCCCGGCTGCCCGGCGCGCAGCTCCGGGGCCAGTTCCGCCGCGACGTGGCGTGCGTCCACGATGGTCCGCACCGTGAGGGCTTCGGCCACGGCGTCGACCGCCCGCCGGTGAATCGTCTCGACGACTACGCCCACGATCACCAGCCCGATGAGCACGACGGTGGCGGTCGCGACGGTCATCCTGGTCTGCAGTCTCATGTGCTCCTCTCGAGCCTCTCCCCCCCGCAGGTCGGCGTGTGCGGTCGCGTCAGCGCGTCCACGCGCAGGATCAGCAGCCCGGCCCGGTCCTCGTCGAGGACGACGCCGGCGAACGCCCACCCGTGGCGTCCCGCCGCCTCCGGCGGCACCGGGCTCACCCGGGAGGGCGAGATGCTGGCGGGCGCGATGCTGCCGCGGGCGCGCAGCGCGACCTCGCCGGCGGGGCCGCGCACGATGATGAGGCGGCTCGCCCCCTCGCCCCGCGCGCCCAGCTCGAGCGTCGTCGCCGGATCGAGCGGGGCCGGGCCGTCCCACGTCCGCTCGTCGACCACGCGGGCCACGGCCGCGGCCGGCACCGCCCAGGCGGGGGCGCCGTCGACGACGAGGTACGCCGCCCGCTCCAGGTCGGCGGGTCCGGGCCGGCTCATGACGCCGCCGGGGCGACGGCGGCGAGCAGCGCCGCCGCGTCGACGATGGCGGCGACGGTGCCGGCGAGCTCCACCTCCGTGGTCGAGCACCGCGGGCGCGTCACGTGCGAGGGGCGCACCGCTTCTGCGGGCACCTCGATGACCTCGCGAACGCCCTCGACGGGCAGGGCCAGCGTGGTCGTCCCGAGCCGCAGGACCACGATCCGCGGGCGCGTCTCGTCGGGCCGCAGCGGGGCGGCCGCGCCGGTGACCACGCCGAGGTCGACGACGGCGATGGCGCGCCCGCGCCAGGACAGCACGCCCGGCACGCCGCCGCTCGCCCCCGGGATCGGGAGCCACGGCCGCGCGCCGAGCACCTCCTGAACCTCGGCCGCGCCGAGCGCCAGCCAGAGGTCGCCGAGCCTCACCGGCAAGAACGTCCGCATCGCGCCGCCCTCGTGCAGGCGCCGGGCGGGCCCGCGGCCCGCCAGAGCCCGCGTCGCCGCGTCAGCCGATCGCCGACCGGTCGTACGAGGGGCTCATGTAGAACCGGCACGAGAGGCAGCTCGCGAGCTTCTGCGCGAACGTGCCCGCCACCTTGCCGTCACACAGGGTCCCCGCGACCCGCGCGCAGCTCCGGCCGTGGCTGGGCCAGGCCGGGCAGACCCCCAGCTCGCGCGACCGCGCGCCGCCCGCCTCCCGGCCGCACGCCATGACCTCCCAGCAGCTCTGGCCCGCCGCCGTCGCGGCCACCGGCGCAAAAGCCGCCGGCGTGGCCCCGGGCCGGGCCACGCCGGCACCCAGACGGGTGTAGTGCTCGCTGCGGTAGAAGTCACACTCGAGGCACGTGCTCAGCTTCTGCGCGAACGAGCCCTGGACCCGCCCGCCGCAGAGCGTGCCCGCGATCATCGCGCACGCGTGCCCACCGGACGGATACGCCGCGCACACCCCCAGCTCCGCCGCCTTCGAACCCCCGGCCTCGCGGCCGCACCGCTTGAACTCCCAGCAGTTCATCCCACCGTCTCCCGTCCCCCGGTCGACCTTTCGACCGTACGCGCCCTGGTCCGTCGCTGTCAAGGTTTTCTCGGTCCTCACGATATGTACGAAAAATTGCAGTAGCGCTCCTGTTCCGCCCGCGTGGCCGGCGGCGCGCCGCTCGGGTAGACTCCCTTCGTGCCCGCCCCTACGGTCGCCGAGGTCGAGCAGTGGCTCGACCGCCTCTACATCGCCGCCGAGGGCGCGACGTTGCGGGCGGAGGATCGGCGCAAGGCGGTGGAGGTGGCGGCGCTCCTCGTCGAGGTCGAACGCGCCCTCGGGCGCGCCGCCCGCGGCGCGGGCGCGCTCACGCTGGTCGACGCGGCCGCCGGCAAGAGCTACGTCGGGCTGCTCGCGGCGCAGCTCGTCCTCGGCCCGCGCGGCGGCCCGGCGCGGGTGGTGAGCCTCGAGCGGGACCCGCGGCGCGCCGCGCTCTCGCGCGCCGCCGCGGGCAAGCTCACGGTCGACGTCGCCGTCGAGTGCGTCTGCGGCGACGTGGGCGACGCGGCGCTGTGGCCGGCCGGGCCCGCCCTGGTGGTCGCGCTGCACGCCTGCGGCGCCGCCGCCGACGCCATCCTCGACCGCGCCGTCGCCGCGGGCGCCCGCCGCCTCCTGCTGGTGCCGTGCTGCACGGGCGCGGGCGTCCCGGCGCTCCCGGCGGCGGCCGCCGCCGCCGAGGCGCTCGGGGTGCCGCGCCACGCGCCCGTGCGGCGCCGATTCCTGCAGGCCATGGTCGACAGCGAGCGGACGCTGCGCCTGGAGGCGGCGGGCTACGAGACCGCGGTGATCGAGCTGGTGCCGCCGACGGTGACGCCGCACAACCTGCTGTGGCGCGCCCGCCGCGTCGGCGAGCCCAGCCGCGCCCGGGCGGCGGCGGCGGCGCTGGCGCGGCTCACCGGCCGCTGAGCGCCGGCAGAGCCGGCGACGGACCGCGGCGCACAGGGGTGCTGCCGGCGCGCCCTGGCGGTCGCTTGCGCGGCGGGGCGTGCGCCGTATCAGTCTCGGGAGGCCCGACCCCGTCGGGGGCGGGCCAGCGAAGGAGGCGCACGTGGGAGAGAAGAGCGCGAACATCACCGCGAAGCAGCTCGCGGCCCGTTTCAAATGGCTCCAGCGCTTCGATGACCCGGAGCTGGACGAGATCGCGATGTGCTCCACCGACGAGCGGCTCGAGGAGGGTCAGGAGTACTTCGACATCTCACACCCCGAGCGCGGGATCATCCGGGGCGAGACCGGGGGCCAGGTGCCCGCGGGCGCCTGCTACGTCGCGCGGAAGCTCCTCAGCCCTCGGGCCTGGAGCAAGCTCACGACTCAGCTGCACTGAGCCGCCGCGGCGCGGCATCCCGGCCACCGGTCGGGCCCACCGGTTGGGAGAGGCGGAGCTCGCCAGCACTACATCCAACCCTGCGGAGCGCTGAGGCAGCACTCATCGGCGCATGCGAGGGCGTGATGCGCAGATCGAGCGGCACCGGGAGGATGGAGCAGACCGGCAACCGTGACGCGAGCCCGCGCGAGCCGCGCCGATGATCTCCGAGCGGGACCTCGCGCGACGCTTCGCCGACCTGATCACGCGGTGGCACCGCGTGGTCCTCCTCGGGACGGCGGTGCTCATCGCCCTCGCCGGTTGGCGGGCGAGCAAGCTCACGCTGCGACCGAACCTGGCCGAGCTGCTGCCGCAGAACGACCCGGCCGTCGTGGCGCTCCGGGACCTGGACCGCCGCGTCACCGGGCTCTCGACCGTGGTCGTCGTGGTGCAGAGCCCGAACCCCGCGGCCAACCGCCGCTTCATCGACGACCTGATGCCCCGCCTCGAGGCCGTCCGCGCCTCGATCCCCGTGATCGACGACGTGCAGGCCGGGGTGCACCAGGAGGAGTCCTTCTACCGGCGCAACAAGTTCCTCTACGCCGGGCTGGACGACCTCCAGGAGGCCTACGCGCGGCTGCACCGCGAGATCCTCAAGCGCAAGAACCCGGCCTTCGTCGATCTCACGGGCAGGGGCGACTCGCTCGAGGACGAGCGCCGGCAGATCGACCGGAAGGAGCGGGAGCTCCTCGGTCGCTTCCCCGGCGGCTACTTCGCGACCAAGGACCAGCACCTCTACGCGGTCGTGATCTGGCTCAAGACCTCGCTCTTCGGCGAGGGCCCGGGCGCGGCCGCGGCGGCGCGCATCAGCGACCTCGCCGGCGCGCTCGGGCCGGCCCGCTACGACCCGCGGATGACGATCGGGCTCACCGGCAGCGTCGTGACCGCCGCGGAGGAGCGCCAGGGGCTCGAGAACGACCTCGTCCTCGCCACCAGTATCTGCGTGACGCTCGTGTGCCTCGTCATCTTCCTCTACTACGGGCGGCTCCGGGCGGTGCCCTTCGCCGCGATCCCGGCCTTCGGCGGCGTCACCTTCGCCCTGTGCTTCGCCCAGATCGCCTTCGGCTACCTGAACTCGTCGACCGCGTTCCTCGGCTCGATCATCGTCGGCAACGGCATCAACTACGCCATCGTCCAGATGGCGCGCTACGAGGAGGAGCGGCGGCGCGGCCGCGACGTGCGCGACGCCGTCGCCACCGCGCTCGCGGGCACCTGGCGGGCCACCGCCGTGGCGGCGCTCGGGGCGGCGGTGGCCTACGGCTCGCTCGCCGTCACGAGCTTCCGCGGCTTCAACCAGTTCGGCTACATCGGCTTCGTCGGCATGGTCCTCGCGTGGGTGCTGACCATCATCGTCCTGCCGGCGCTGTGGGTGACCTTCGACCGCCACCGCCGCGGCTTCGTGCCGCGGGTGCGCGGCTTCGCGCTGGCGGCGCCGGTGGCGCGCCTGGCGGTGCGCCGCCCCGGGGCGCTCCTCATCGCCGGCGGCGCGGTCACCCTCATCGCGCTCATCGCGCTGCCCCGGTACCTGCGCGACCCGTTCGAGTACAACTTCGAGAACCTGCGCAACCAGCGCTCGCGCACCTCCGAGACGGAGCGGCTCTCGGCCCGGCTGGATCCGATCTTCGGCCGGACCCTGTCGCCGAACTTCATCCTCGCCGACCGGCGCGATCAGGTGGAGCCGATCCGCCGCGCGCTGTGGGAGCGGAACAAGCCCCGCCACGTCCTCGGCGACGTGAAGACCATCGACGACTACCTCCCCGGGCCGCCGGCGGAGCAGCAGCAGAAGCTCGCGGTGCTCGCCCGCATCCGGGCGCTGCTGGACCAGAACATGCGCCTGCTCGACGACAAGGAGCGGGCGGACGCGGCCAACCTGCGGCCGCCCGATGACCTGCGCGTCGTCGGGATCGCGGACCTGCCCGCGACGGTGCGGCGCTACTACACCGAGGCCGACGGCACCGTCGGACGCATCGTCATCTACTACCCGCGCAAGGACATCAGCGTCTGGGACGGCAAGGTCCTGCTGCGGCTGGCCGACGTGGTGCAGAGCATCCGGCTGCCCGGCGGCGAGACGGTGCGCTCGTCGGGCAGCGCCGTGGTCTTCGCGGCCATGCTGCGGGCCATCGTGCACGACGGGCCCCTGGTCACGCTCGCCGCGTTCATCGGGGTGGCGAGCCTGGTGCTGCTGCTCACGTACCGGCGCGGCGGCTGGTGGCTCATCCTCGGCGTCCTCCTCACCGGCGTGCTCTGGATGGTCGGCGGGGCGGCGATCACCGGCGTCCGCATCAACTTCCTCAACTTCATCGCCCTGCCGATCACCTTCGGCATCGGCGTCGATTACGGCGTCAACCTCGCCTTGCGCTACCGGGAGGAGGGGCCGGGGCGCGTCTTCATCACCGTGGCCGCCACCGGCGGCGCGGTCACCCTGGCCTCGATGACCACCATCATCGGGTACGCGGCGCTGCTCGTCGCCGACAACCACGCCCTGCGCTCGTTCGGGGCGTTCGCGATCCTCGGCGAGTTCGCGTGCCTCACCGCGGCCATCGTCATCCTGCCGGCGGTGCTGATCTTCCTCGAGCGGCATCGGGGCAGCCGCGCGGCCGTCGGCGGCGCGGTGTCGCCCCCGGTATCCCAGCGGTAACGCCGGGAGGAGGGGGGTCGATGTGCGGGATCGCGGGCTTCCTCAGCGCCGATCCGGCCGCCGCGGCCCCGGTGGCGCCGGTCCGCCGGATGATGGCCGCGCTCGCGCACCGCGGGCCGGACGCCGCGGGCGAGTGGGCGGCGGGGCCGGCGGTGCTCGGCCACCGGCGGCTCAGCATCATCGACCTCAGCCCCGAGGCCAACCAGCCGATCGCGAACGAGGACGGGTCCGTGGTGTGCGTCGCGAACGGCGAGGTGTACGGCGCGGCGGCGCTGCGGCGCGACCTCGTCGCCCGCGGCCACGCGTTCCGCTCGCGCTCCGACTCGGAGGTGATCGTGCACCTCTACGAGGAGCGGGGCCCGGAGTGCGTGCACGCGCTCCGGGGCATGTTCGCCTTCGCCGTCTGGGACGGGCGCCGGCGGCGGCTCCTCGTGGCCCGCGACCGCGCCGGCGAGAAGCCGCTGTACTACGCGGCGCGCCGCGAGGGGCTCTACTTCGCGTCGGAGCTGCCCGCCCTGCTCGCCGGCCTGGGCGACGTCCCGGGGCTCGACCTCGCGGCGATCGACTGCTACCTCACGCTGCAGTACGTGCCGGCGCCGCTCACCGCCTTCGCCGGGGTGGCGAAGCTGCCGGCGGCCCACCTGATCGAGCTCGCGCCGGGCGAGGCGCCGCGGCCGCGCCGCTACTGGCGCCTGCGCTTCGCGCCCGGGCCCCGGGTGGGCGCGCGCGACGCGGTCGCCGAGGTGCGCGCCCTCCTCGACGAGGCGGTCGCGCTGCGGCTGGAGGCGGACGTGCCGCTCGGCGCCTTCCTGAGCGGGGGGCTCGACTCGAGCACCGTCGTCGCGCTGATGGCGCGGCACGCGACCGGGCCGGTCCGGACCTTCTCCATCGAGCTCCGCGGCCTCGACGTGGGGGAGGTCCAGTACGCCCGGCTCGTCGCCCAGCGCTACCACACCGAGCACCACGAGCTCGTGGTGGCGCCCGACATGGTGGCGATCCTGCCGGAGCTCGTGCGGCGCTACGGCGAGCCGTTCGCCGACGCGTCGGCCGTGCCGACCTACTACCTCGCGCGGCTGACGCGCCGCCACGTCACCGTGGCGCTCTCGGGGGACGGCGGGGACGAGGCCTTCGCCGGGTACACCCGCTACGGCCTCGAGGCGCTGGCCCGGGCGCTGCGGCGGCTGCCGTGGTCGGCCGGGACGCTCGCCGGGGCGGCGCTCGCGCGCCTGCCCGCCGCGGGCCGGCGGCGCCGGCTGGTGGGCGAGTTCGGCGCCCACCTCGGGCTGCCGCTGGCCGATCGCTACCCCTACCTGCTCGGCCACTTCACCCGGCGCGACAAGCGCGACCTGCTGGGGCCGGCGCTGCGGGCCGCGGCGCTCGAGCGGCCGGTGGGCGCCCTCTTCGACCGGCTGCTGGCCGAGAGCGACGCCGCCGACCCGGTGAACCTGCTGCTCGACCTCGACACCCAGACCTACCTGCCCGACGACATCCTGACGAAGGTGGACATCGCGTCCATGGCCCACGCGCTCGAGGTGCGCGCGCCCTTCTGCGACCACGTGCTCCTCGAGCGCCTCGCCGCCATGCCGGGCCGGCTGAAGCTGCGGGGCATGCGCGGCAAGCACCTCCTGCGGCTCGCCGTGCGCGACCTCGTGCCGGCGCCGATCATCCACCGGCGCAAGCAGGGCTTCGGGCTGCCCCTCGACCGCTGGCTGCGGGAGGAGCTCGCGGGCATGGCGCGCGACCTGCTCACCGACGACACGGCCCGCGGCCGCGGCCTCGTCGACCCGCGCGGCGTGGCGCGGCTCCTCGCCGAGCACCGCGCCGGGGTCGACCACGGCGACCGCCTCTGGAACCTGCTCATCCTCGAGCTGTGGTGCCGCGAGGTGGCGGAGGCCCGCCCGGTGCCCGAGACGCCCGTGGCCGCCCACGCCGGGCGTGGACGCTGAGCCTGGCGCGCTACCCGCGCTCGACGTTCCAGAGGAAGACGTCCTTCGCCCGCAGGAGCCGCGCGCCGAGGCCGGTCCAGAGGCTGAGGACGGCGACGTTGGCGGCGTCGACGACGGTCGAGGCGCGGGCCCAGCCGAGGCGGGCGTACTCGGCGAGGGCGGCGCGGTAGAGGTACGCGCCGAAGCCGAGGGGGGCGCCGGGCGCGGTCGCGGCGAGCGCGAGGTAGATCTCGCCGGGCTGGCCGGTGGGCTGCGAGGCGAAGAGCCCCTGCACGACGCCGTCGACCTCCATGACGAGGCAGAGGTCCGGCGCGGCGGCCCACATCTGATCGAGCCAGCGGACGAAGCGGTCGCCGATCTGCGCCGCGGTCGCCCCGGGGATGTCGTGGAAGCGGGTCTGCAGGAACGCGCCGCGCGTGATCGCCGCGATGGCCGCGCGGTCGGCGGGGGCGGCCCGGCGCAGGACCGTGCCGGGCTCGGCGGCGCCGCGGCCGGCGAGGCGCACCGCCAGCTCGAGCTGCAGCTCGGCGTGGTGGAAGCCGGCGGCGCGCACGAGCTCCCGGTGGGTGCGGTCGCGGCCCGGCTGCCGGTACGTCACCGTCTGGAGCCCGGCGTCGCGCATGAAGCGCGCCACCGCCGCGGCCACCCGGGCCGCCTCGGCGTCCGCCGGCCCGGCGGCGATGGTCATCTCGGCGCACTGCCGGCCGAACGCCCGCACGTCCCACGGCAGGAGCGCGAACCGCAGCTCGGCGCCGGGCGCGCGCCAGACGAGGTCCGCGGTCACGGCGCGCCCCCGACGGAGACGCGGCGCGACAGGCGCTCGAGGACGTTGATGCCGTCCCAGGGCAGCTCGAAGTCGTGCATGTGCCCGAGCGCGGGGAGGCGGCACACGGCGGTCCCGGCGAGCGCGCGCACGAGCGCGGCGCGGTCCGCGGGCGCCAGCCGCTGGCCCAGCGACTGGATCGACGGCGGCAGCAGCGGCGCGATCCCGGCGAGGTCGGGCGCGGGGATGCAGGCGACGATCCGGTAGCCGTAGGCGGTGAAGCGCGCCCCCGGCGGCAGCACGGCGACCGTGTAGTGCGTGCCCGGCGCGGCCAGCACCTGGTGGCCGTCGATGGCGAGCCGGGCGCGGTACTCGAGCACGCGCGAGGCCTCGAAGGCGTCGAAGCCGCCGAGCACGCCGCGCCGCACGAGCCCGGCGAAGGCGGCGGCGAGGCGGGCGGCGGCGGCCCGGACGGCGGCGGCGTCGCCGCGCACGAAGACCGCGTGGGGCGAGGTGCACGCGAGCTGCTCGAAGAGGCCCGCGTCGAGCGCGACGGCGGCGTACGCGGCGTCGTCCATGAGGGCCGGATCGACGACGCAGGCCGAGACGCGCGGGCCGAAGGCGACGACGGTGGCGTCGGGCTTGGCCGCGCTCGCGAGGCCGCGCACCGCGTCCACCGCCGCGCGCGAGCCCCACACCACGCGCACGTCGCACTGCTCGGCCAGGGCGCGGTGGCCGGCGGCGTCGTCGCGGTCCGCGCGGACGACGAGGGTCGCGGCGGCGAGCGCCGCGCCGACCTCGCGCGCGTCGCCCAGCCGCGGATCGGTGAACGTGGCGAGGAACGGCGAGAGCGTGTCCGGCGCGCTCTCGTGCAGCTTGAGGACGCTGAGGTTGCGGGTCGCCATCGAGAGGACCGCCGAGAGCAGCCCGAGGATGGGCACGTTGCCGGCGAGCCAGTGGCCGACGACGCCGGCGGGCCGCACGAGCACGTCGCCCGCATCGCCCGCGGCGAGCCAGCGCGCGAGCAAGCCGCGCAGGTGGTCCGACTGGATGAAGCCGAGGAAGTACGCGAGCCCGAGCGTGCGCAGCGGCTCGTACAGCGGGTGCTCCCGCTTCGCCATGAGCGCGTGCACCTTGCAGAAGGCCGCGACGATGCCCTCGTCGCCCTCGAGCGCGAGGCGCGCGGCCGCGGGGGTCGCCTCGGCGACGGCGGCCGCGAGCGCGGCGGCGTCCCAGGTCTCGTCGGTGCGGCGGCCGTGCGCGAAGAGCGCCTGCATGGCTAGGGCCCTCCCGCGTAGACGTCGCCACAGCCGCGGGTCTCGGCGCGAGCGGCGCGGCCGAGCAGCTCGAAGGCCTTGCCCTTGCGGCCGCAGGGGCAGTCGTCCTCGGCGACGATGCGGGCGAGGTCCTCGGTGATGATCGAGTGGCTGGGCCCGCCGCGGCCGAGGAGCGAGAGGAGCTGCAGCAGC
>DASXVK010000065.1:0-7364 GCA_036504295.1 Polyangia bacterium
CCTGACGGCCTACCCCGGCTGCGGCCACTTCCCGCAGCTCGACGCGGCGCCCCTGTTCGCCCAGGACCTGATCGAGTACCTGCAGCAGCCCGCCCGGCCCGCCGCGCGGCTGCGGGGGGTTCGCTCACGCCCGGCGCCGACGCCTCCCTCCCGCTGGCCGGTCACGCCGCCGCCCGGAGAGCGGGAACAGGTCGCCGCCGGGGCGGGCCAGTCACCGGGGTGAATCGTCGCGGTCGCCCGGGTGGATGAGGCCGGCGATGCCGATGAGGAGCAGGGCGGGGGCAAGGCGGCGCATCACCCCGGCCTTGCTACGCCGCAGCCGCCCGGCCCGCCAGAAACGATGCGGCGCCCAAGTTCCGGAACGAGGAAGTCGTCCCATGCATAGGCGGGGGATGTCGAGCGCGACTACCCGTTCGCGGAAGTTGCGCGGCACATCGGATCGGGGAGGGGCTGCAACGGCCGACGCGAGAGCGCTACAGCGTCCGCACGACCGCGCCGAAGGCGTCCAGGTCGCGGGCGCGGCGCAGGCGGGCGACCGCGTCGCGGAGGTGCGCCGGGGCGAAGGCCAGGGGCTCGCGGAGCTTGGCTAGGACCTGGGCGTCGCCGCAGAAGAGCGCCGCGTAGCGCGGTGTGAGGCGCTCGAGGAGCTGGCGCAGCTCGGTGCCGTCGGGCTCGTCCGGCGCCTCGCCGCGCAGGCGGCGGAAGAGGAGCGGATCGGCAAGGGCGCCGCGGCCGAGCATGAGCCCGGCGGCCCCGGTCTGCGCGAGGACGCGGCGGCCGTCCGCGGCCGACGCGACGTCGCCGTTCGCGATGACCGGCAGCGCCGTGGCGCGCACGACCGCGGCGGTCACGCGGTGGTCGGCGCGGCCGGCGAAGGCCTGGACCACAGTGCGCGGGTGCAGCACGAGGTAGTCGACGCCGGCCTGCTCGAGGAGCGGCAGCAGGGTGAAGACCTGCCGCGGGTCGTCGTAGCCGGCGCGGAGCTTCACCGAGAGGCTGCCGGGAAACGGGGCGCGGAGCGCGCCCAGGAGCTCGGGGAGGCGCGCGGGCGTGGCCAGCAGCGCGCCGCCGGCGGCCCGGGCGGCGTGGCGCCCGGTCGGGCACCCGAGGTTGAAGTCGAGGTGCGTGACCCCGGCCGCGTGCGCCGCGGTGGCCGCCGCCGCGAGCGCGCCGCGATCATGGCCGATGAGCTGCGCGACGAGGGGGACCCGCGACTGGCTGGCGAGCTCGCGCCGATCGCTCCGGCTGACGGTCTCGGCGCCCGGCCGCACGCGCACGAGCTCGGTCCACACCGCGTCGGGCCGCACCCACTCCGCGAAGACCGCGCGCAGGGCGCGGTTCGTCAGGCCCTGCATGGGCGCCAGCATCAGGGGCACGGTCGGGGGTGACCATGGGAGCGGGGGCACGGCGCGAAGTATCCCGCGATCGGCGGGCGGCGTCGACGCGTTGTCGCTCCCGGACCCCGATGTTACAGTAGCGACGATGGCGCGCCCCGTGTTGCCACCCGACGTCGAGCTGTCGCTGGCGCGGTTCCGCGCCGCGCTCGCGGAGCGCTTCGGCGCGCGGCTGGCAGCGGTCCTGCTCTTCGGCTCCCGCGCGCGCGGTGAGGCGCGCCCCGACTCGGACGTCGACGTCCTGGTGCTGGTCGAGGGCCTCACGCGGGCCGAGCGGCACGAGGTGATCGACGTCGCGGCCGACCTCGACTACGAGCACTTCGTGGGCCTGGCGCCGCTCGTCATGTCCACGGCCGACTTCGAGCGCCTGCGGGCCCGCGAGGCGGGCCTGGCGCTCGACATCGACCGCGAGGGGGTGTCCCTGTGACCGACGAGAACTGGCGCTACCTCGCCGCCGGCGGGTGGCTGCCGCCGCGGTGAGCGGCGCCCCCCCGCGCTACGGCTCCGGCAGCGCCCGCACCTCGACCTTGCCGTACGCGCGCAGCTGCGCGGCGAGCTGCGCCGCGGGGCCGAGGACGAAGGTCGTCAGGGCCTGGGGCTGGATGTACGTGCGGGCGACGCGGAGGCAGTCGTCCGGGGTGACGGCCTCGATGTGCCTGGTGTAGGTGGCGAGGAAGTCCTTCGGGTAGCCGTAGAAGTCCATCAGCGCCGCCTCGCGGACGATCTGGCCCGGGTTCTGGAACGTGAAGACGAAGTTGTTGACCAGGCTGCGCTTCGCCAGCGCCAGCTCCGCGGGCCCGGGCGGCCGCGCGGTCACCTCGCGCAGCGCCTTGCCGATCAGCGCGAGCACCTCGCCGGTGCGCGGGACGCTGGTCTGGGCGAAGACGGCGAACGTGCCGCGGTCGGTGGCGAAGTTGTAGCTCGAGGCCGCGGTGTAGGCGAGGCCGCGCTGGCTGCGGATCTCGCGCGTGAGGATCGAGGTGAAGCCGCCGCCGCCGAGGATGAAGTTGAGCACGTCCATGGCGTAGCGGTCGCGGTTGAACGTGGGGCCGCGGCCGCGCGTGCCCGAGAGCTCGGCCACCATGACCGTCGTCTGCGTGAGGTCGCCGCGGTTCATGACGACCGCCTTCGCGACCGCCTCCCGCGGCGCGGCCGACACCTCGGGGTAGCTCACCGCGGCCGGGGGCCAGGGCGCGAAGGCCTCGCGCAGCTGCGCCGTGAGCCGCGCCGGCTCGAAGTCGCCGGCGGCGGCGAGGATGGTCGCGTGCGGGTGGAAGTACTGCTGGTGGAAGGCGACCAGGTCGTCGCGGGTGATGCGCAGGGCGCCGCGGATGGTCGGGGTGCGCGCCCACGGCGAGTCCGCCCCGTAGAGCACCTTGCGCACCTCGCGGTGGCTCGTACCCCAGGGCGACTCGTTCTGGCGCCGCAGCTCGTCGATCATCTTGGCGCGCTCCACCTCGACCTTGCGCGGGTCGAAGGCCGGCGCGCGCAGGAGGTCGGCGAAGATCGGCAGCGCGACCGGCAGGTCCTTCGCGAGCACGTTGAGGGACACCTCGGCGTACTCCTGGCCGATCGCCGTGTGCAGCTCGGCGGCGACGGCCTCGAGGGTCTCGGCCATCTCGTCGGCGGGGTAGCGCGCCGTGCCGCCGGTCTCCATCGCCGCGCCGGCCAGGCTGGCGAGGCCCACCCGCCCGGGCGGGTCGTAGATGCTGCCCGCCTTGACCAGGGCGTACAGCTTGATGATCGGCAGCCGGTGGTCCGGCAGGAGGATCGCCTCCATCCCGTGCGGCAGGCGCGTGCGGGTGAGCGCCGGCGGCTGGAACGTCAGCGGCGCCGGCGGGGGGAGCTGCTCGGGCGTCACCGGCAGCGGCGCGCCCGCGGCGGCCGGCCCGCCGCCCACGGCGAGCGCCGCGGCGGTCATGGTCGCGAGCGTGAGGCCGAGGACGAGCGCGGCGCCGCGGAGCTGCGCGCGCGACGAGGGGCTCGTCATGGGACGCTCCCGACCGCGCTCGGGGCCGGTCGCACGAGGACCGCCGTCGTGCGGTTCGTGCGCCGCAGGTAGCTGGTCGTCACGGTGCGCACGTCGGCCGCGGTCACGCCCTGCAGGTCGGACAGGTACTTGTAGAGGTTGCGCCAGTCCCCGGTGAGCAGCGCCGTCGAGCCGAGGAGGGTCGCGGTCGAGAGGTTCGAGTCGAGGCGCCGCAGGTAGCTCGCGAGGATGCGCGTCTTCGCCTTCTCGAGCTCCGCGGCGGGCAGCGGCTCGCGGGCGAGGCGCGCGATCTCGTCGTCGATCGCGGCGTTGACGCGCGCGAGGCCGGCGCCCGGCGCGGGCACGACGCGCACGACGAAGAGGTTGTCGTAGCGCACGCCGGGGTCGCCGTTGTCGATGTCCACCGCGAGGGCCACCCGGTCGCGCTCGACGAGCCGCCGGTAGAGCCGCGCCGTGAGGCCGTCGCCGAGGATGGACGCGACCACGTCGAGGCGCGTGTCGTCGACGTTCGGCCACGTCGGCTTGTGCCAGCCCATCAGGATCTGGGGGTTCGCCGGGAAGGGGACCTCGACGTGCCGCTCCTCCTCCTGCCGCGGCTCGCGCGTGACCACGGGCGGCGCCTCGCCCCGCCGCGGGATCGTGCCGAAGTAGCGCAGGACGAGCTGCTTGGCCTGGGCCACGTCGAAGTTGCCGACGAGGACGCCGACCGCGTTGCTCGGCGAGTAGTAGCGGTGGTGGAAGGCCTCCGCCCCCTGCATGGTGAGCGCGCGGATGTCGCTGGGCCAGCCGATGACGGGCAGCCGGTACGGGTGCGCCATGAACGCCGTCGCGAGGAAGTGCTCGTAGAGGCGGCCCATCGGGTCGTTGTCGGTGCGCATGAGCCGCTCCTGCGCGATGACGTCGCGCTCGGAGTAGAACTCGCGCAGCACCGGCTCGCGGATGCGCTGCGACTCGATGAGGGCCCACAGCTCGAGCGCGTTGGCCGGGAGCTGGACGAAGTACTGCGTGAGGTCGTCGCCCGTCGAGGCGTTCATCGACCGCTCGCCCGCCTGCGTGTACCAGGCGTCGATCGCGTCCTTGCGGATGTACTGGTGCTCCTGCGCCGAGAGCTCGTCGCGCCGGCGCGCGAGCGCCGCGCGCTCCTGCGGCGTGCCCTTGCCCTCGGCCTGGAGCCGCGTCAGCCGGTCGCCGACCCGCTGGAGCTCCTCGAGGATCGGCCGCTCCCGGGCCCAGTCGGTGGTGCCGATGTGGCGCGTGCCCTTGAACGCCATGTGCTCGAACATGTGCGCGAGCCCCGTGTCACCCGGCACCGAGTCGACGCCGCCGACGCGGAAGCCGACGTAACCGGCGAAGGTGGGCGCGCCGGGCCGCTTGACGAGCACGAAGGTCATGCCGTTCGGCAGGTGCAGCGTCTCGCCGTCGATCTGGACGGTGATCCGCTGGCGCCGCGGCGCCTCTCCCCGCGCGCCGCCCGACCCGAGCCCGGCCCCGGCGACGAGCGCCGCGAGCACCCACACAGCAGTTCTCTTCATGGCGCATGTTCGATGCTGCGCGGCGCGCTCGGCGGGCCGTACTGCATCGAAGCCGAGGAGCAGTGAGCCCTCCCGCGCCCCCGGAACCACGCGCCGCGTCGAACAAGTGGATCGTCGCGCTGGCCGTCACCTTCGGCACCCTCATGGGCGCCATCGACGCGTCGATCGTCAACGTGGCCCTGCCGCACATCCGCGGCGGCCTCGGCGCGACCATCGAGGAGATCACCTGGATCTCGACGGCCTACCTCATCGCCATGGTGATCGTGATGCCGCTGACGGCCTTCCTCGGCTCCTTCTTCGGGCAGAAGCGGCTCTACATGACCTCGCTCATGCTCTTCGTCGCCGGCTCGGCCCTGTGCGGCAGCGCCCGCAGCCTGACGACGCTCACGGTCTTCCGCGTGCTGCAGGGCCTGGGCGCGGGCGCGCTGCAGCCGACCGAGCAGGCCATCCTGCGGCAGACGTTCGGCCAGCGGGAGGCCGGGATGGCGATGGCCCTCTTCGCCATGGCGGTCATGGTCGGCCCGGCGGTCGGCCCGACGCTGGGCGGCTGGATCACGGACAACTACAGCTGGCCGTGGATCTTCTACATCAACCTGCCAGTGGGCGCGCTGGGCCTGCTCATGGTGTGGCGCTTCGTCCAGGAGCCTGAGGACATCCGCGCGGCCAACCGCGCGCGCGCCGAGGCGCAGCGCGGGCACATGGACTGGACCGGCATCGCCCTGCTCGCCGTCACGCTCGGGTCGCTCCAGTACTTCCTCGAGGAGGGCGAGCGCCGCCTGTGGTTCGAGTCGCCGGTCATCCAGGCCACCTTCGCGGTGATGCTCGTCGCCTTCGCCGCGTTCCTCATCCGCGAGCTCACCGCGCCTGTGCCGGCGGTGAACCTGCGCCTCTTCAGGGAGCGCAACTTCGTCGCCGGCACCCTCGTCGGCGGGGTGATGTTCGCGATGCTGATGTCGAGCATGTTCCTGCTGCCGCTCTTCATGCAGGAGCTGCTCGGCTTCTCGGCGACGCAGTCGGGCCTGACGCTCATGCCGCGCACGCTCATCATGATCGCGACGACGCCGATCGTGGGCCGGCTCTACAACCGCGTCTCGCCGGCCGTCTTCATCGCCCTCGGCGTGCTCCTCGTCGCCTACGGGTCATGGGACCTCAGCCGCATGACCCTCGCCACCTCGTCCACCGGCATCGTCGCCGCGTTGCTCGCGACCGGGGTCGGCTTCGCGTGCCTCTTCGTGCCCCTCGCGACGGTCGCGCTCGCGAACATCCCGCGCGCGCTCCTCACCGACGCGACCGGCCTCAACTCGGTCGTGCGCCAGGTGGGTGGCTCCATCGGCCTCACCACCTTCGCCGTGCTGCTCACGCGCTACGGCGCGCAGTCCCAGGCGGGCCTCGTGCACCACGTGACGCCGCTGCGGCCGGAGGTGGTCGCGCGCGTCGCGCTGTTGCAGCAGCAGCTCGGCCACGGCCTCGGGGCCCGCGGCGCCGAGCCGGGCGCCTTCGGCCTCCTCACCCGGATCGTCGTCGGCCAGGCCACCGTGCTCGCGTACGACAAGGTGTTCCTGCTGCAGGCGATCGCCTTCGTCGCCGTGCTCCCGCTCGTCTTCCTCCTGCGCCGCGGCGGCGGGGACGCCCCCGCCCCCGCCGCCAGGGAGTGACGCCCGATGGCCGACGAGCGCGACGAGCGAACCGCGGCGGCCCCGGCCGCGCCGCGGGCGGGGTCGCCCCCCCCGCGCCGCCGCGGGCGCCGCGCCTTCCTCATCCTCGGCGCCGTCGTGCTCGTCGCCCTGATGTGCTGGGGCGGCTACGCCTTCGCCACGCGCAACGAGGAGTCCACCGACGACGCCCAGGTCGACGCCGACGCGCTCCCGCTCGCGGCGCGGGTCGGCGGCACGGTGCTCCGCACCTACGTCGCCGACAACCAGGCCGTGCAGGACGGCGAGCTGCTCGTCGCGATCGACCCGGCGGACTACCGCGCGCGGCTCGACCAGGCCCAGGCCGAGCTCCAGGCCGCGGTCGCGGGCGCGGCGGCCGCCGACGCGCAGGTCCGCATCGCCGAGGCGGGGTCGCGCGGCGGGCTCTCGAGCGCGCAGGCCGCCCTCTCGGGCTCGAGCGCGGGGGTGCAGTCGGCCGAGGCGCAGATCGCGACCGCCCGCGCCGCGGTCGTCCGCGCCGACGCCGAGGGGCAGAAGGCGGCGCTCGATCTCGCGCGCACGGAGTCGCTGCGCGCGAGCGGCGCGCTGGCCCAGGAGGCGCTCGACCAGGCGCGGGTGACGGCCGCCGGGGCTGCCGCCACGCAGCGCCAGGCGCACGCGGCGCTCGCCGCCGCGCTCGAGGGGCGGCGCGGGGCCGTGGCGCGGGTCGCCGAGGCCCGCGGCCGCGTGCAGCAGTCCCGCCCGGTGAGCGACCAGATCGACGCCGCCCGGGCCGAGGCCGCGCGTGCGCACGCGC
>DASXVK010000066.1:0-12950 GCA_036504295.1 Polyangia bacterium
CCCCCCTCGTCGAGCAAAGCTCGACGAGCCTCCCCCCACCGCGCGTCGCGTCGCGCGAGAAGGATCTCTTCGCGGCGGGCGTCACGGCGGGCGAGGCGGGCGAGGAGGGCGGCGTGATCGTGCTCATGCGCGCGGGCCGCATCCTGCAGCAGGGCAGCCTGCGCGCCCTGGTCGAGGCGCCCGCCGACCCCTTCGTCACGCGCTTCCTGCGCGCGCACCGCGCGCCGCTCGGCGACGCGGCGCCGGCGCATGCGTAGCGCCGGGGGCGCCGTCGCCGTGCTCGCGGGGCTGGCGCTGCTCGCGACCGGCGCGGCCGGCCCGGAGCCGACCGTGCGCATCGGGTCGAAGAGCTTCACCGAGGGGGTCGTCCTCGGTGATGTGCTCACGGATCTCGCCCGCAGCGCCGGCGCCGACGCGGTCGCGGTCCGCGCGCTCGGCGGCTCGCGCGTGCTCTTCGACGCCCTGCGCCGCGGCGGCCTCGACGCCTACGTCGAGTACACCGGCACGCTGCGCTTCGAGCTGCTGGCCGGCGCCGTCGCCTCCGACGACGAGCTGCCGGCCGCGCTCGCGCGCCTGGGCCTGCACATGAGCGCGCCCCTCGGCTTCGAGGACACCTACGCCCTGGCCGTGCCCGAGGCGCTCGCCGCGCGGCTCGGCCTGCGCACCATCTCGGACCTGCGGCACCACCCCGAGCTGCGCTGCGGCTTCAGCAGCGAGTTCATGGCCCGCGCCGACGGCTGGCCCCGGCTGCGGCAGGTGTACGCCCTGCCGCAGCGGGACGTCCGCGGCCTCGAGCACGATCTCGCGTATCGGGCCATCGGCCGCGCGGCCATCGACGTCACCGACGTCTACACGACCGACCCCGAGATCTCGTACTACCGCCTGCGGGTCCTCGCGGACGATCGGGGCGCGTTCCCCGTCTACCGCGCCGTGATCCTTCACCGGGCGGATCTCGCGCGGCGGGCGCCGCGCGCCCTCCTGGCGATGCGCCGCCTCGAGGGCCAGCTCGACGAGCCCCGGATGCGGCGCCTCAATGGCCTCGTGAAGCTCGACCACCTGCCCGCCGACGCGGTGGCCGCGAGCTTCGTCGCCGCCCGCTTCGGGGTGCCGGCGCCGCGGGCCGCGAGCCGCGTCGTCGAGGCGCTGCTGCGCCCGACCGCCCAGCACCTCTTTCTGACCGCGGTGTCGCTCGCCGCGGCGATCGCGCTCGGCGTGCCCGCGGGCGTGCTCGCGGCGCGCCGCCGGCGCCTCGGTCAGGTCCTCCTGGGGATCCTGGGGATCGTGCAGACCATCCCGTCGCTGGCGCTGCTCGTCTTCATGCTGCCGCTGCTCGGCATCGGCACGCGGCCCGCGGTGGCCGCGCTCTTCCTCTACGGTCTGCTGCCGATCGTGCGCAGCACCTTCGTCGGCCTGGCGACGATCGCGCCCGAGCTGCGCGAGTCGGCCGCGGCGCTCGGGCTGCCGCCGCGCACCATCCTCTGGCGTATCGAGCTGCCGCTCGCCGCGCAGGCGATCCTCGCCGGCATCAAGACCTCGGCGGTCATCAACGTCGGCACCGCCACCCTCGGCGCGCTCGTCGGCGCCGGCGGCTACGGCCAGTCGATCTTGACCGGCATCCGGCTCGACGACCTCGGCCTCATCATGGCCGGCGCCGTGCCCGCCGCGCTCCTCGCGCTCGTGTTCCAGGGCGCCTTCGGTCTCATCGAGCGCGCCTGCGTCCCGGCCGGGCTGCGCCCCGCGCCGTGACGGCGCACGAGCGCGGCCGCGCGCGGGCCGGCGCGGTCACTTGGGCTTCTCCGCGTGGCCGCCGAACTCGAAGCGCAGGGCCGAGAGCAGCTGGTTCGCGAAGTCCTCCGCCCCGCGGGAGGCGAAGCGCTGCGTGAGCGCCGTGCTCAGGATCGGCGCCGGCACGCCCTCGTCGATGGCGGCCTGCAGGGTCCAGCGCCCCTCGCCGGAGTCCGAGACGCGGCCGGCGAAGCGGCCCAGGTCGGGGCTCTCCCGCAGCGCCGCGGCGGTCAGGTCGAGCAGCCACGACCCGATCACGCTGCCGTGCCGCCAGGCCTCGGCGATCTCCGGGAGGTTGAGCTCGTAGCGGTAGTGCTCGGGGTGCCGCAGTGGGGCGGTCTCCGCGTCGGCCTCGCGCGCCGCGCTGCCCGCGTTCGCGTGGCGCAGGATGTTGAGCCCCTCGGCGTAGGCCGCCATGAGGCCGTACTCGATCCCGTTGTGGACCATCTTGACGAAGTGGCCCGCGCCCGCGGGCCCGCAGTGGACGTAGCCCCGCTCCGGGGCGTCGCTCCGGCCCGCGCGGGCGGGCGCGGCCGCCGGGACCTCGCCGCCCGGCGCGAGCGCGGCGAAGATCGGCCCGAGCCGCTTCACCACGGCGGTCTCGCCGCCGATCATCTGGCAGTAACCGCGTTCGAGCCCCCATACGCCGCCCGAGGTCCCGACGTCGACGTAGTGGATCTTGCTCGGCGCGAGCGCCTGCGCCCGGCGGATGTCGTCATGGTAGTAGGAGTTGCCGCCGTCGACGATCACGTCATCGGCGGCGAGCAGCGGGACGAGCTCCGCGAGCGTGCCGTCGACCACCGCGGCCGGCACCATGATCCAGACGGCGCGGGGCGGCTGCAGCTTCGCCACGAGCTCGCCGAGCGAGGCGGCGCCGGTCGCCCCCTTCGCGGCCAGCTCCTGGGTGGCGCGCGGATCGCGGTCGAAGACCACGCAGTGGTGCCGCGCGCCGAGCAGCCGTCGCACCATGTTGCCCCCCATGCGGCCCAGCCCGACCATGCCCAGCTGCATCGCGTACCTCCTTCGTAGCCCTAGTGACGCGGCGTCCTTCGTGGTCAAGGGGGCGGCGGGCCGGGCGCCGCCGGCAGCCCGCAGGCTGCGACCGGCGTCCGACAGGTCCACCGGGGTGGGGCACGCAGGCGGGAATTCGCGGCGCCAGTGTAGGCAATGTTACCATTCAGCTTCTCGGTCGTAGATCCCAGGTGAGACCTAGAGGCCAGGCAGGCCTGAAATCGGAGGGCTCATGAGCGCGCGACTTGGTGGGTGTCTGTTCGTGGCGGTGCTGGCCATCGCCGGTTGCGGTGACAACGCCGTCTCGCACAGCGGCGATGGGGGGCCTGGCACTGACGCGAGCCTGGACGCCCCGGTCCAGTACTGCGTGCCGAACGGCGAGGCCTGCACCAGCGCCGCGGCCTGCTGCTCGACGTCGTGCGACCCGTACCTGAACGTCTGCACCTCGGTCGGCGGCCTCTGCGCCGTCGCCGGCGCGGCGTGCAACGTGGGCACCGACTGCTGCGACCTCGTGTGCGTCGACGGCGCGTGCGGCGCGACCGTCTGCACGTCCACGGGCGGGGCCTGCGCCGGCAACGCCGAGTGCTGTACCGCGAACTGCGCGAGCGGCACCTGCCAGCCGATCGTCCCGGGCGGCTGCACCACGCTCGGCAACGCCTGCGGCGGCAGCAGCGAGTGCTGCTCGGCCAACTGCGTCGACGGCAAGTGCGCCCGCGCCTACACCTGCGGCGCCGACGGCGACATCTGCTTCCAGGCGCTCGACTGCTGCACGACGGTCTGCAACGTCGCGGCCGGCCTGGCGGCGGGCACCTGCGGCCTCATCAACGCGAGCGGCTCCGGCGGCTGCCAGATCGCGGGCGAGCCGTGCGTCGACGGCGGTCACTGCTGCAGCCGCGTCTGCGTGCCGACCGCCCAGGGCGGCCAGGTGTGCCAGGTGGCGTCGGGCTGCCGCGTGGTCGGCGAGATCTGCCGCGCCGACGGCGACTGCTGCGGCGCGCCGGGCTCGGGCAGGCCGGGCGACGGCAACGTGCATTGCGAGCTCGATCCGCTCTCGGACCCGCCCATCGGCCTGTGCCGCAACCCGACCGGCTGCGACCCCGAGGGCGACATCTGCGGCCTCGGCGTGAGCGCGCGCCACGACTGCTGCGACTGCCTGCCGCCCAAGATCAACTGCTGCAAGCCCGACGGCGCCGGCGTCCCGCGCTGCTACGGCGGCTCGACCGGCGACTGCCCGAACGGCTACACCGGCGTCGAGCCCTGCTGCATCCCGGCCGGCGACCAGTGCACCTTCTCGGCCGAGTGCTGCGGCAGCGCCCCGTGCGTGCCCGACGCCCAGGGCGTGCTCCGCTGCCTGGGCGGGCAGCCCGACGGCGGCCCGGTGTGCGTGCCCGCGGGCGGCGTCTGCACCTCGAGCTCCGACTGCTGCGTCGGCATCCCGTGCCAGATCCAGCCCGGCGCCCCGACCGGCATCTGCGAGCTGCCGCCGCCGCCGCAGTCCGACGGCGGCGTGGACGGCGGCCAGGACGACGCGGCCCCGGTCTGCGCGCTCCCGGGCCAGTCCTGCGCCGCGAGCGCGGACTGCTGCTACGGCTTCCCCTGCGTCGCCCCCGGCGGCACCAACACCCTCTGCACCGCCGGCCAGGCCGGCTGCACCTGCGGCACCCTCCTGTAGGGGACACGCAGTCGGTCCTCAAGCCCCCGTAAGCACACAAGGATCGGGCACGGGCAGGGGCACGGGCACGGCCACGAAGGTCGTCGCCTCCTCTCGTGCCCGTGCCCCTGCCCGTGCCCCTGCCCGATCCGGACCGGTCCGTTCCCCTGTGTTCTCGCTGGCTTGCTAGGGGGCTGCGTGTCCCCCTGGTTGCCAGAAGGCGTCGTTCTGCTGGATCAGAGCGGGGAGGGCGCGGGCGCCGGTGTGGGCTTCGTTGTCGGTGGCGGGCACGTTGCGGTCGTCGGGCATCGGGGACGGGTTGACGGTCCACTGGACGTAGGCGGAGTCGAGCGGCGCGGCCGCCGTCGCGATGCCGTAGGGGGGATCGAGGAGCGGGTCGAGGCCGGGCACGCCCAGCGTGCGGGCGAGGAACCGCGTGCCGAGGTTCGTCACGACCGCGTCGCCGAGCGACTCTTGCAGCAGGATGCGCTTCGCCGGGACGCCGAGCGGGTCGCTGATCGTGTGCGCCGCCCACGTCGCCGGGTCCACGCTGTCGAAGATCGACTGCCACAGCGCCAGCAGGGCGGCGCGGTCGGCGCTGTCGGGGTAGTGCGCCTCGAGCGCCGGCAGGAGCGGCGCGAAATCCGCGCTGCGCTGCATCAGCAGCGACCACGGCCCGCCGCCGACGTTGAGCACGCCGCGCTCGACGTCGGGGCTGAGCGCCATGTACCCCATCCCCTGGATCGCCCCGTTCGAGCAGCCGTAGTAGTACACCTCGCTGCCGTCGACGAGCGGGGTGCCGCCGGCCGCGCCCTCGCGCGTGAGGACCGCGTCCTGCCGCAGGACGTCGCGCGCCAGGCGCGTGAGCACCAGGAAGTTGACCTGCGCCTGCATCAGCTTGTCGGTGATGAGGTTGAGGTCGTTGACGTCGAGCAGGAGCTCGCCCAGGGTCGTCGCGCGGTCGAGCTCGGTCAGGCCGAGCCAGTCGGTGCCGATCGGCACGAGGCAGAGCTGGTTCGCGTAGCGCCGCTGGTAGCTGCTCTGCAGCTCGTGGCTCGCGCTGCCGAAGAGGCCGTGGCCGTAGACGAGCAGGCGCAGCGGCCCGCTCGCCGTCTCGGCGCACTTGGGCACGTGCAGCGTGAAGGTGGCGGTGCCGGCGCCCTGGAACGCGGGCTGACCGGCGGCGTCGGTGGCGAGGGCGGCGCGTCCGCCGCTCCCGGTGAGGTACCAGGGCACCTCGAAGGTGCCCTCGACCCGCCGCAGCAGCTCGGCCGCGGGGTTCTCGTCGACCGCGGTCACGGCGTAGCCGTAGCCGCCGGCGCCGGTGCGCGCGAGGGCGTCGTCGCGCATCGCGAGCAGCGGCCCGGTGATCGCCTCCTCGCTGGCGGTGACGAAGTCGAACGCGAGCACGAGCTCGCCGCGAGCGAGCCCCTGGGCCGCGAGGAAGGCGAAGATCTCCTCGTAGCGCGGCGCGAGCGCGAGCACCTCGGACCGGCGCGTCGCCTGCCGGTCGCGCAGCGCCCGGAACGGCTGCGGCGCCGCGAGCGGCCGGCCGGCGGCGTCGGCGAGGCCGCGCACGGCGACGATGTAGCGGGTCCCCGGCGCGAGCCGCGCGAGCGGGCGCACGTAGAGCGCCTGATGGTCGGTGGCCTGACCCGCGAGGGTGTTCGCGTCGAGCTCGGCGAAGAAGGGCACCCGCGCGCCGGTGTCGTGGCGCCACAGCGTGATGGCGCTCGCCGGGGCCACCGAGTCGGCCATCCGCGTCAGCCCGGGCAGCGCCGCCGGGTCGACGCCGTCCTTGAAGTAGAGGAGGATCGGCCCGGCCGGGCTGAAGCCGTCGAGCGCGCCCAGGCGCGGCGCCGCGAACGGCACGCCGTCGCGGTCGGGCAGGAACCCCGCGGGCAGGCGCACCCGCGCCCCGGTGCGCGTCGTCGCGTCCGCCGCGAGGTACGCCCCCGACGGATAGGGCAGGGTGCACGAGTCGAGGCTGATGGCGTTGCAGCCCGGGGGGATCGCCGGCACGGGCTCGCTCGCGCCGCAGCCACCCACGAGCGCCACCGCCAGCGCGAGCATCCCGGCCCCAAGCCTCGACATCGCGCACCTCCGATGAACCTCCGGCCAGTGTAGCGCATCCGCCGCAAATTCAGCGCCCGCCGCGCCGCGAGGCGAGTACAATGCGCCCGAACGGGTCGGGGTGGCCCTGTCACGTCACCGCCCCACCAACGCAAAGGAGCGGACCATGGTGCGTATTCTGATCGGTGCATTCGTCCTCGCGTCCCTCATCGGCTGCAGCACCACCGAGACCCCCGCGGCCGGCGACAAGCCCGCGGCGGGCAAGGCGGCCCCGGCCAAGGCCGCGGCGCCCGGCCTCAAGGCGGAGCTCGCCAAGATCAAGACCGCCATCGCGGCGGCCAAGACGGGCGATGACTTCATGAAGGTGACCACCGACTGCGGCAAGCTCGAGATCGAGGGCGCGATGAAGGGCGCCAAGGTCGGCGAGGACCCGGAGTTCAAGGCCACCTGCAACGTCCTCAAGACGGTCACCCGCGCGAAGCTCGCGATCGCCGAGAGCACCGGCGGCAAGATGTCGACCCACTGCCTCTCGGCCAGCATGTCGCTCGACGACCTGGTCAAGGAGCCCGGCCCCGACAAGCCCAACCACGAGAAGCTGGCGGCCGACCTCAAGAAGGCTTGCGGCATGTAGCTGGCCCCCCGGCGGCGACGATCCGCCGCCTTTGACTTCACCTGGCGCCGCTGATACACCCTCGCGCCATGGACATCCTCGGCATCTCCTTCTCCAACGACGCCGCCGCCGCCCTCGTGCGCGATGGCGCGCCGCACGCGGCGATCGCCGAGGAGCGCTACGCCCGGGTCAAGCACTTCGACGGGTTCCCGGCCGAGGCGGTCCGCTTCTGCCTGCGCCAGGCCGGGCGCACGCTCCCGGACGTCGACCACGTCGCGTTCTTCTGGAACCCGGCGGTGCACCTCGAGCCGCGGCTCGCGCGCCGCCAGACCATCCGCCACCACGCCGAGTACCTGTACGCGCTGCCCAACCAGCTCCTGCAGCTCCACCCGGCGCACCCGCTCGCCGACCTCACCGAGCAGGTGCTGCACTTCCAGGACGGCGTGCCGCCGCTCCGCCTCGCGTACGTCGAGCACCACCTGGCGCACGCGGCCGCGTTCTTCGTCTCGCCCTTCGACCACGCCGCCATCGTCACCATCGACGGCTACGGCGAGCGCCCGGCCGCCCTCATCGCCGCCGGCGAGGGCGGGCGCATCCGGCCGCTCGTGCGGGTCGACTTCCCGCACTCGCTCGGCGCCCTCTACGCCGCCGTCACGCAGTACCTCGGCTTTCGCGCCAACAGCGGCGAGGGCAAGGTGATGGGGCTCGCCTCCTACGGCCGGCCGCGCTTCGCCCCGGGGCTGCGCGAGCTCGTGCGGCTGCTGCCCGGCGGCCGCTTCGAGCTCGACCTCAGCTACTTCAGCTACTTCGTCGAGCGCCGGGCGCGCTTCGCGCCCAAGTTCGTGGAGCGGTTCGGCCCGGCGCGCGAGCCCGAGAGCCCGCTCGACGAGCGCCATCAGGACATGGCCGCGAGCCTGCAGGCCGTGTTCGAGGACATCTACGGCCACCTCATCGCCGAGGCCCGGCGCCTGACCGGCGCGACCGACCTCGTCCTCGCCGGCGGCGCGGCGCTCAACTGCGTCGCGAACGGGGTGGTGCCGCAGGCGCACGGCTTCACCCGCCTCTACGTCCCGCCGGCCGCGGGCGACGACGGCGCGGCCCTCGGCGCCGCGCTCTACCTGCACCACCAGCACCTCGGCCGGCCGCGCGCCGGCGTGGTCCACGACCACGCCTACCTCGGCCCGGACACGCTGCCCGCCGAGGTCGACGAGGCGCTCGCGCACGCCGGCTGCCCGAGCGCCCGCGTCGGCGCCCGCGCGCCCGCCCTGGCCGCGCGCCTGCTCGCCGACGGCTTCATCGCCGGCTGGTACCAGGGCCGCGCCGAGTTCGGCCCCCGCGCGCTCGGCGCCCGCAGCATCCTCGCCGACCCGCGCCCGGCCGAGATGAAGGACGTGCTCAACGCCCGCGTGAAGTTCCGCGAGCCCTTCCGCCCCTTCGCCCCGTCGGTGCTCGAGGAGCAGGCGAGCGCGCTCTTCGAGGGCGCGGGCCCCTCGCCGTTCATGCTGGTCGTGCGCCGCACCCGCCCCGAGCGCCTCCAGGACCTGCGCGCCGTCACCCACGTCGACGGCGGGGCGCGCGTGCAGACCGTCAGCCGCGCGCAGAACCCCGCCTACTACGAGCTCATCGCCGAGTTCGGCCGCCTCACCGGCGTGCCCTGCGTGCTCAACACCTCCTTCAACGTGCGCGGCGAGCCCATCGTCAACACGCCGAAGGACGCCCTGCGCTGCTTCTTCACCTGCGACCTCGACTTCCTCTTCCTCGGCGAGCACGTGCTGTGGAAGCCGCGCGAGCGCTGCCGCGCCGCGCTGCGCGCCGCGGCGCCGGAGCTCGCGGTGGCGCTCGACGCCTGAGCGCCTCGCGCCCTGACGCGCCCCGCCGCCGCGCCCGCCCGCCCTGTTGACCTCCCCGGCGTAAGTGCTACAAGTGCATCGAACCCGCAGCCTGACGCGTGACCTTTCCCCCCGCCCGGAGAGACCGATGCAGGTGACCATCGAGGACCTCAGCCCTGTCGAGAAGAAGCTCGCCGTCGAGATTCCCTGGACCGACGTCAAGAACAAGCTGGACGAGGCGTACCGCGAGCTCGGCAAGGGCGCTCAGATGCACGGCTTCCGCCGGGGCAAGGTGCCGCGCCCGATCCTCGAGCGCATGTACGGCAAGCAGGTCGAGCAGGAGGTGGTCAAGGAGCTCGTCCGCGAGAGCATCGTCAAGGCGTACGACGAGCACAAGCTCAAGCCGGTCGCCGAGCCCGTCGTCGACGAGACCCCGATCACGAACGGCGAGCCGCTGCGCTACTCCGCCCGCATCGAGGTGCGCCCCGAGATCGAGCCGAAGGACTACTTCGACCTCACGCTGACGCGCCGCGCGCCGGTCGTGACCGACGAGCAGATCGCGCACTCCCTGCATCACAAGCAGGACGAGCTGACGCAGCTCAAGAAGGTCGCCGACCGCGCCGTCATCGGCGACCACGACTTCGTCATCTTCAAGATGGTCGGCACCGTGGGCGAGCACAAGGTCGAGCACGACGGCCGCATCGACGTCTCCGACCCCGAGCACGAGCCCATCCCGGGCCTCAGCCAGGCGATCATCGGCATCCCCGTCGACGCCAAGGACCACGAGGTCGCCTTCGCCATCCCCGCCGACCACCCGCGCAAGGAGCTCGCCGGCCGCGAGGCCAAGCTGAAGCTCACGATCACCGACCTGCGCGAGAAGCTCACCCCGGCCCTCGACGACGAGTTCGCCAAGGACACGGGCGAGGCCGGGACGCTGGCCGAGCTCAAGGACAAGATCCGCGACAAGCTCCTCGACGCCGACAAGCAGAAGGCCGAGCGCGAGCTGCGCGACCAGGCGATCAAGGCCGTCCGCGAGAAGAACCCCATCCAGATCTCCCCCGCGCTGGTCGAGCGACAGCTCGACAACGTGGTCGACCGCGTCAAGCTCCAGCTCCAGATCGCCGGCGTGGACGTCCGCAGCCTGGACGAGACCCGCATCCGCGAGGAGCTGCGCGAGGTCGCGGCCGACGAGGTGCGCGGCACCTTGCTGCTCGAGGCGATCGGCGAGAAGGAGAGCGTCAAGATCGACGAGGCCGATCTGGAGAAGCGGCTCGCGGAGATCGCCTCGGTTCGCGACCGCAACGTGGCAAAGGTGAAGGCCGAGTACGCCAAGGAAGGCCGGCTGGACGCTCTTCGTCACGCCCTGCGAGAGGAGAAGACGCTTGATCTCATCTTATCCAGGGCCAAGATAGAAGATGCTGCGCCCACGGCGGCGCCGGAAACCCAGCCTCACAAGGGAGAGTAGGACGTGGACTCTGCCAAGTTCCCGTACCAGCAGGGCATCGTTCGGGCCATGAGCGCGGACCGTCCGCGGGACGCCGACGTCCCGGCGACCTCCGACTTCATCATCCCGACCGTCATCGAGCAGACGCACCGCGGCGAGCGGGGCTGGGATATCTTCTCCCGGCTGCTCAAGGACCGGATCATCTTCCTCGGGACGCCGGTCAACGATGATGTCGCCAACATCATCATCGCCCAGCTCCTGTTCCTCGAGAGCGAGGATCCGGACAAGGACATCAACCTCTACATCAACTCGCCGGGTGGCGTCGTCAGCTCGGGCCTCGCGATCTATGACACGATGCAGTATGTACGCTGCGACGTGTCGACGATCTGCATGGGCCAGGCCGCCTCGATGGGCGCGTTCCTGCTGGCCGCCGGCACCAAGGGCAAGCGCTACTGCCTGCCGCACTCGCGCGTGCTCATCCACCAGCCGCTCGGCGGCTTCCAGGGCCAGGCCACGGAGATCGAGATCCACGCCAAGGAGCTCCTCCGGACCCGGCAGATGCTCAACGAGCTGCTCGCGAAACATACGGGTCAGCCGATCGAGCGCATCAAAAACGATACCGAGCGGGACTACTTCATGGGGCCGGGCGAGGCGAAGGAGTACGGCCTCGTCGACGAGCTCCTCACGCAGAAGAAGTCGGAGTCGCCCAAGTAGCACGGCTCCGCCGGGGAAAGTGAGCAGCAGTGGATCGGAAGCGGGAAGAACACGGGCGCAGTAACCTGAGCTGCTCCTTCTGTGGCAAGAGCCAGAAGGAGGTCAAGAAGCTCATCGCCGGGCCGACCGTCTACATCTGCGACGAGTGCATCGGCCTGTGCAATGACATCATCGCCGAGGAGACGGAGAAGGAGGAGCCGGCCCAGGGGTTCGCCACCGTCCCCAAGCCGGCGGAGATCAAGACCATCCTCGACGAGTACGTCATCGGCCAGGACCGGGCGAAGAAGATCCTGGCGGTGGCGGTGCACAACCACTACAAGCGCATCGACGCCAAGACGCAGACCGAGGACGTCGAGCTGGGCAAGTCGAACATCCTGCTGCTCGGCCCCACGGGCTGCGGCAAGACGCTCCTGGCCCAGACCCTCGCGCGCGTCCTCAACGTGCCGTTCGCCATCGCCGACGCCACCAACCTGACCGAGGCCGGCTACGTCGGCGAGGACGTCGAGAACATCATCGTCTCGCTGCTCCAGAACGCCGACCACGACATCGAGAAGGCGCAGCGCGGCATCGTCTACATCGACGAGATCGACAAGATCGCCCGCAAGAGCGAGAACCCGTCGATCACGCGCGACGTCTCGGGCGAGGGGGTGCAGCAGGCGCTCCTCAAGATCCTCGAGGGCACCGTCTGCAACGTGCCGCCGAAGGGCGGCCGCAAGCACCCGCAGCAGGAGTTCCTCCAGGTCGACACGACGAACATCCTCTTCATCTGCGGCGGCGCGTTCGTCGGGCTCGAGGACATCATCGAGCACCGCATCGGCCAGCGCACGATGGGCTTCGGCGCCAAGGTGGCGTCGAAGAAGGACCGCAAGGTCTGGGAGTTCCTCAAGGAAGTCCAGCCCGAGGACCTGCTGAAGTACGGCATGATCCCCGAGTTCGTCGGCCGCCTCCCGGTGATCGCCCCGCTGCACGAGCTCAGCGAGGAGGCCCTGGTCGACATCCTCATCAAGCCGAAGAACGCCCTCATCAAGCAGTATCAGAAGCTGTTCGAGATGGACGGGATCCGGCTGAAGTTCACGAAGGGCGCGCTCCAGGCCATCGCCCGGCAGGCGCTCAACCACAAGAGCGGCGCCCGCGGCCTGCGCGCGATCCTCGAGGCCGCGATGCTCGAGATCATGTACGACGCCCCCTCGATGCCTCAGATCCGCGAGGTCATCATCAACGAGGAGGTCATCGAGAACGCCGTGCAGCCGCTCCTCATGTACCAGAAGGAGGCCGCCGGCGAGAGCCGGTAAGGGCCGCCTTTCCTTCAGGGGGGAACGTTCCCGTCCCCCCTCGCCCTGGCAAAGCCAGGGCGAGCCTCCCCCCACCGCGCGCCGCGCCGCGCGAGTCTGAGCCGTAGCCGCTGTCGTGGGTGCCGCGGGGTGCTATGCTCCCCGCCATGTCAGAGCTCACGGACGAGAAGGCCCCCGAACCGCCCCGCCACCGCTGGAGCTTCTTCCGCGCGGGCGGCTTCGACCAGGTCAAGCTCGAGACGGCCGAGGACCTCGAGCACCTCGAGCACCTCGACCAGAAGCTGTGGGTGGCGCTCGGCTGCCCGACCAGCGGGCTCGAGTTCGACAGCGCCACCCTCGGGCTGATCGACGCCGACAAGGACGGCCGCATCCGGGCGCCGGACATCATCGCCGTCACCAGGTGGGCCTGCGCCTGCCTCAAGGATCCGGCCGTCCTCAAGGACGGCAAGGCCACCCTGTCCCTCGACGCGATCGACGGCGAGACCCCCGAGGGCAAGGAGGTCCTGGCCTCCGCCCGCGAGATCCTGCGCCACCTCGGCAA
>DASXVK010000067.1:0-17767 GCA_036504295.1 Polyangia bacterium
GGCGGGCTTCCTGCCCGTCGCCGACCTCAGCGGCTACGCCCCCGGCGACGCCCGCCTCACGCTCGTCCTGCGCACCGACCGCATCCGGCGCAGCCCCTACGCCGCCGACGTCGGGCGCGTGCTCGAGCGGTTCCCGGACCACCGCGTGCTCGCCGCCCGCACCGGCCTCGACCCCGTGGCGCAGCTCGACTCCATCCTCATCTCCACCGCCGACCCGATGGACGTGAGCGCCACCTTCCTCGCGGCGCGCTACGCGTTCGGCGAGCCGCGCATGCGGCGGCTCTTCGATCAGCGCGCCGCGGCCGACGGCGGGACGATCGGCTGGTCGACGGTGGGCGGCCGCCCCGTCGGGGCGCTGCCGTCGGCCCCGGGGCTGGCCCCCGATCCGCGCGTCCTCGTGCTCCTGCGGCCCGGGGTCGCCGTCTTCAGCCGGCCCGAGCACGTCGCCGGCCTCACCGCCGCACCGGCCGCGGCCGCGGGCGCCCCCCAGCCGCCGGTTCGCCTCTCCATCCTGGAAGCCGAGACCGGCGCCGAGCCCGACGGCCCGGCCCTGCTCCTCACGCTCCACGACATCCACGCCTTCGCCGCGGCCGCGGCGGGCGAGACCATGCCGATCCCGGGCGCCGCCCGGCTCATGGTGCGCGGCCTCGCCACCGCGCCGGTCGCGCACCTCGAGCTCACCTTCGACGCGCCGGCCCAGGCCGAGGCCTTCGCCGCGCGGTGGCCCGCGCGCGCGCAGCGGCTCGCCGCCCACCCGCTCGTCTTCTTCACCGGCCTCGGCGGCCTCCTCGGCCGCGTCGAGGCGCGCGCCGCCGGCCTGACCGTCCGGGCGCGGGTCGCGGTCCGCCCGGCGGAGCTGCGCCAGATCCTGCGCCTCATCGCGCAGATCCCCCCGTCCCAGCCATCCCCCGCCGCCTCGCAGCCGGCGTCGCGCCCGGTCCCGGCGAGCGGCCCCGCCAGCCAGCCTCGGCGCTAGCCCGCGCCGTTGCCGCGGCGCGGCGCCGCTACTAGAATGCCCGCGTGACCATCCTGCGGCGCCAGACCTTCCCCGCCCTGCTCGTGCAGGCGTGCCTGCTGACCGCGCTCGGCGCGCTCGTCGGCCTGGGCGTGAACGCGGTGCGGGCGAAGCGCCTGCCGCTCGTCGCGTCGAGCTTCGACTACCAGGTGCGCTGCGAGGAGGCCGCGGTCGAGTCGAAGAACCGCACCTTCACGGTCGAGGAGGTCGAGAAACTCCTCGGCAAGCCCGACGTGGCCGTCGTCGACATCCGCGACGCCGAGGCCTACGCCAAGGGCCACCTCCCGCGCGCCCGGAGCCTGCCCGTCAGCGTCCTCGCGCCGACGGATCCGGCGGCGCTCGCCGCGCTCCTCAAGTTCCGCCAGGTCGTGGTCTACGACGAGGGCAACGACCTCGCGAAGGCCGAGGAGTTCGCGGGCGAGCTCAAGGGCGCGAAGGACGTGCGCTTCCTCGGGGTGGGCTACGCCGGCTGGATCGGCGCCGGCCGCGCGATCACCGCGGGGAACCAGCCATGAGGCTCGGCGTGCTGCGCCACCCCTGGGTCGCCCTCGCCTTTCGCCTCGCGCTCGGCGCCGTGTTCCTCTGGGCCGGCATCGGCAAGGCGTCGAACCCGCACGAGTTCGGCCTCGAGATCGCGCGCTACCGCATGGTGCCGCACGAGGCGATCAACCTGATGGCGATCCTGCTGCCGTGGATCGAGATCCTCGCCGGCCTCGGCCTCGTCGTCGGCGCCTGGGCCCGGGCGAGCGCGCTCGTGTGCCTCGGCATGATGGTCGTCTTCATCGTCGCGATCATCTCGGCGCTCCGGCGCGGCCTGGACATCTCGTGCGGCTGCTTCGGCGGCGGCGCCGAGGCGTCCAAGATGTCGCAGGCCACGCTGTGGCGCGACCTCGTCTGGCTGCTCTGGGCCGTCCACGTCTTCCTCTACGACCGGGGCGTCCTCGGCGTCGACGGGCTGCTCGCCCGCCGCCGCGCCGTCCACGGTGAGCCCAAGTGAGGGGCATATGGTAAGCCGCATGATGAGACGTCTGACCCTCGCTGCCCTGTGCGTCGCGTGCGCCGCGGCGCTCGCGCCCGCGGCGGCCCACGCCAGGCCGCGCTGGGACAGCATCCCGTGGTGGGGCGACCTCGACACCGCCGAGCGCGGCCGGGTCGAGCGGGTCGCGAACGAGCAGCACGCCTACGGCGCCTGCACCGGCACCGTCGCGTCCTGCTTCGAGAACGGCAAGCGCATCGGCTGGCGGCTCGCCCGCCTCATCATCTACCTCGTGCAGCGCGGCGCCGCCGACGAGGACATCGCCCGCATCATCGGCGAGCGCAAGGCCTCCGCCGAGGCGCCGGTGCGGACGGTCGACCTCGCCGGCGCGCCGGTGTTCGGCCCCGCGGGCGCGCCCGTCACGGTCGTCGAGTTCGCGGATTTCGAGTGCCCCTTCTGCGCCCAGATCACGCCGGTGCTCAAGGAGGCCGCCACCACGGCCGGCAAGACGCGGATCGTCTTCAAGCACTTCCCCCTCAAGGGCCACCGCGGCTCGGTGCCGGCCGCGGCCGCGGCCGTGGTCGCGAACGACTTCGGCAAGTTCTGGGAGATGGCGGCGCTGCTCTTCAAGAACCCCGATGCCCACGAGATGAAGGACCTGGAAGGCTATGCCAAGGAGGTCGGCATCCAAATCGACGCCTTCAGGACCCAGATGAAGGCGCCCGGCACCCTCAAGGTGGTCGAGAAGGACAAGACCGAGGGGCTGCGCCTGGGCGTCAAGGCGACCCCGTCTCTGTTCGTCAACGGCCGGGAGTTCCACGCGGCGCGCGACAAGTTCCTGTTGCAGGACCGGATCGAGGAAGAGATCGACAACCTCGAGAAGCGGAAGTAGGAGGCCTTAACATGCGCGGCAACGACAAGATCATCGCGAAGCTCAACGAGCTGCTGGCCGAGGAGCTCACGGCCATCAACCAGTACATGGTCCACTCGGAGATGTGCGACAACTGGGGCTACGACAAGCTCCACAAGGCCATCGAGAAGATCGCCATCGACGAGATGAAGCACGCCGAGAAGCTCATCGGCCGCATCCTCTTCCTCGAGGGCCTCCCGACGGTGAGCAAGCTCAACCAGATCAACATCGGCAAGGACGTCCCGGGCATCCTCGCGAACGACCTCGGGGCCGAGGGCGGCGCCGTGCCGAGCTACAACGAGGCCATCGAGGTGGCGCACGACGTGCGCGACGGCGGCACCCGCGAGCTCCTCGAGGACATCCTCGAGGACGAGGAGCGCCACACCGACTGGCTCGAGGCGCAGCGCGACCAGATCGCGCAGATGGGCCTCTCGCAGTACCTCAGCATGCAGATCGAGAAGTAGGCCCGCCGGGGCGCCGCCGCCCCGCCCCCCCGCCGCCGCCCGCCCGCCGCCGCAGCCGCTCGTAGCCGTCCATCGCGCCGATGAAGCGCTCGGGGGCGCCGTCCCGATCCTCGGGGTGGCGGTCGGGGTGGAGCAGCCGGGCCACGCGCCGGTAGCCGCCGGCGAGCGCCGCGACCGAGCACGGCCACGCGAGCCCGGCGAGGCCGAGGAAGAGCGTCTCGACGTCGGCGAGCGCCGGCGCCGGGCGCGGCGGCGGGGCGGCCGCCGGGCGCCGCGCGCGGCCAGCCGGCGCCGGGGCCGCGCGCGCGGGCCGCGGCGGGGCGGCGGCGGGCGCGGGGCGGGCGGCCGCCGGGGCGCCGCTCAGCTCGGCGGCGAAGAGCTCGAAGACGTGGTAGGCGGCCGGGTCGGCCAGGCGGCGCCGCACCTCGGCGGGCTCGAGGCCGGTGAGCGCGGCCAGGCGCGCCGCGCACCCCGCCGTCGCCCGCGCCTCGGCCAGCGTGAAGAAGGGCGGCCAGTGGGCCGCGAAGAGCACCTGCAGCGGCATCCCCGCCGGCGCCGCCCCGAGCGCCGCGCGCACGTCCGCGAGCGGCCGGCCGGTGACGGCCGCGACCGCGCGCGCGAGCCCCGCCGCCCGCGCCGCGGCCGCCGTCGTGCTCCCCCGCACGCGCGTGCGCCCGGCCATCGCTCAGCGGTTCTCGCGCTTCGCCTGCTCCCGCGCGATCTGCCGGACCTCCTCGAGCGTCTTCGCGCCGGCCGCGCTCTCGAGCGCCTTGACCGCGATGTCCTGCACCTGCTGCTTCGCGAGCTGCACCTGCTGCTGCAGCTCGGCGATCAGCGCCGCCTGCTTCGTCGCGGTCTCCTCGAGGCTCTTCACCTGCAGCGCCGCGACGCGCTTCTCCGCGTCCATGTCCTTGGCGAGGAGCTTGAGCTCGGCGTCGTGCTGCCGCTTCGTGTCGGCGAGCGCCGCCGCCACCGCCTGCGCGACCTCGCGCTGCAGGCGCGCCGGGAGCTCCTGCACCTGCACGCGCAAGCCGGCCAGCTCCTCCTCGGCGGCCTTGAGCGCGGTCTCGCGCTCGTGCCACGACTTGTCGAGCGCCTCCTGCTTCTCACGGTTCTGCCGGTCGAGCTTCTGCATCTGCTCGTCGAACTTGTCCTGCGCCTTCTTGCGCTCGGTCGCCTTCTTGTACTCGTACTCCTCGGCCTCGCGGTCGCGCGCCTTGCGCAGCGCGTCCTCCTGCTCCTTCCGCGCGGCCTCACGCTCGCGCTCGTCGCGCGTCCACTGGGCCAGACGCTCGGCCTGGCGCTTCTCCAGCTCGTCCTGCTTCGCCTGGTAATCCGCGAGGAGGATGTCGAGGGACGTCGCGGCCACGTCGATCTTGTGCAGCCGCTCGACCTCCGTCCGCTCGAGCCGCACCGCCTCGCGCACCTGCTCGAGCTCCTCGACCTCGGCCACGAGCTGCTCCGAGATGTGCGCGAGCGCCCGCGAGCACTCAAGGCCCACGGCGGTGAGCTTCGTCGCGACGCCCTCGACCGAGAGGCCCTCGACCGCCTGGCGCACCTCCGCGACGTGGAGCCGGGCGACCTCCGCCGCCTTGGGCTCGGCCGGCTCCGTCGCCGCGGACTCGCGCTGCAGCTCCTCGAGCTCCTCGGCGATCTCGGTCTTGGAACGGCGGGCGCGCGCGGTGCGCGGGGCCTTCGTGGGGGTGCGGGTCATGGCGGCCTCCTCGGTGTGAGCCTCGAGTGCTACCAATCACCGACGGTGGGTGTCAAGCACGCGAGTACGCGGTACCGACCTCGGACTGGCGTGAACCGAAACAGGGGTTGCGGCCAGCCGCCGCGGGTGTCGCTCACAGGCCGGCGGCGCGCTGGTCCGGGCCGAGCACCGGTGTCAGGTCATTGAACAGGCTCACCTGCTCGATGATCGGCCGCACGAGCGGAGCACAGGTCCGGTTCTGGTGCAGGAACTTCGCCGCCGCGTTCGTCTCGCTCGCCTTCTCCTCGACCAAGCCGCACCACAGGTGCAGCGCGGCCTTCCAGCCGACCTTCCTGCCGAGGGTCGTCAGATCACCGAGCCAACGTTCGACGATGAGCGCCTCCTCGGGATACGCCTGCGCCGCGACGAAACAGAGCAGCCGCTCGAGCGTCTGCGTGTCCGGCAAACCGTCGACGACCGCGCCGGGCGCGCGCCAGTGGATCGCGCGGATGGTCACCTGCTCATCGGCGGCCCGGTGCGCGACCCAGGTGCCTGGCTCCCCGGCCAGCGTCCAGTCGCTCGCGTTCGCGGCCACGGCGGCCGACAACTCGGCGCAGAACAGCCCGGGCGATTGCGTATCAGGGTCGAAGATCACCGACACGGACTCGACCGCGGCCTCATCGTCAGGGCGGTTTCCGGGGGGCAGGGACTTGAGCGTCGTCACGAGAGTCGGGCCGAGGCCGCTCTTGCCGTTCGCCACTGCGATCAGCTCGATCAGGGCGGCCCCGTTGCGCACCAGTTGCCGCTTCTCCTCACCCGCAGCTCCCGCCGCCGCATTGCGCTTCTGGGCCTCCGCATGGAAGACCCAGAGCGCGATCTCACGCAACGCCGCCACATCGCCTGGGCCCTCGCAGAGCACGATCCGCCTCATGCCCGCAGATCCTCGAGGAGGTCCTTCCGGGCCGCTGCGGCCTGTTCACGGCTCAGCGTGGTCGTGCGCAGGGTTCCGTCGACGAGCCGCAGCCGGTGCACGAACGGAAACGACAGCCCTCCCTCTTCGGCAGCCTCGAGCAGGACGTCGATAAGCTCGATGCTGTGCGTGCTGAGGATGACCTGGCGTCCCTCCTTCGCCGACGACAGGAGCAGCGCCGCAAGCTCGCGGAGGTAGCGCGGGTGCTGATAGCACTCCGGCTCCTCGAGCAGAACGACTTCAGCCGGCTCACCGGAGGCGATGGCCGCGGCGAGCTCGATGAAGCGCTTCGAGCCGTCGCCCGTGAGGTAGATCGGCACCGGTGGGGCGCTGCCGAAGGCGGCATGCAAGATGAAGTCGTTGCCCGCCTTCAGGATGCGCAGGTCGGTGAGGCCGGGCAGCGATCGCGCGAGCGCTCTCACGACCATCGGCACCCGACCCGCGCGCTCGAGGTTCGTGTAGGCGTCCTCGAGCGCGCCCGCCGCGCGGACCGACTGGACGTCCACGAGGGCGCACCGGAACGGTGTGGACCCGGCGCCGCCTTGCACGTAGGGTACTGCCACCCGTGCCTCGCGGTCGATGGACGCAGCGGACGACCAGTTGCGCTCTGCGGTCCCATGGCTGTCCGTGCAGGTCGCGGCGGTCTGCACGTCCGTGCGGACCCCCTCGGGATAACCCACCCCAACGAGCTTGAGTTGGCATGTGCATGCCCCACCGTCGTCGAAGATGGTGGACAGCTCCGCCGTTTCCGAGCCCTGGTAAAGAAGATGCGCCACTGCATCTTCGGCCGGGCCGCCGCGACGAAGTAGGTGGTTCACGGCATCGGCGGCAGAGCCGGCGGCCGCGACGGTCGTGATGGCCTCGAGGCACGTCGACTTGCCGCTGTTGTTCGGCCCCACGAGGACGCTGACGGGGCCGAGGCCGTCGAGCTGTCCGTCGCGCACCCCACGAAACGACTTGATCCTTACGCCGACGATCACGACGGGACTGTAACGCCCGGCGCGCAGGCTGTCCACGATGCCCGTAACGTGCTCGGCCAGGTATTAGCGCCAGATTCAAGTGATCGGATGCGTGTTGCTCCGGGTGTGGAGCTTAGCCGCCTGCGGCCGCGAGTACGGCCGCATCCAGGGAGGCCCGACGCGCACGGGGCCTTGTGCGCCGGCGGCCGTCGGTGGTACAGGTTCGCCACCATGAGCGTCGACCAGATCCCGCCCCACCTCCCGGAGCCGCGTCCCGCGCCGTTCGGCGCGCCCGCGCTCGTCCCCACGACCGAGCTCGAGGCCTTCGAGGTCCTCCGCGGCCTCGCCCGCCGCAAGGCGGGGGCCATCCCCGAGGAGGCGCTGGCCCGCCACGTGCTCGCCGTGACCACCGGGGCCGACTGGCCGGTCGTGCGGGCGGCGATGGAGGCGTTGCTGCGGCGCGCGACGTTCGCGCGGCAAGACGGGCTGCGGGTGGTTACCCGGCCCGCGGGGAAGGACCCGCTCGGGCTCTACGTCACGGGGCGCCGCGGGTCCCACGAGCGGCCCTACCGGACGCTGCTGCTCGCGGTCGATCCGCCGCGCGGGAGCTGCGACTGCCCCGACTTCCTGCGCAGCTCGCTCGGGTTGTGCAAGCACCTGCTCGTCGTGCTCGATGACCTGCACGCGCGGCCGGCACGGCTGCGCGAGCGCGCCTCGGCCGCGGTGCCGCTCCCCGCCGCGCTCGCGTGGGACCCGGTGCGCCCGTTGACGGGACCCGGGGACCCACTCGCGCGGCTGCAGCTCGCCGACGCCGACCTCGCGGGCGCGGCGCGCCGCTGGTTCCGGCGCGACGGGGACGGCCCCGAGGTGCTCGCGGCCGCCCCGCGGGCGCACGTCGAGGAGCGGCTCGCGCAGGTGCGCGGCCTCCTTGCGCTCGGTCCGCGCGGCCGGGCCGCCGCGGTCGAGCCGGCGGTCCGGCGGCTGCTCGAGGGCGAGCGCGATCGCCTCGAGCGCGTGCTCGCGCTGCGCACCTCGCGCCGCGCCCTCGCGCGGGCCCTGCGCGGCCTGCACCGCCCGCTGTACCCCTACCAGAGCGAAGGTGTGGCGCGCTTCCTCGAGGTCGGGCGGCTGCTCCTCGCCGACGACATGGGGCTCGGCAAGACGGTGCAGGCGATCGCGGCCTGCCATGCCCTGTTCGCGACCGGGCAGGTCGGCCGCGGCCTGCTCATCGTACCCGCGAGCCTCAAGCCACAGTGGGAGCGCGAGTGGACGCTCTTCACGCGCGCGCCGGTCGCGGTCGTCGACGGCAGCCCGGACGAGCGCCGCGCCCTCTACCGCCGGCACCGCCGTGGGTTCCTCATCGCCAACTACGAGCAGGTGCTGCGGGACCTCGAGCTCATCCTCGCGTGGCGCCCCGAACTGGTGGTGCTCGACGAGGCGCAGCGTATCAAGAACTGGGCCACGAAGACGGCCGCGTACGTGAAGCGCCTCACGCCCACCTACCGGCTCGTGCTGACGGGCACTCCCATGGAGAACCGGCTCGACGAGCTGGCCTCGATCCTCGACTGGGTGGACGACGAGGCGCTGGAGCCCAAGTGGCGCCTGGCACCGTGGCACTCGCAGCTCGCCGACGGCGGGCGCGAGGTCGTGGGCGCGCGCCATCTCGACACCTTGCGCGAGCGGCTCGCGCCGTCGATGCTGCGCCGGGTGCGCCGCGACGTGCTCGCGCAGCTCCCGCCCCGCACCGACACCGCGGTCCCGGTCGAGCTGACGCCGGAGCAGGCGGAGGAGCACGCGGCGCTGGACCAGCCCATCGCGCGGCTGGCCGCCATCGCGCAGCGGCGGCCGCTCACGCAGGACGAGTTCCTGCGCCTCATGAGCCTGCTCACCACCCAGCGGATCATCGCGAACGGCGTCGCGCAGCTGCGCTTCGCCGAGGTGTGGCCCGGCGTCGCCGGCCGGGCCCCGACGGAGGCCCTGGTGCGTACGCTGGCGAGCCCGAAGCTCCTCGAACTGCGCGAGATCCTCGCCCAGGTCGCCGTCGGGCAGCGACGCAAGGTCGTCGTCTTCAGCCAGTGGCGGCGCATGCTCACCCTCGCCCACTGGGCCGCGGGCGACCTGCTCGCCGGCGCCGGGCTGCGGGCGCTCTTCTTCACCGGCCACGAGGGCCAGCGGCGGCGCACCCAGAACCTGGTCGAGTTCCACGACGATCCGGCGGCGGCGATCCTCTTCGCCACCGACGCGGGCGGCGTCGGCCTCAATCTGCAGCGGGCGGCGAGCTGCTGCGTCAATGTCGAGCTGCCGTGGAACCCCGCGGTCCTCGAGCAGCGCATCGGCCGCATCTACCGGCACGGGCAGACCGAGCCGGTCGACGTCTACAACCTCGTCAGTCAGGACTGCATCGAGGCGCGCATCGCGGGCCTCGTCGCGGACAAGCGGGCGCTCTTCGGCGGCCTCTTCGACGGCGAGACCGACACGGTGCGGTTCGAGCGCTCCGCGTCGTTCCTCGCGCGCCTAGAGCGGCTGGTGGCGCCGGCCGCGGCGCCCGCGCCGACCGCGCCGGCGGCCGAGGAGGGGACCCAGGAGACCGACGCGGCGGCTGAGGAGGCGGCGGAGCTCGTCGTGGCCGCCGCCGACGAGGGCACGGACGCGGCGCCCAGCGCGGCACAGGCGCCTTCGGTGACGCCGCTGCCGGCGGAGGCGATGGCCGGCGGGGCAGTCGCGCCCCCGGCGCTGCCGCCGGCCGCCGAGCTGATCGCGCCGCTGCCGGCGGACGCGACGGCCGGCGGGGCAGTCGCGCCCCCGGCGCTGCCGCCGGCCGCCGAGCTGATCGCGCCGCCGCCCGCGGCCGCCCCGGAGGCTGCGGCGGACGCCGAGCCCATGCCCGCGGCGCCGGCCCCGCTCCCCGCCGAGATGGTGCGCCGCCTCTTCGCCGGCGTGACGCTCCGCCCGCGGCCGGACGGCGGGATCACACTCGACGCCGCGCCCGACGCGGCGCTCGGCCTCGCGGCCGTGCTCGAGGGCCTCGCTGGGCTGCTGCGCGGCGGGGCGGCACTTCAGCACCCGCAGCCGCGAGATTGACCCGCGCGAGCGGCCGGCCGACGCTGGCGCTCGCGGCCCGATTCAGCGATGATTTGCGCGGTCTGACCCATGCCCGAGCAGCTCACTTTCTTCGGCGCCCCAGAGGCGGTTCCCGAGGCGATTCGGGAGGCCGCCCCGCCCCACCCGCCCGACGACTTGCCCACGCCGGCGGCAGTCGCCGACCCGCGGCAGTGTGGTCTCTTCGAGGGGCCGCTCGCCGACATCGGCGCGCTCGAGGCCGCCTGCGAGCAGCTCGATGTCGCGACGGCACGCGCGGTGTGGAGGCGGGCCGAGCAGCGCTTCCCGGAGTGGGCCCGGGACCAGAGCTGGCCGCTCTGGCTCGACGACCTCGCGTGGCTCGCCGCCGACGACGGCCCCGACGCATCGCCGCTGGTCGCGCGGGCGCAGGCCCTCGCACAGACTGGACCGAGCTCTGGCCGCTTGGCGGGGATGCCGGCCGGGCTGCATGACCGCATCGCGCGGGGCGCGCTGGCGCACGCCGCCTGGCGCCTGGTCGCGGCCCACGGGCCGGCGGCGCACCTGCCGGACGGACGCCCGGCGGGCTGCCTCCTGCTCCTCGCCGGTCGGGCCGAGGAGGCCGCGGTGATGCTCGCGGCGGCCGCTGCGGCGTTGCCGTACGACGGGCTCGTGCACGCCTGCCTCGGCGAGGCCCTGTGGCGCCGCGGGCGGCGCCAGCCGGCGCTGGCCGCGTACGTGCAGGCGTGCCTCGTCGCCCCGGAGGCGGTGGACGAAGCGGAGGTGACCTGCGCCCCGCTCCACGACCTCCTCGACCGCGCGGCCGAGCTGGAGCTCCCCGGCGCGGCCACCGAGTGGGTGCCGGTGCTCGCCGACCTCGAGGGTCAGGTGTCGCTCCTCGAGCTGGCAGTCGAGCCGCCCGCCGGCGGCCCGCCGGCGCGCGAGGGGGCGCGGCTCCTGCGCACGTATCGACGGCGGCGCCGGGACGGTGCGCTCTCTGACTCACGTTTCGCCCTTTTCGGGCGCGTAATCGGGTGACCGACGAGGCCACGGTCGCGCCGTCGCCGCATCGTTGTCGTCCAAGTTGACTTCCGGCGATCCCAGGATCTCAATCCTGGGCATGGCACCGAAGCGCCTGCGTTGCGTGCTGTGCGACATCACCGCCAGCGCGAGCTGGGGGTGGGTCTGGTACGGCAAGGAGGTCACCCTGCCGCCGCGCGCCGACGGGGCGACGCGGACCCAGTGGCTGTGGCTGTGCCCCGAGTGCGCGGCCAATTGCGGCACCACCGAGGACTGCGACCGCTTCTTCGAGCGTTTCGTCGCGGGCGAGCTCGACGAGTGACCGCTGCGCCGGAGTTGTTGCGCTCCTTCGTCGTCGCGCTCGACGTGTTCCGCCCGGTCCTGACGCAGCCGAGCTACGCCCACTTCCTCACGCTCGTCGTCGGCTGGGTGCTCACGACGGGCCGGCATGCCGTCACCGAGGCGCTCGTGAGCACCGACGTGGCGCGGCGGCGGCACCACGAAGCGTACCATCGGTTCTTTTCGCGTGGCACCTGGCACGCCGACTGGTTCGGGCGGGTGGTCTTCGACTGGATCGTGCGGCGCTTGGCCGCCACCGCGCCCCTCTGCGCCGTCATCGACGATACGCTCGCCCTCAAGAAGGGACCGCACGTGTTTGGCCTCGGGTGCCACCTCGATCCGGTCCGCTCGACGCGGCGCCAGCGCATCTTCTGCTTCGGCCACTGCTGGGTCGTGCTGGCGGTGCTGGTGCCGCTGCCGTTCGCCGTGCGGCCGTGGGCCTTGCCGATCCTGTTCCGGCTGTACCGCACCAAGAAGGAGTGCGCCGCCAAGAGCGCCGCCTACCGCAAGAAGACCGAGCTCGCGCGCGAGTTGCTCGACGTGCTCGTGGGCTGGGCCCGGGACCGCCGCGTCGAGGTCCGCGCCGACTGCGCCTACTGCAACGACACGGTCACCCGCGACCTGCCGCCGCACGTCGTGCTCTTCGGCGCCATGCGCCCCGATGCCGTGCTCACCACCCTGCCCGACGACCTGCCGCCAGGCGCCCAGGGCGGTCGCCGCCGCAAGCGCGGCGCGGTGCTCCCGAAGCCCGAGGCGCTCGCGCGCGACGACCGCGTCGCGTGGCGCACCTGCCAGACGTTCCTCTACGGCCAGTGGCGCTACGTGCGCTTCAAGGAGTGCTGCGCGCAGTGGTACCGCGCGTGCGGCACGCGACTCCTGCGTGTCGTCGTCGTGCAGGTGCTCTCGGGCAACATCGGGCTCCGCGTCTACTTCTCCACCGACCCGACCCTCGCCGCGCCGGACATCTTGGAGCGCTATGGCGAAAGGTGGTTCATCGAGCTCGCGTTCCGCAACCTGAAACAGCTGCTCGGCTTCGGCCAGTCGTCGGCGCGCAAGCGCCAAGCGGTCGAGCGCACCGCTCCCTTCGTCGGCATCACCTACAGCTTCCTCGTGCTGTGGTTCGTCGACCACGTCTACGGCGCCCGCAGCGCCCTCGCCGCCCCGCCCGTGCGTCCCTGGTACCGCCACAAGCAGGGTCTGTCGTTCGCCGATGTGCTCCGCACCGCCCAGCGCGTGCTCGCCCCGCTCGACGTTCTTGATCCGGGCTGTGGTCTCGCCGACTTGCATCAACTGGCGTCCGTCAAATCAGCTCCGTCGAGAGTCCCTATCAAGCGAGCCGCCTGAATGGGCGAAACGTGAGTCTGAGGCGGAGCGGCTGACCCTCAAGCGCGCCATGCTGCGACTCGCGCCACAGCTGCGGGAGCTCGTGCGCCGCCTGTAGCGGCAGCATCAGCGATCCGGGCGCCCAGGCGCCTTCCGTCGAGCGCCCGCCCCGCGCAGCAGCTCCGCAGCCCGGCGTCGCTCGAAGAGGCCGCGTGGCACCGCCTTCGAGGAAGCGCGCCTCGGGCGCCCAGCCGACCCGTGCCCACGGGCGGTCGCGCGCTGCCGCGCTAGCAGCCGAAGCCCAATGGCGCCTGCGGCACTCGCGGGACGTGAGCGCCTGCTTTCGCAGATCAGCCCTATTCAAGATGCAGCGCGCGCCTCGGCCGCTCGAGGCAGGTCAGAACTGCGACCCGAGGCACAGGACCGCGCCGCCCGCGAGCGGCGCAACCGCCACCCGCGGCGAGTCGCCCCATCGCAGGAGCAAAGCCCCGATCGCCAGAAGCCCCGTCAGGCTGCCAGCTGCGACGAGGATCGCGCCCGGCACCGTCGTGTGGTAGTGCTGAGCGCAGTTGACCCCCGCGGGTCCGTTGCACGAGGCTTGGCCGTCGAGTGCCAGCAGGGCGACCCCCGCGCCCGTGGCCGCGATGCCGACGCCGAGGCCGGTCCAGCGTAGCCAGCCGAGCCGCCGGCCATGCCGCTCCGCCTCTCCGACGGGCGTGGGCGTCCCGACCTGCACCACGAATCCAGCCCCGGCCGCGCCGACCCGCAGGAACCGGCCGAACGATTCGAGCGTCGCGCGGTCGGGAGCCGCTGGCTCGAGGGTGACGAACCCGGCGCGCACCGTGCGAGCGCTGTCCACCGCGACCACCGTGCCAACGAGCGAGGCACGGCCCTGTTGCAGCCCCACCCCGACCAAGATGACTTCGCGCGCGCCGAGCGCGCGGCCCACCGCCGTCGCGTGGCCAATCTCGAGGCGCGCGCGGGCCTCGGCGTCGGAGTACGCGAGCGCGGGGCTGGCGTCACGCGCCAGCGCCGCGTCCAGCTCCAGGTCCAAGACCAGCTCCTGCTCGCCGCTCGCCACCGCGAGCTCGTGGACGCGGCCGGGGCGGTCCCCGAGCTGCGCGACGATGCGGTAGCGGCCGGGGAAGGCGTCGGGGACGCGAATCGGGCTGCGACCCACGTACTCGCCCCCGAGGAAGACGTGCGCGGCCTCGGGTCGCGTCACCACCCGGAGCGCACCGCGCGGCTGGCCATCGAGATCCGCGCGCACGCGCCGGTGAAACGCGATCAGCTCCGGGCTGTAGGTCCTGGGCGACGGCTCCCGGCCGGGCGCGGCGCGCAGCACCTCGGCCATGGCGGCGGCCGCGTCGCGGGGCCGGCCCGTGCGGAGGTACACGTGCGCGAGGAAGAGGCGAGCGCGTTCGAGCGCGAGGCGGGCGCGGCGGTCGCGCCCGAGCAGGGCGTCGCGGGCCGCCAGCTCCGCCACGGCGCGGTCAAGCCGCGCGATGGCCGCGCCGAAGTCGCCCCGCAGGAAGGCACGCTCGCCCTCCTCGACGATCCGGTACAGCGCGGCGGCCTCGTCCTCGGATGCGTCGCGCGCGACCGCGCCAAGTCGCGCCGCGAGCCGGGCGCTGAGCGCCGTCCCGTGGAGCAGGGGCCGGCCATCGTGGACCGTGGCGACGTGGCTCAGGTACAGGTCCATCTCGATCGGCCGATCGCCCGCGCGCGACTCCAAGAGGAGGTCGGGCTCGGCCGCCAGCGCCTGCGCCGCCCACAGCACCGTGAGCAGCGGCAGGACCGATCTCACGGATGCCACTCGAACGCCCCCATGTCGGGCGCGCCCCCATACGGGCGCGGGTAGCCGTCGAAGTCGTGGTCCGGGGCAACGGTCGCGGTGGCGACGTCGATGCCAGGCGAACCAGGAGCGTAATGGTAGTTGCCGGAGACAAGACTCACAAACGAGGGGGCGGCATTAATGTTGCCCACACCGCCAAGGCCGCTCTGGGCCACGTTCGAGTAGATGACCGCACAGGACGGATTGGTCACCTGCGGCGGATCGTTGAACCAGACCACGCTGTTCACGACCTGCGCTGCCGTGGCGCACAGGATGCCGGCGACCGTGCCCGTGGTGGCGTGATTCGAGACCACCGTGTTGTTGACGAACGACGCACCCGCGTGGGCCGTCTCGATGTACACGCCGCCGAACGGCGCCGTGGCGCTGCCGTTCTCGGCGATGACGCTGTTCGTGACGGTGAACGCGCAGTCCGACAGGTAGAGCCCACCGCGGGTGTTGTGCAGCACCTCCGACCGGTCCATCACGAGGGTCCCGCCGGTGTCGCACCGCACGCCGTAGTCGCCGAGGTTCTCCGCGCGCACTCCCCGCAGCGTCAGCTTGCCGGCGCTGTTGCTCACCGCGAAGCCGGCCTTGCTGAGGCCGCCCCCCGCGATGCGGAGCCCCACGACCTCGACGGTGCTGCCGAAGCCGACGCCGAAGCACGCGGTGCCGGTCGTCGAGGTGATCATCGCGCCCGCCTCCGCGCGGAGGCGGAAGGACGGCCCGTTCGCGATGACGCCCTGGTAGCTGCCGGGCCGCACGTACACGAACCGCGCCGACCCGAGGTTGGCGACGGCGGTCTTGATCTCGCAGAAGGGATCGGCCAGCGTCCCGGCCCCGGTGCCCGCGCTCGCGCAGCTCGGGCCGGCCTTGTCGACGAATGTGATCTCCGCCGTGGTCGCACAGCGGCCCGTGGTCGCGTCGCAGAAGTAGCTGCACTGGTCATCGCTGGTGCACGGCACACAGGTCGAGGTGGCGAGGTCACAGGCGGGCGTGTCGGTCTGGCTCGCGCAGTCGAGGTTGGCGCGGCACTCGACGCACCGTCCGTCGGCATGACAGGCGGGCGTGGCCGTGCTGCGCGCGGCGCACTCGGCCGCGTTCTGGCACCCGCGACAGGTCTCGCTCGCGCAGATGGGGGTGGCGGCGTTGGGGCAGTCGGTCGAGCCGACGCACGCGACGCATCTGCCATCCGCCGCGCAGCCAGGCGCAGCGGGGTCGCGCGCGCTGCACTCGGCGGGGGACGCGCACGCCCGGCACGCGCCGGCGGCGCAGATCGGGGCAGCGGACTCAAGGCAAGCAGACGAAGAGGTGCAGCCCGCGTCCGCCCCGTTTCCATCAGTCGGAGCGTCGGCCGTCCCCCCGTCGAGCGCGCCGCCGTCGTCCGGCGGCCGGCAGGTCCGCGTCGCATAGTCGCAGCGGGGCAGCGCGGGGTTCGTGCACCCGTGATCGCCATCGCAGTAGGTCGACGTCTCCTCGGTGCAGGCGCCGAGGCCCAGCACGAGCGCAAGCGCCACCAGATGCCACCGGAGCATTGGACGTACCTCCCCGAAACGATGAGTGGGTCGAAGCTACCCGCGCGGCGGCAGCCGCGTCAAGTTGACGCCTCGCCGCGGGCGCGGGTCACGGGCGAGGGTCGCCTGCGCGGGAGCCTCGGCGCCGGCGCGTGGGACCCGGTGGCAGCGAACGAGGTTGGCCGCGGGGTGGTCGAGGGGCGGGGCTGAGCAGGCGACGCGGGTCCACCTCGAAGCCGGCGCACAGGCGCGCGAGGGTCGTGAGGGTCACGTTCACCTCGCGCGCCTCGACGCGCTGCAGGAGCCGCGTCGACATGTTGGTGCGGTGGGCGGCTTCCTCCTGGCTCCAGCCGCGCTGCGCGCGCAGCCGACGCACGCTCGCGGCGAGCCGCGCCTGGAGGTCCAGGTACGCGGGGCTCTGGTACTGCTCCATGCGCTCGGCGCGTCGCTGCCGCCCCACCGTCACGCGGCCGACGGTAGCCGCCGGAACGGCTTGCGCACCACGGCGCTAGCGTCGTAGCATGGTCCCCCGCGCCGAACGTGTCAGAGCCGTATGGCATTCACGGAGGGCGTGAGCAGCAGAGTAGCAAGATGGTCAACGGGGGACGCGAGCCCAACAACGGGCAGGGCGGGCAGCACGGCGAGGGGCGACGGCGCGCGCCGCGATGCGAAGGGAGGCCGCATGAGCGAGATGGCAGGCGCAGCTCGGCAGAGCCAGTCCATGAGCGCCGACCAGGCGTTCCGTCGGTTGCGCGAAGATCTGGGCGGGGGCAAGCTCGCCGACGAGAAGCGTATCCGGGGCCTGACCCTCACCGGCGCTACCCGCGCGGTGCGAGGCGAGCTCGAGGTCCGCACCATCGTCGTCGAGCGTCTGGTCGGCGAGGTCGAGGAACCGTTGTCCCCTGGCACGGCGCTCCCGCAGTCGATTCCGCTCGATCCGTGGGTTCGCGCGTGGCCGCCGGCGCGGCCCGACGACCTGCGCTCGACGAACATCGACGTTCGGGAGAGCTACTCCGTGTGTGACTGCCCCGAGTGCCACAGGTCCGGCGCGGTCCGGTGCGGCCAGTGCAGCGGCAGGGGCATGGCCGGCAGCCCTCCGCAGCGGTGCGGCCGGTGCAGCGGCACCGGCGCCATCGCGTGCAAGAGGTGCAGGCAGACGGGGGTGCTGTTGAGGTTCAAGCGCATCGCCCAACGCGTCAGCACGACCAAGGGCCGGCTGCGCCTGCCGGAGGGGACGCCCGGCGTGCCGCGTGGACCGGCGACGGGCGAGGTGGAGGTGGCGTCGTCGCTCGGGTTCAAGGACGCCAACCATGTTCACCAGGCGCTCACGACGGCTGCGCCCGGCATGGCCGGGATCGAGTGGCTGCCGCGCGTCGTGGAGGAACTGGCCGCGCCAGCACCCGGCGTGGGCATCAACTCCCGCCTGGGCTGGCGGAGCGCGACGGGACGCTGGTACGAGGGCTGGCAGCTCCAGTGCCAGACCGGCGGCAAGGTGCACGAGTTCTTCGTGCCTGACTCGGACGGGACGATCGTGGGTCCGCGCTTGCGCAGCCCCATCAAGCTGGCCGTGGCCGGTGGCGTCACTGCCTGCATCCTCGCCCTCGCCATCGGCCTGATCACTTGGCGTGTGGGCGTGGCCGCGGCTGCCGAGGAGGACATGCGACGCAGGGGTGCGGCCGCCGAGGCGGCCGCCGCC
>DASXVK010000068.1:0-8650 GCA_036504295.1 Polyangia bacterium
CGCCTGAACCTGTTCACCTATCGCGCGTTGCAGGAGTGGCTCAACGACCCGTTCGAAACGCCGCCCCTCGCCCCGCAATCCGAGCAACTGCCGCTCCCGCTCCCCCGACTTGGACAGGCAATGCCTTCCGCGACAGGGTGAGCCCCCCCCTCCGAGCCCTCAGGCCACGGCAAAGATACGACTGCCGACGCGATGGTGCGACGCCGCCTTGCGCAGCCTCGGCAGGCGGTCCTCTGCCGGGGGGACGAACGTAACCCCGCAGCGGCACCATGGTGAGGGCCGGCAGGGGTTCCCGGGACGCACCAAACGGTAGCCGCGTACGCGCGGGCGCGTGGACCCGGCACTCGCCCAAGCCCGCGCTCCTACACGGCCTCCTCGGCCAGCGCGAGCCGCACACTAAGACTGATCCTATGGCGCAGGGACAGGGACGGGGCTGAGTTCGGCCTGGGCGTCCGGCGAAGGCGTACGCGAAGCCAAGCTTCGACCGTTCCCACGGGCATCGGCGGCAGCCGCCGAATCATCCGCGGGCGGCCTACCGGGGCGCCAGGAGCAGGGCCTCGGCGAGATCGACGGCGGCGGTGAGATCGCCGGCCGCGATCGCGCGCCGGATGGCGTCCTCGAAGAGCGGCCGGGCGCGCGCCTGGCCGGCCCAGGCGAGGAGCCGCGCGGCCGCGCGCCGCACCTGGCGCGCCTCCGACCCGAGGCCCGCGACGAGCAGGACCCGCGCGCGGTCGAAGCCCTGGCACGCCGCCGTCAGGAGGGGGCCCGTCTCGTCGTCCGCCGGCGCCGGCTGCGCGCAGTCGGGGGCGAGCGGCGCGGCGCCGCCCGCGCGCAGGCCGCGCGCCTCGTCGAGCTGCGTGATCGCGGCCGCGTTGCCGTCGAGCGCGGCGCGGAACGCGGCGTAGATCGGGTCCGACGCGGCGAACCCGATGGTGGCGAGCGCGGCCGCCCGCACCTCGTCGCGCGGGGACGCGAGGGCCGCCGCGAGCGCGGTGAGCGCAGCGCCGCTCGCCGCCGGGTCCGCGGCGCGGGCCGCGGCGACGGCCGACGCGAGGTCGGGCGCGCGGGGTACGGCCACGCACTGCCGGCCCAGCTCCGCGCCGGGCGGGAGCACGAGCCGCACCCGCGCCGGGAGCTGGGGGAAGCTCACCGGCCCCTGCCGCTCGAGGCCGCCGCCGCTCACGCCGGCGAGGCAGCCGTGGCCGACGCGCACCTCGCCATAGACGGCGAGCAGGGCCCGGTACCCGGTCCACAGCGAGCGCGCCGAGCCCGTCAGCCGGCCGTGCGCCGTGTGGAGGCTGAAGTGCCCGATGCAGGCGCGGTCGAGGCGCTGGCGGCCGGTCCCGACCCACTCGCAGCGGTCGAAGCGGAAGCGGGCCTCGCCGGCGAGGGGCGCGCCGAGCGTGAGGTGGACCTCGCCCTCGCCGAACGTGGCGCGCTCGACCGGCACCTCGAGCGCGATGGTCGCGGCCCGGGGCCCGCCCTCGACGGCTGGCAGCGCCGGGCCGCAGGCGGCGAGCGCGAGCGCCGCCGACAGGAAGACAGGGAGGCGGGGAGACGGGGAGCAGGATCTGGTTGGGGTTCTGCCGACAGCGAACGGGCAGTGCTCGTTCGCTCTCGGCACCACCAAACCCTGGTTTGCTCCCCGTCTCCCCGCCTCCCTGTTCAATCCCATCACGCTCATAGAATATAGCGCGAAAGGTCCTCGTCGCTCACGATGCCCGCCAGACGGTCGCGCACGTACTGGGCCGTGATCTCGATGTCGCGCGGCCCCAGGTCGGGCGCCTCGAAGAGCAGCTCCTCGAGCAGGCGCTCCATCACCGTGTGCAGCCGCCGGGCGCCGATGTTCTCGGTGCGCTCGTTGATGGTGCCGGCGATCTTCGCCAGCTCCTCGATGGCGTCGGGCGTGAAGGTGATGCCGATGCTCTCGGTCTGCAGCATGGCGGTGTACTGCCGGATGAGCGAGTTCTCGGGCTCGGTGAGGATGCGCACGAAGTCGCCGGGCCGGAGCGCCTCGAGCTCGACGCGGATCGGGAAGCGGCCCTGCATCTCGGGGATGAGGTCGGACGGCTTCGCGACGTGGAACGCGCCCGACGCGATGAAGAGGATGTGCTCGGTGTTGACCAGGCCGTACTTGGTGTTGACCGACGAGCCCTCGACGATGGGCAGCAGGTCGCGCTGCACGCCCTCGCGCGACACGTCGGGCCCGTGGCCGCCGCTCTCGCGGCCCGCCACCTTGTCGATCTCGTCGATGAAGATGATGCCGGCGTTCTCGGCGCGGGTGATGGCGTCCTTCGTCACCCGGTCCATGTCGATGAGCTTCTGGGCCTCCTCCTGCGTCAGCAGCTCGAGCGCGTCGGGGACCGCCACGCGGCGCCGCTTCGTCTTCTTCGGGCCGCCGAGGAGGTCCTTCATGTTGACGACCATCTCCTCGACGCCGGTGCCGGAGAAGACGTCGAAGAAGGCGGTGTTGCCCTCCTGGGTGTCGATCTCGACCTGCCGGTCGTCGAGCTTGCCCGCGCGCAAGAGCTCGCGGAACTTCGTCCGCGTGGCGGCGTAGGTGTCGGCGGTCACGTCGGCGCCGGCGGTGAGCTCGTCGGTGCTCTCGGGCAGCTCGATGGCGCCCGGCGGGCCGCGGCGCGGGCCGCGGCTCTGCGGCCGCGGCAGCAGGATGTCGAGGAGGCGGTCCTCGGCGTGCTCGCGGGCGCGGGGCCGCACCTTCTGCTGCTCCTCGTCCTTGAGCATCTTCACCGCGATCTCGGCGAGGTCGCGGATCATCGAGTCCACGTCGCGGCCGACGTAGCCGACCTCGGTGAACTTGGAGGCCTCGACCTTGAGGAACGGCGCCTGCGCCAGCTTCGCGAGGCGGCGCGCGATCTCGGTCTTCCCGACCCCCGTCGGCCCGATCATGATGATGTTCTTGGGGGCGATCTCGTCCCGCAGCGGGTCAGGCACCTGCTGCCGGCGCCAGCGGTTGCGCAGCGCGACCGCGACCGCGCGCTTGGCGTTCTTCTGCCCGATGATGTAGCGATCGAGCTCCTCGACGATGGCCTTCGGGGTCAGCGCGGTGGACCGCGGCTTCGTCTTCTGCGTCACCTCAGAGCTCCTCGAAGGTCAGGGTTTGGTTCGTGTAGATGCAGATGTCGGCGGCGATCTTGAGCGCCGCCTCGGCGATCGGCCGGGCGCCGAGCTGCGTGTGCTCGAGCAGCGCCCGCGCGGCGGCGTGGGCGTAGGGGCCGCCCGAGCCGATGGCGATGACGCCCTCGTCGGGCTCGATGACGTCGCCGGTGCCCGAGAGCAGGAACGTCCGCTCGCGGTCGGCGACGATCATCATCGCCTCCAGGCGGCGCAGCACGCGGTCGGTGCGCCAGTCCTTGGCGAGCTCGACGCCCGCGCGGGCGAGGTTGCCGTTGAACTCCTTCAGCTTGGCCTCGAACTTCTCGAGCAGCGCGATCCCGTCCGCGGCCGAGCCCGCGAACCCTGCGAGCACCTGCCCGTCGTGCAGCCGGCGCACCTTGCGGGCCGAGGCCTTGGCCACGGTCTGGCCGACCGTCACCTGGCCGTCGCCGCCGAGCACGACCTTGCCGTCCCGGCGGACCGCGAGGACCGTCGTAGACCGGACAACCACACACTCACGACGCACGATCGAGCCTTGGCTCGCGCGGGCAGCGCGCGGTGGGGGGGAGGCTCGACGGCCGCCCGCTCGCTTGCGAGCGGGTTTCTGTGGTCCCGTCGAGGGGGGGCGGGCCGAGCCCCCCCCTGAACGGCGACCGGACTCTCTCGCTCTCACTTCTTGCCATCGTTGCCCTTCGCATGCGGGTGCGCGCGGTCGTACACCTCCATCAGATGATCGATGGAGACGTGCGTGTATCGCTGGGTGGTGGAGAGACTGGCGTGGCCGAGCAGCTCCTGGATCGAGCGCAGATCGGCCCCGCCGTCGAGGAGATGGGTGGCGAACGAGTGTCTGAGCGCGTGGGGGCTCGCGGCCCGGACGCCGCTCGTGATCTCGTCGCGCAGGAGGTTGCGGGCGATGCTGCGCGCCGTCAGGCGCCCGCCCCGGTGGTTGAGGAAGATCGCCTGCAAGTCCTGCGCGCCGGTGCGGGGGTGGCACAGCGCGCCGCGCAGCCGCAGGTAGTCCTCGAGCGCCGCGACCGCCTTCGTGCCGAGGGGCACGACGCGGTCCTTCCGCCCCTTGCCGCTGCGGACGCGCACGAGCGCGCGGCCCGCGTCGCGCGCCACGTCCCCGAGGTCGAGGCCGACGCACTCCGAGACGCGCAGCCCGGCGCCGTAGAGCATCTCGACGATGGCCCGGTCGCGCGCGGCGGCGGCGGCGATCACCGGATCGTCGGCGTCGCGGGGCCGCGGCGCCTCGCAGAGGCGAAAGACATCGTCGACGGGCAAGAGCTTGGGCAAGGGCTTCTTCTGCTTCGGCGTCTTCAGCAGCCGCGCCGGGCTGTCGGCGAGGACTCGCTGCCGCACGAGGTAACGGCAGAAGCTCCGGAGGCTGGCGAGCTTGCGGCCGATGGTGGCGGGCTCGTTTCGCCCGAACAGGGACGCAAGGTAAGAACGGCACAGCGGCACGTCAAGCGTCGCTGGCGTCAGCTCCTGGCCGCGACCCTCGAGCTTGTCGGTCGCGAAGGCGATGAACTCCTCGAGATCACGCAGGTAGGCCCGCAGGGTGTGCGGCGAGGACCGCTTCTCGGCCTCGAGGTACTGGGCGAAGCGGGCGACCAGCTCGCGCATCCGCCGATCGTACACCCCGCGCGCAAGTCGCGCCCCGTGAGCGCCCTCAGCGCTCCTCGATCGGCCGCAGGCTCACGTCGACGCTGAGCTGCTGGGCCATCTCGTCGAGGTCGCGGCGGAGCTCGGCCTCGGGCAGCGCCTCGGGCAGCAGCACCTCGAGGAGCATGGCGTACACGGGCCGGCCGGGCCGCCCGACGACCTGCGACTTGATGTCGAGCATGTTGACGCCGCGCGCGCCCAGGATCTGCGCCACCCGGTGCACGATGCCGGGCTTGTCCGCGCCGTACACGGAGAGCACGTGCGAGGCCTGGGGCGCCGGCCCGAGCACCGGCAGCGGCCGCGCGTCGATCTTGATGTCGACCTTCAGCTCGCGGCACTTCCCCTGCACCTCGCGGACCAGGGCGGGCGCGTCCACCTCGTCGGGCGCGCGGACCACCATCATCAGCATGAAGTGCCCGCGGAGGATCGTCGCGCTCGAGTCCTCGAGGTTGCACCGCAGGCGCACGAGTGGTTCGGTGAGCGCCGCGAGGATGCCCGCCTGATCGGGTCCGACGGCGGTGAGGGCGAAGTGCTGCGGCATCGCCGTGCCTCCCTGGTAGGCGGCGAACGTACCGCAGGCGGAGGGACGGGGCAAGAGGCGTGCGGCGACAGGCGGCGACAGGCGCGCGGCTCACGGCGCGCGCGGGAAGGACGGGGCGTGCACGAACGACCCGGGGTGCAGGCGGAAGCTGATGGTGTAGAAGCCGAGCTCCCCGGGGTGGCGCGGCCGCGCCCGGATCAGGTAGTCGCCGGTCTGCTGCGCGACGAGCGTGAGCGGCCAGTCGGAGGCGTCGTCGGTCCAGAGGTAGGTGCGGCTCTGGTCGAAGCCGCGCCCCGGGTGCCAGCCCTGGAGGAAGGTCCCCGGCGCCTCACCGGTCCACATGCCGGCCGGCCCCAGCGCGTCGAGGGTCGCGGCGAAGCCCCACCGCTCGAGCGCGATCGTGAGCATCTCGCCGCGGTTGAGGTGGACGCGGTAGAGGTCCTCGTCGGTCCGCCCGCCGCGGTCGACGCCGTAGAAGGTCGCGGGCACGCTGTGGAACGCTGGCATGAGGTCGCCCCACGCGCCGTCGAGCCGCGGGATGGTGAGGGCGTTCGGGTAGGCGGCCCCGCCCGGCGCCGCGGGCGTCAGATCGGATTCGTCGGCCACGGGGCAGCGCTGCACCAGGCGCCCGTGCGCGGCCGGGGCGCGGGCCTCGTTCACCCAGACGCGGTAGCCGAGCGGGCCCGAGGCGGGCTTGCAGGACGTCGGCTCCCACGGCGTGAGGCCGCCGTGGCACACCGTCGGCCGGGTGATCGCCACGACGTAGAAGCCGGGATCGCGCCGGTAGTACGGCGACGCGAACGAGGTGATCGTCTCGACGTGCTCCTCGCCCGCCTCGACGGTGAACGAGGGCGAGAGCGGCACCTCGCGCCGGCGGGGGTCGGCCGGCACGAAGGCGAGGTCGACGTCGACGCGGGCGTCGGCGGCCACGTGCAGCTCCACGCCGAGGTCGCAGCGGCCCTCGGGCGCCCCGTCGGCGCTCGCCGCGGCGACGCCGGGGTTCCACAGGAAGCGGTAGGCGTCGCGGCGGTGGCCCGACGGCATCGTGCGGCCGACCGCCGCCGGCGTCGGGCCGAACGCCGCCTGCCAGCGATGCAGCGGCCACGCCGAGGCGAGGTCGCCGGAGCCCGAGGGGTCCGGGGCGCGCCGCACGAGCACGCGGGCCCGCGCGGGCGGGCTGTCGACGGCGGCGCGCACCTCGAGGGACACCCAGCCGTCGCGGTCGGCCCGCCAGCGCAGCTTCGACGCGAGCGGCGACAGGGGCGGGTCGCAGGCCTGCGGCTCGGCCCCGCGGAAGTCGATCTGCGACAGGTACGCGGCCCCGACGGCGTCCCGGCAGTTGTCGTTGCGGCCGAGCTCCCGCCCGGCCCGATCCACCAGCCGCAGCACCGTGTCGAACATCGGGGCGCCGTCGCTGGTGGTCGCGAAGTCGTACACCTGACCGCGCTCGGCCCAGAGGAGGAACCAGTCGGCGCGCTCCTCCGGCCCGACGAACGTCGTGAACGAGGCGGTGCTCGAGAGCGGATCGGCGAGGTTCGGCGCCCAGGCGACGACCCGCGGCGCCTCGCGCGTGTCGGGGTGGCGCGCGCCGCCGTCCTCGGCCGGGTAGCCGTGGTGGGCGAAGGCGCGCCGCACCACCGCCGCGTGGGCGTCGAGGTCGAAGATCAGCATCAGGTCGAGGGTGGCGGCGAAGGCCGGCGCCGGGTCGCACTCGCCGTCGGTCAGCGAGCGCGCCGCGTGCAGGGCCATCCGGTCGGCGTTCGTGTCCGGCACCTGCGCGCGGACCTCGAGCCAGGTGCCGGTCCAGATCGGGCGGCTGAAGTACGGGCTCCAGAGATGCTCGTGCCCGGGCCGCTCCGGGTTGAAGCGCCCGATGCTCCAGTAGTAGCCGCCCGGGTCCCACGCCGGGGCCGCCTCGATGGAGAGCGACAGGTCGCCGGGATCGCGCGTCAGGTGGTAGTCGACCGAGTCGATGCGGCGGCACTCCTGGGCGAAGTCGGTCGAGGCCTTGCGCACGTACTCGGCGAAGCCCTCCGAGGCGGCGAGGCACGCCGGCGCGCGCGCCGAGCCCTCCCACGCGAGGAAGTGGCCGTACTCGTGCGTCGCGTCCTTGAAGAGCGAGCCCCACCCCGTGGGGAGCTTGAGCGTGATCGTGTCGCCGCCGTCGATGCAGTTGCTCCAGTCCGGTACCTGGGTGAAGGGATCGACGGGGATGGTGGAGAGGAGGCGTCGGTGCACCGCGTCCTGGCGGACGGAGACGGCGTTCCAGCGGGAGTAGAGGTACTCCCAGAGGAAGTGCGTCTCGGCCGCGACGAGCACGCGGTAGGCCTCGGGCCACGGGTCGTCGCACGGGCTGAAGCCGCAGGCGACCGGGATCTGGATCCAGCCGCCGTCCGGCACGATCGCCTGGCGGCAGAAGGGCTCGCCCGGGTCCTCAGCGACGTCGTCGTCGCGCGGCCCGCACATCGCGACCCGCGCGCCGGCCGACGCCCACGCCGGGAGATGGCCGGCGGCATCGGTGGGCTCGCAGTCGCCGGCCGGCCCGCACACCAGCGTGTGCGCGAGCGGCACCTTGTCGCGCAACAGCCCGCCCACGAACACCGGCTCGGTGTCGGGCGGGGTGAAGACGTAGCCCGACAACGCCAGCGGCGGACCCGGCGCAGGCGGGAGGTCACGACGCGCCGTCACCGTCGAGCTGACGACGCTGCCGGCGATGGCGTCGACGAGGTAGCGCCGCCCCTCGCCGGGACGGGCCGCGACCGTGACGTCGTAGACGAGCGAGCCGTCGACGCCGTCGGTCCAGATGGCGAGCGCGGCGCGCGAGGTCACCGGCGCGGCGGGCGCGTGCGCGAGGTAGTCGGCCGCCGCCGCCGCCTGCGCGCGGGCAGGCGGGACGGCGCGGGCCCGCTGCGCCGCCGCCCCCTCGAGCCCGCGCGCGAGGGTCAGCGCCGCCGCGGTGGCGGCGGGGCCCTCGGGGTCCTGGCGCACGGCGACGGTGATCGCGTCCCCGAGCACCGGGATGCCGTCGACGGCGTGGGCGTGGCGAAGGACGGTGCCGCCGTCGACGGGGATCGCCTCGAGGAGCGGGAACGTGCTGCCCGCGCCGGCGGCGGCGAGCGGCGCGACCTCGGCGACGAGCGCCGCCGCCGCGGCCACGGGCGTCGCGCCGGCGAGCGGCGGCAGGTCCGATCGCACGAGGCGCGGCGTCGCGCGGCGCGGGTTCCAGCGGACGTCGAAGAGCCCGGCGCTGCGCTCGTGGAGCGCCTGCCACCGCGCCTCCTGCGCCGCCGTCAGCGCGAGGCCGTGGGCCCGCAGCTCCGCGCGTGC